>CAYONM010000091.1:0-13673 GCA_964405325.1 uncultured candidatus Brocadiaceae bacterium | reverse complement strand
CTGATTCTGGAGCTACCGTGTGGCACCGTGATCCGGCATGCCGAGACCGATGAAATCCTGGTCGATCTCTGTGAAGCCGGGCAGCGGGTGGTGCTGGCCGCTGGCGGCAAGGGCGGTGGTGGCAATAGCCGTTACAAGAGCAGCACCAATCGGGTGCCGCGCAAGGCAGGGCCCGGTGTGCAGGGCGTCAGCATGCCCTTGCGCCTGCAGCTGAAACTGATCGCGGATGTCGGCTTCATCGGTTTTCCCAACGCTGGCAAAAGCACCCTGCTTACCCGCTTGTCGGCGGCGCGACCCAAGGTCGCGGATTACCCTTTCACCACCCTGCGACCGCAGTTGGGGGTGATCGAGCGCAGTGATCGGCAGGTGGTGCTGGCCGACATTCCCGGTCTGATCGAGGGTGCGGCCGAAGGCGCCGGCCTGGGGCATCAGTTTTTGCGTCACGTCGAGCGGTGTCGTATGCTCCTGCACCTGGTCGAGGTCGGCGATGGTGTGGTGGAGGAGATCAGTGAGCGTGTTGCCACCATCGAGCAGGAGCTGGCCAAGTACTCGCCGGTGCTGGCGCGACGCGAGCAGTGGCTGGTGCTGAGCAAGATCGACCTGGTGCCGGATGCCGTTAGTCTGGTTCAGCGACTGGGCGAGCATCTGAACCGGCCGGTGTTGGCCATCTCAGCTGCGACTGGCGCTGGTGTGAATGAACTGGAAAATAGTCTGTTGGCGAACTTGCAAGCCCTCGACGAGGATATCTGACCCATGCAACTGCACGACATTCTGCGCGCGATGGTGCAACTCCGCTCATCCGACCTGTTCTTGAAGGTGGGGGTGCCGCCAGCAGTGCGGGTGGACGGTGCCGTGCGCCAGCTGGGTCAGGCCCAGATCACCAAGGAGCTGATGAAGGGCTACTTCCTGGAGATCGTCGACGAGCACTCGCGCGATATCTTCAAGAAAGCGCACGAGGTCGATACGGCCTACGAGGTGGAAGACCTCGGTCGCTTTCGCGTCAACGCCTTCATGCAGCGCGGCCAGATTGGCTTCGTGATGCGCTACGTGCAGAGCAACATTCCCGACTTCAATACCCTGGGCCTGCCGGTGCAGGTGTTCGAACGCCTGGCGTTGCTGCGCCGCGGCATGATCCTGGTCACGGGGATCACCGGCTCCGGCAAATCCACTTCGTTGGCGTCGATGATCCAGTATATGAATCAGGTTACCAATCGGCACATCATCACCATCGAGGACCCGATCGAATACACCTACACCGACATGCGTTCGGTGGTGAACCAGCGTGAGGTGGGGATCGACACCCGCGATTTCCAGACCGCCCTGCGTAATGCCATGCGTGAGGCCCCGGACGTGATCCTGATCGGTGAGATGCGCGACACCGAAACCGTGCAGGCCGCCATCGACGCCGCCGAGACCGGCCACTTGGTGCTGTCCACTCTGCACACCATCAATGCCCAACAGACCATGGAACGCGTGATCAACTTCTTCCCGCCCTATCAGCACGAGTTGATCCGTATGCAGTTGTCGCTGGTGATCCAGGGAGTGCTCTCGCAACGTCTGATCCCCCGCGCCGGCAAGAGCGGCCGTATACCGGCGATGGAGGTGATGGTCGCCACCCCGACCATCCGCCAGATGATCGAGGAAGGCCGCACCGTCGAGCTGGCCACCCTGATCGCAGAAAGCGGCCACTTCGGCTGCATGACCTTCAATCAGAGCCTGTACAAGCTGTACGAACGCGGCGAAATCACCCGCGAAGACGCCTTGGCCAACGCCGACAACCCGGAAGAGATGGAAATGCTCTTCCGCGGGATCCAACGCGGCGCTCAGGTCACCGGTCGGTAGGGACACCGAGCCGCTTTCGGGGGTGGGCAGGTGCAATCAGTATCATATGGCATGATGCTGTTTCGCTCAGGATGGCGATCTGTGCTGTAAGCGAAACCAGGTCATGGCCACAGGGCTGAACCTGGAGCAGAGCCATGTCCGTCCACAGCCCGCATCCCATTCTCGCCGATCTGCGCGCCGATATGAAGCGCGGCAAGCTGGTGTCCGCCGAGCAGGCCGTGCGCTTGATCCGGCCTGGTGATACCCTGGCCACCGGGGGCTTTGTCGGCATTGGTTTTCCTGAAGCTCTTGCCGTGGCTTTGGAGCAGCGCTTTCTGGCCGACGGCACGCCGCGCGAGTTGACCCTGGTCTACGCTGCCGGCCAGGGTGATGGTGGTGACCGTGGTTTGAACCACTTTGGTCATGAGGGCCTGCTGAAACGGGTGATTGGCGGCCACTGGGGCTTGGTGCCGGCGCTGCAGCGGCTGGCGGTGCAGAATCGGATCGAGGCCTACAACCTGCCGCAAGGGGTGGTGGCGCATCTCTTCCGTGACATTGCCGGTGGCCGACCGCGCTGCATCACCCATGTGGGCTTGGGTACTTTCGTCGATCCCCGCTGTGGCGGTGGTAAGATCAATCAGCGCACTCAAGACGACCTGGTGGAGCTGGTCCGTTTCGACGATCAGGATTATCTGGCCTACAAGACCTTCCCCATCCACGCTGCCTTTCTGCGTGGCACCACTGCGGATCTGGATGGCAATATCACCATGGAGCGTGAGGCGCTCACCTTGGAGGCGCTGGCCCTGGCGATGGCGGTGCACAATTCCGGTGGCGTGGTCATCGTCCAGGTGGAGCGGGTTGCACAGCGCCGCAGTCTGCCGGCGCGGGAGGTGAAGATCCCAGGCATTCTGGTTGATTGTGTGGTTCAGGTTGATGATCCGGCCCTGCATCAGCAGACCTTTGCCGAGGCCTACAATCCCGCCTACAGCAGCGAGCTGCGGATTCCGGAATTCGCCCTGGAGCCGATGGCGCTGGATCAACGCAAGCTCATCGCTCGACGCAGCGCCCTGGCTCTGGAGGCCAATGCCGTAATCAATCTCGGTATCGGCATGCCCGAGGGCGTGGCCTACGTGGCCGCCGAGGAACACATTCTGGATCTGGTGACGATGACTGCTGAGCCTGGCGTGATTGGCGGCATCCCCGCTGGCGGCCTGAGTTTCGGTGCTGCGATCAATACCGAAGCGGTGATCGACCAGCCGTATCAATTTGATTTCTATGACGGTGGTGGTCTGGATCTGTGCATTCTCGGCCTGGCCCAGGCCGACCAACATGGCAACCTGAATGTCAGCCGTTTTGGGTCGCGCTTGGCTGGTGCCGGTGGTTTTATCAATATCAGTCAGAACGCCCGTGCCGTGGTGTTTGCTGGCACCTTTACCGCTGGTGGCCTGAAAACCCGGGTCAGGGACGGAGGGCTGCGTATCGAGCAGGAAGGACGGGTGCGGAAGTTCGTGCCGGCGGTGGAACAGGTCACCTTCTCGGCGGCGGAGGCGCTGCGGCGTGGGCGGCCGGTATGGTATGTCACCGAACGCTGCGTGTTCATACTGGGAGAAAATGGTCTCGAACTGGTTGAGATTGCCCCAGGCATAGATCTGGAGCGGGATATTTTGGCGCAGATGGATTTCCGCCCGGTGATCCGGCAGACACCGATGCTCATGGACCAGCGCCTGTTTCTGCCGGGCCCCATGGGGCTACGGGCACTTTTGACCGAGCTTCCCTTGGCGCACCGCTTCCGTTACGATGCCTCCAGCAACCGTTTTTTCGTCAATTTCGAGAACCTGGCGGTGCGCGACCAGGCCACCATCGATCATATTCGCGAACTGGTTGCGGAACACGCTACCGTTGCTGGCCAGCGCATGACGACCATTGTCAACTACGACCATTTCAGTATCAGCCCGGAATGGATCGACGCCTATGCCGCGATGGTGCAGCAGGTGGTGGCCGAGTATTATCGCGAGGTCAGTCGCTACACTACCAGTGCCTTTTTACGGATGAAACTCGGTGATGCGCTCCAGCGGCGTCAGTTGGCGCCATATATTTTTGAGACTCGCGACGAAGCGGAGCGCTGTCTCGCGGATGTGACCGCGACATGATGTAACCGGGTGGCTGTACAAACCGAGCGCCGCCCGGAACCCAGCCGGGTTCAATCGTAGCGGTCGACGCCCGGTTTTCGGCTCTCACATCGAGGGGCAAGCCCCTCGGACGGCGAAGCTGAGCCTGCAAAAACAACTTTTTCTGCTCGAAGTTTTTGCGGGCTCAGCTTATAATGATCTGTTTCAGTCCCCTTGGGGTCGTCGGTTTTTTTGAGACGCGGCACCCAGGGTTGCCGGCTGCGACGACACTGGGAATCCGATGCCCCGTATGTTTCAATCCCCACGGGGTTGCGTCGGAAGAGGTCCGGGTGCATCACGCTGCGGTGACACCTGTCACGTCGTGTTGGGTTGACAAGAGTGGCCTTTCCAGGATCGATTGCTCGGGGCGCGAATGTCCGGCTGAATGCGCGAATGGTTTTGCGCTGATTCCCCAGCGACGGTTCTGGAACAATGACGCATCGAGGGAGCCGAGCATGTTCGATGACGTGGTGATCTGTGGCGCCAAGCGGAGTCCCGTCGGAACGCTGTCCGGGCGACTGGGGGAAACCTCGGCGATCGTCCTGGGCGTATCGGTGGTGCAGGCGGTGCTGGCCGAGAGCGGAGTCGATCCGGTGGCGGTGGAGGAAGTGATCGTCGGGAATGTGCTCGGCGCTGGACTCGGTCAGAATATTGCCCGACAAATCCAGTTGAATGCCGGTTTGTCCCAGGCCGGCAGTGCTTTCGTGGTCAATCAGGTCTGTGGTTCCGGCCTGCGCGCCGTAGCCCTGGCAGCGAGTGCCATCGCCAGTGGCCAGGCCCGCTGCATTATTGCTGGTGGCAGCGAGAATATGAGCCAGGCACCGTATCTGTTGCCGACGCATCGGCGCGGAGCGCGGCTGGGGCACGACGTTTGTATCGACAGCCTGGTGCATGATGGCCTGTGGGATGCCTTCGGTGATGTTCACATGGCTGAAACCGCGGAAAATCTGGCGGATCGCTACCAGCTCTCCCGAGCCGACATGGATGCCTTTGCCGCCGAGAGCCAGCAGAAAGCCGAACAGGCCCAGCACGCCGAGCGATTTCGAGAGGAAATCGTGCCGATCGAGGTGCGGCGGCCCCGCGCCGCCACTGGCGTCATGGATTACGACGAACATCCCCGCGCCGGTGTCACCGCTGAGGCGTTGGCCGCGCTGAAACCCGCCTTTCGGGCCGATGGCCGCATCACTGCCGGCAATGCCTCGGGGGTCAACGACGGCGCCGCTTTCCTGCTGCTTGCCGATCGAGCCAGTGCCCAGGCCTGGGGCCTGCCGATACTCGCCCATATCCGCGCCGCTGCCGTTGCCGGGGTTGATCCGGCGGTGATGGGCATTGGCCCCGTGCCGGCCATCGGTACGGTCTTGCAGCAATCCGGCTGGCAGTTGGCAGATATCGATCTGCTGGAACTGAACGAGGCCTTTGCCGCCCAGGCCCTGGCGGTGTTGCAGGAACTGGACCGGCAGTACGGCCCGGTGGACCGCCAGCGGGTCAACGTCAACGGCGGTGCCATTGCCTTGGGCCATCCCATCGGTGCTTCCGGTGCCCGTATCGCGGTGACCCTGTTGCATGAAATGCGTCGGCGCCAGGTCCAGCGCGGCCTGGCATCCTTGTGTATTGGCGGCGGCATGGGCATAGCCGTGTTGCTGGAAGGAGCGGAATCATGAATGTCGACAATGCCGTTGCTGTTATCACCGGTGCCGGTTCGGGAATCGGCCGCGCGGCGGCCAGCCGCTTGGCGGCTGCTGGTGCGCGGTTGGTGCTGGCAGATATTGCCGAAGAGCCCTTGGCCGAAACTGCGGGCCTGGTGCGCGCCGCTGGCGGTGCCTGTCAGACCCGGGTGGTGGACGTCACCAAGGAAGCGGAGACCGAGGCCCTGATGCAGCTGGCGGTCGCGCACTATGGGGCCTTGAATATCCTGCTGCCGTGTGCCGGCGTGATCCGTGATGGTTTCCTGGTCCGTACCGATCGGGAAACCGGCAAGGTCAGCGGCAAGATGAGCCTGGCCGACTGGCGGGCGGTGATCGAGGTCAATCTCACCGGTACCTTTCTGTGTGTGCGCGATGCGGCTGCTGCGATGATCGATTCCGGCAGCCAGGGGGTGCTGTTCGTCATCTCCTCGGTCAACAAGGCGGGGCAATTGGGGCAGCTGAATTATGCCGCCAGCAAGGCCGCCGACGCCCTGTTTCCGAAAATCATCACGGGTGAATTCAACCGTCGTCGCATTCGCGGTATCCGCGTGGTTGGTATCGCACCCGGATACGTCGCCACGCCTATGGTGCAAGCGATGAAGCCGGAAGTCCTCGACGAGCAGATCTTACCGGACGTTCATCTGGGCCGACTGATCGAACCGGCCGAGATCGTCGAATTGGTTTGTCAGGTTTGTCAGAATGAGGCCATCGATGGTACGACCATCGAGATCACCGGTGGTCTCTGTCATCATAAGGGTATTGCCAAGTAGTCGTAAGGTGGGACGTGGCCCAGCGGCATGGACGGGTCGAGTGTCGGCAGTGCTTCGTGGTTGACCATGTCGTTGATTTTTCGGGGACTGCAGCGAGCCGCGGGTCGTATGCCGGTCCAGAGACGGCCGGCTGGAGACGGCACGCCGCAGGCGGCCAAACCACGCGAAAACCGGGCAAATCGGCCCATCGGCGGAAGGCCTGGCAAAACAATTCTTGCACTACATGTGCCCTATTGGTCCAATGAGGGTGAGTCCTTTGGTTGGTCATCAGAGTGCCTCCGGGAGGCGGTCGGGCCAGCCGGGAAAACCAATAACCGGAGGAGACGCCGGAGGGCCGAACATGCAGATTTTCGAACGCTGGGAGTCGGGTATTCGCGGCTATTGCCGTGCGTTTCCGACGGTGTTCACCAGCGCCTCGGGGGCGCGTCAGGTGGACGAGGCGGGCAAATCGTATATCGATTTCTTCGCCGGTGCGGGGGTGCTCAATTTCGGGCATAACGACCCTCGCATGAAACAGGCGGTGATCGAGTATATCCAAGCCGATGGGGTCACCCATAGTCTGGATATGTACACCACGGCCAAGCGACGCTTCATCCAGCGTTTCGTGGACACCATCCTGCAGCCCCGTGGTATGGACTATCGCCTGCAATTCATGGGGCCGACCGGCACCAATGCCGTGGAAGCGGCGCTGAAGCTCGCCAGACGGGTGACCGGGCGGCAGACCATTCTGGCCTGTAGTCATGGTTTTCATGGTATGACCCTGGGCGCCTTGGCTTGCACCGCCAATTCGTATTTCCGAGGTGCTGCTGGCATCCCCCTGGACAACGTGGTTCGGATTCCGTTCGAGAATACTGCAGGCGGAGGCCTGCAGGCCATCGAGGAATTGCGCTGCGCCTATGCCGATCCATCCGCTGGCTTGGAACCACCCGCCGGTATCATCGTCGAGACCATCCAGGCCGAGGGTGGGGTCAACGTTGGTTCGGCGGCATTCCTGCAGGCGCTGCAGCAGTTGGCGCATGAGCAGGGGGCGCTGTTGATCGTCGACGATATCCAGGTCGGCTGCGGTCGGACCGGACGGTATTTCAGTTTCGAGGATCTCGGCTTGGATCCGGATATCATCGTGTTGGCCAAGGGCATCGGTGGTTTTGGCACCCCGCTGGCCATGAATCTCAACAAGCCCGAGCACGATGCCCACTGGCAGCCGGGGGAGCACACCGGCACCTTCCGCGGCCAGGACCTGTCCTTTGTCGCCGGGGCGGAGGCCCTGGGCTATTTCGAAGATGACAAGCTGCTTGCTGCGGTGCGAGACAAGGGCGAACGCCTCCATGCCGTATTGCAGGAACTGGCCTCCGACACCGACTTCGCCGTGCGCGGCAAAGGCATGATCCAGGCTCTGGATGTGAACGACGGTGCCGTGGCCAAGGCCGTGGCCGCGCGTTGTTTCAAGAAGGGGCTGCTGGTTGGTCCGTGTGGCTCCGGCGGCCGGGTGTTGAAACTCATACCACCACTGATCATTCCCGACCGCGATCTGGAAGCGGGCTTGGCGCTCTTCCGCGAAGCCATGCAGGAGGTGTTGGCATGAGACAGCGCGATGACATGACCTTTCCCATGGCGGAATACGAGCGCCGTCTGAATGGATTGCGCGAACGGATGCAGCAGCGTCTTTTGGATGGGGTGATCATCTCCGATCCGGAAAACCTGATGTACCTCACCGATTATCAGACCACCGGCTACAGTTTTTTCCAGGCATTGATCGTGCCGCTGGTGGGCGAGTCGGTGATGGTGACCCGTTATATGGAGGAATCCAACATCCATGCTCGCACCTGGGTGGAGGAAACCCGACCCTATCCGGATATTGGCGATGCCATCCAGACGGTGATCAGCGTGCTGAACGATCTGGGTCTGTCGCACGGTTCCGTGGGTTATGAACGGAACAGTTATTTCTTCCCGGCGTATCAGCAAGATCGCATCAAGACCAGTTTCACTGCTGGTCGGCTGATCGATTGTTTTGGCATTGTCGAACAGGGCCGTCTACGCAAATCACCGGACGAGATCGCCGTGATGCGGCGAGCAGCGGTGGCTACCGAGGCGGGCATGCGCGCTGGTTTTGAGGCCTGCCAGGCCGGTGCCACCGAGAATGAGATCGGCGCTGCCATTTCGGCGGCCATGTTCGTGGCTGGTGGAGAACCGCCAGCGGTGATGCCTTACGTCACTTCCGGTCCACGCAGCATGATCGGGCATGCTTCCTGGGAAGGGCGGGTCGTCCAGCCGGGTGAGCACGTATTTTTAGAGGTGGCGGGTTGCTATCGTCGGTATCATACCGCGATGATGCGTACCGTGGTCCTGGATGACCTCTCCTCGTCGATGCAGAAAGCGGAGGAGAAGATGTTGCTGGCTCTGCGTGAGGTGGAATCGGCGATCCGGCCGGGCCTGACTGTTTCCGACGCCGACAACATCGTTCGTGACATCATCGTCAATAATGACATCGGCGGTCGCCTGATCACCCGCTCCGGTTATTCCATTGGCATCGCCTTCCCGCCCAGTTGGGACGAGGGCTATATCCTCAGCCTGATGCAGGGCTGTTCCACGGTGTTGGAAGAGGGCATGACCATCCATCTGATCCCGTGGATGTGGGGGATCGATGGCGACAAGACGGTTGGCATTTCTGATACCATCTACGTGACCGACACTGGCTGTGCTTCCTTCTACGACTTGGATCGGCATTTTGTCAGCAAGCCCGATCAGGCCTCGGGAGCCCGAGTCGTGGTGCAACCGGATCCGCCAGAGCGAACAACTAATCCGGAGAATGCTGCCTGAGGCTGCCCTCAGCGTAACCGTTCAGGGTTCCCCTGTCATTCATCTTGGTAACGTGCAGGCCGAGGAGGTCGAACAGCAGCTTGCGCGATGATCTCCCTCCGTGTCTTCGCGGTTGAAAGACATCTGGCTGAGTCGTTACCAGAAAACAGAAACCGCAACTCCGAACGGCCCCCCTTGCGACCACCGTCTTCCGTTGACCGGTTTCGTGGTCTGGGACGACCTTCGAAGAAAGAGCCAGCGTCCACCCCGCAGTGTCGAACTCCGTGTCGTTTTCGGGGGGGGCGTCATGTCGCCGGCGGCCAGAAGGCGGTCTATCCCACCCACAGCTGCTGGACGTTGACGAATTCCCGGATGCCGTGCGGGCCGAGTTCGCGGCCGTAGCCAGATTTCTTGATGCCGCCGGAGGGTAGGCGGGGGTCGGTCTTGACAATGCCGTTGACCACAACCTGGCCGGCTTCCAAGCCATCGGCGACGGCGCGCGCCGGTTCGGTTTCGCCCCAGACCGCGGCGGCGAGGCCGTAGTCGGTGTCGTTGGCAAGCTCGACCGCATGGTTGGCATCGCGGCAGGGCTGAACCACCGCCACCGGGCCAAAGGTCTCCTCGCGGCAGGCGGTCATGGTGTTGCTGACCTCGCTCAAGAGGGTGACCGGATAGAAGAAGCCCGGTTCCTTGGGCAGCTGACCACCCAACAGACATTGGGCGCCCTCGGAAACGGTCTGCTGGATCTGGCCGTGCAGGTGCTCGCGCAGATCGGCGCGGGCCAGGGGGCCGACGTCGGTGTTCTCCAATCGAGGATCGCCCACCTGCAGGGTCGCCAGGTACTGGCGCAGGCGTTCGGTGAAGTCGGCGGCGATGGGTTCTTCGACGATGATCCGCTTGGCGGCGATGCAGGACTGACCGGCGTTTATGATCCGTGACAGGCCGATTTTCGCCACCGCCTGGTCCAGATCGGCACCGGCCAGGACGATGGCCGGGTCGGAGCCACCCAGTTCCAGCACGGCTGGTTTGATTTCGGCCGCGGCCTGCGCCGCCACCAGTGCGCCGGCGCGGCTGGAGCCGGTGAACGACACGGCTTGAATGCGTCGATCGGCGATCACCTCGGCCACCGCCGGGTTGTCGATCAGCAGCGCCTGCAGCAGGCCATCAGGGGCGCCGGCCTGCTGGAAGGCCTCGGCAATGGCCAGGCCGCAGCCGGGCGTGTGCGGGTCGTGCTTGATCAGGCAGCTGTTGCCAGCCATCAGCGCTGGGGCGCAGAAGCGGAAGGCCAGCCAAAAGGGGGCGTTCCAGGGCAGGATGCCCAGCACCGGGCCCAAGGGCCGGTAGCGGACACAGCTGTGACTGGCATCCGAGGCAATGGGCTCATCGGCCAGATAGGCGGCGGCGTGTTCGGCGTAGTGCTCGGCGCACCAGGCGGCCTTGTCCACCTCGGCACGCGCCTCCTTGATGGGCTTGCCCATTTCTGTGGTCATCAGCAGACCCAAACGGTCGCGTTCGGCACGCATGCGTTCGGCGACTCGCCGCAGCAGCGTACCACGAGTGCTGAAGTCCCGCTGACGCCAGTGCTGGAAGGCCTGCTGCGCAGCAGCGAGTTTGTTGGCCACCTGCTCACTGGTGTCCAGGGGAAACTCGCGCAGGATTTTGCCGGTGCTTGGGTCGATCACGGTCAGCATGGTGGACTCCTTATCAGCAGTGATTCTAGACCGGAACCAGGGGGACTGTCCAGCTGGTATGCGGTCAAGCCCGGTCAGATTGACTCGGCCTGCACCAGCCTAGTCTTGCTCTGCGCCAGCACCGGAAGCGATGTCTGGCTACGGAGATGCCATGGATATCAAAAAGATACGCGCCCTGACCCAACTGATGAACGACAACGATCTGGTCACCCTGGAAGTCGAAAGCGACGATCTGAAGGTCAAGCTGTCCAAGCGTCAGGAAGTGGTTGCTGCTCCGACTGTGGCCCCCATGGCCATGGCCGCTCCAGCGCCTGCTGCCAGTGAACCACCCAAGGACGAGTGGGCCGGTTGCAGCGAGGTGACCGCCCCCATTCCCGGTACCTTCTACGCCAAGCCCAATCCCGACGCCCCGGTCTACGCCAAGGTCGGTGATCAGGTGAAGGAGGGCCAAGTGCTCTGTCTGATCGAAGCGATGAAGGTCTTCAACGAGATCAAGGCCGAGCAGTCCGGTGTGATCAAGAAGGCCTGCATCGATGACGGTCAAGCCGTGGAATACGGCACTGTGCTGTTCCTCATCGCCTGAAGCATCGGGACCCGTTCATGTTCAAACGCATTCTGATCGCCAATCGTGGCGAGATCGCGCTGCGCATCATTCGCAGCTGTCGTCGCATGGGCATCGAGACCGTGGTGGTGCACTCCACCGCCGATCGCGACTCGCTGCCGGTCCGCCTGGCCGACGCTTCCATCTGCATCGGTCCGCCAGCGGCTGGCGAGAGCTATCTCAACATCAACAACATCATTGCTGCTGCCGAGCTGGCCGACGTGGATGCCATCCATCCGGGCTACGGTTTCCTGGCTGAGAACAGCCACTTCGCCGACGTGGTGCGTGAGTGCAAGATCGCCTTCATCGGCCCGACCAGTCAAGCCATGGAAGCCCTGGGCAACAAGGGTAAGGCCAAGGCCCTGGCCCTGGAAGCTGGCGTGCCCACCGTGCCCGGTTCACCGGGGGTGGTGCGCGATCACGAGTCGGCCATTACCCTGGCCAATGAGATCGGCTATCCGGTGATGATCAAAGCCACTGCTGGTGGCGGTGGCCGTGGCATGCGCATCGCGCACAACGATGCCAGCCTGGCCGGCGGTTTGCAGCAGGCCATGCGTGAGGCCGAAGCCGCCTTCGGCAACGGTGATTGCATCATCGAAGCCTACGTCCAGCGTGCCCGGCATATTGAGGTGCAGATCATCGCCGATCATCACGGCAATGTCCTGGCTTTGGGCGAGCGCGACTGCTCGGTGCAGCGCCGCAACCAGAAGCTGGTAGAAGAGAGTCCCAGCCCGGTGATCTCGGACGAGCAACGGCAGCAGATGTACGCCGATGCCATCAACCTGACCAAGGCCGCTGGCTATACCAATGCTGGTACCGTGGAATTCATCTACGACCTCGACCGCAAGCAACACTATTTCCTGGAAATGAATACCCGCATCCAGGTCGAGCATCCGGTCACCGAGATGGTGACCGGCCTGGATCTGATCCGGCAACAGATCCTGGTCGCTGCTGGCGAACCGCTTGGCTTGCGCCAGGAAGACATCCAGCTGCAGGGCCACGCCATCGAGGTGCGGGTCAACGCTGAGGATTGGGAGCATGGTTTTGCACCCTTCCCCGGCACCATCGGCATGTACGTCTCGCCCTCGGGTCGCGGCGTGCGCGTCGACAGCCACTGCTTCACTGGTTACCGTATCCCCACCAATTACGACAGCATGATTGCCAAATTGATCGTGCACGGTCAGGACCGCCAGGAGGCCATCCGCATCCTGGATCAGGCTCTGGACGAGTACATCGTCGAGGGCGTGAAGACCACGCTCGGCTTCCATCAGCGTTTGATCCGCGACGCCCGCTTCGTCAACAGTGATTATACCACTCGATTTATTGACGAGGAATTCTTGCGCTAAGCCGGATTCATCGGTCATTCGAAACGTCGAAACGCAGAGGCTCCCTCTGCGTTTCGGTGTTTTGGCAATCGATCATCGCAGCGCGTGAATCGGGACCGAGCCCACAGGGCGAGTCAAAGCTCTGAGGTCGGCAGGCGCTCATTGCTCCAATAGGCTAGCCATTACCCACAAGTCTTTCATCTCGCTTTTTTTTTGCTCTCGCCAAGGCGCCAAGACCGCAAAGATATTCTTCGTCCTTTGCGGTCTTGGCGCCTTGGCGAGAGGTATCCAAACGGATTAATGATTCAACAGGATGATCAAGCATTTTCCACGTTCTACGCCCGAGAAATATGAGAGAGACGGCGGTCGGATTTGTGGGTAATGGCCAGCTCCAATAGGAGGCCTCCTTACCAGCAGGACCACTTCCCTTGCAAACCATATGACCTGATTTTCTCTCACAGAGGCAATGAGGCACGGAGAAAAAGGCTGTTTTCTGGGCTCTTGCTCCGTGTTCTCCGCGCCTTTGTGAGAGACACCATGATGCGATGGCGGGATTGGGGAAGAGTAGCTGCGTCAGCTACGATTTTCCTGTATGGTCTTTTCTGAATAGCCCTTACAGATACTTTTGACGGGTCCCTCAGAGGGGGCGCTGCCCCCTCGCGACGTCCGTCGCACCCGCCAGCCGGACTCCGGTTCCACGCTCCTCCGTCGCGACTTGCCCGCTGCGCGGGCATTTTTCGGCGCGCTTCGCGCATTATCGTCGAAAAACCGCCGCTCGGTCGGACGGCTTCGCGCTTGGACGCGCTCGCTCGCTTC
>CAYONM010000090.1:0-13674 GCA_964405325.1 uncultured candidatus Brocadiaceae bacterium | reverse complement strand
TCATCTCGTAGATAACCACCATCCTCTGTCTTCAACCTGGCAGTCGCACTGGCATAAGGACCTGAATCAGTGCGAAACTCACCGAAATCATACAAGGTGTCTGCTTCATGGACCTGAAGGCCTGCAACACTGCGGGTTTCACCATTTTTCTGGACCGTCGTGTCTTGCTGGAGAACCCAAAGCGGTAGGCCTGGATCTTCAATCTCACTTCTCGTACTGTTCCGACCAAATGGTTCCCAGAAGAACCGCATATGGTTTCCATTTACTCGTGGATCAAAGAGAATGATCATGGGCCAATGCCCATCTCCACCTGCGGTCTCGTCATTTTTGATGTAATCAGTCGCAAAAACACGAAGGCTCAAATCCCACGGCGCGAAACAACCGCGGCCAAACGTGCAGGGAAAGTGCCATTCCTGTCTGGGCCTCAAAATACGCTCAACTTCCAGGGCGCCGTGATAGACATCGGACAGTACAGAATCCGCATTAAAGGCACGACTTCCACCACAAGATGTACAAGTGCCCTCTTGTCCCTGATGTACCGGCAAACGATAATCCCAGGCACTATGCATGAACTCCAGGCGTAAATTATCTATGGTCGATTGACTACAAGATTGCGATTCATTGCAGTCGCAACCACATTCAGGTGGCGGATCCGCCGCCTTGCACGGATCGCATGAAGGGTGATCTGGCTCTTCTTCACAATCCGAATCGTCTTCTGGTGGCGGATCTTGATTTTCGCAGCTACCTGATGAATCGGCTGCCCAGATTGCCATCATGACACTGAGACCCAAAATCGACAAAATTCGAAAAATGATCATGACTCAGTTCCCCCAAACCATAACAGTAGATTGTTCCACACGGACGATCAAAGTGACGTTGGCGGCACACATGGGCGATCCAACAATGACGGGACAGTCATGAGTTGCCCCAGGATTGGCATAGAATGTAGCAGAAGCAACGCCCTCGGCATCTGCCTGAACCGTCACCGAATTCAGTTTACTCTCACGAAAAATACCGCCATTGCTCGTTAGGAAGGTGACTGGCGCATGCGAAAGCGCCTGAACAGCAAGACGCACTTCTCCCATTGGAACACAATGAAATAATTCGGCTTCGTGCGCCATCAGCACCGGCACACCCTTGCCCGGCTTCCGGACCTGATACACCCGCCCCGGCTCGATCACATTCAGATAGGCCTGCGGATCTTTTCGAAAAGCCGTCTCATCAAAGGGCGCCGGCGCCACCAAGGGCGAAAGCCGCTCCGGATGCTCGCCTGTCTGGTAGGCCTCGGCCACCGAATGCACATGCGGACTGGGATCGTCCAAGGAGACGGCGTAGCGCTCAGCTTTGGCTGGTGGCGAATCCGATTCGGTAGCAGATGGCTCGCTAACCGGATTCGCTGCAGGTTGCGTGGCAGCAGGCTGCGTGCCGGCTGGCTGCCACAGCAACCAGCCGGCAAGGATAGCAACCAGCGAGAGGATTATGATGACAGTGCATTTCATGATTGCCTGGAAATTATCCTGCGAATGTTCAACGCAAGCCTTGCTTTTCTGATGCTACGGACGGCCATTTCCAGCTCGGCTCGAAATCACAAATAAAAAACGATTTCTCAGGCAGAATAACAGTGACGGCCTGGAGCCGGACATCTTGGCAAGAAAGCCGCTTGCAGCGACTGTTCCGCCCACCGAGGCAGATCTGGATGACATTTCCGATTAGGGCGCCTCTATAAACTCAGGTCGAGCCAGGCGCAGACGATTTTTGGTCCTGCCAAGGCGCTGGGGCCGAAGGAACAGCGGGGCTATTTCGAGGTTCCAGCAACGCAGGCAGGGCCGGAAAGGGAAAGCGCAAGTCTGGCGAAGTGCCTGAGTTATTAGAGGCGCCCTTTATACGCACTGTTCAAAAATCGCTGAAGTATGGATGCCTGCTGCGCAAGCCCATGTTGCCACTGCGCCGATATGAAGATCGGCGCCCCCAGTGCTGTGTCCCATAAATAGCCTTCATAATTCTTCGCGGCGCAGCGCATCTGCTGCGTTGCAGAACCCTCGAAATGGCGCTGCCATTCCTTCGGAACCTGCGCCTTGCATCTGCACTACGGCGCTTTGAATTCTATCAGCTATTTACGGGACACAGCACTAGGAGAATGCCTTGGAAGACTTCCTTACTAGAAAATTGAAAGCGCCGACAACGCGTTCTGATATGTGGTGAAGGCACAGATCCTGCGGCGAATCGAAATTGCAGCTGGCAATTGCGGGATGTGGATGCTGAGCAGCTGGAGCGCCTGAGCTATGATCTGCGAGGATATCGACGCGATGTCCTGGTCTTTGATGGCTCAGCTTGGTGGCGTAGTGGTGGCTTGACTGGTTGCGTGGTGGCCTGGAATGACGATAAGTAAGCTGGTTTCTTGCTTCGTAATCCACCCGATCAATTCAGGCAATCCGCTCCAGTTCCCAACACCGGTGGATCTGCCGATCGCGGAAATCCGGTGGGATCGTCGCTTTACTAATTTCTTGACATGCATCGTATGGCAATCGATCCGGCTCGAACTGGAAGCGCCTGAAGTTGGTACTAAAAAAACACCGGCCGCCCGATCGCAGTAGGCGATGACAGCAGGTCAGCAAATGATCCCAATGCTCGCCTACCACCCAATCGGCGGCGGTGGCCTTGGAATTGGAAAAGGTGGGCGGGTCGCACACGATCAGGTCGAAGGGCTCGACGTCGGCCTGCTCCAACCAGCCGAGGCAGTCGGCCCGCACCAGCGCATGCGCCGGTGTCGCCCGATCGTTCAGGGCCAGATTCCGCGCCGCCCAGTCCAGATAGGTCCGACTGAGGTCGACGCTGACGCTCGATGCCGCACCGCCAAGCGCAGCGTGCACGGTGAAAGCGCCGGTGTAGCAGAACAGATTCAGGAATCGCTTGCCGGCCGCCATTTCACCGACGCGTCGGCGCAGCGGTCGATGATCGAGAAACAGCCCAGTATCGAGATAATCGCTCAGATTCACTTCCAGCTGCACATCGCCTTCGCAGACCGTCTTGATGACAGCCTGGCTGTCAGTCCGCTCATACTGCTCGTGTCCACGTTGGCGGGCCCGGCGTTTGGCGAAGACCCGCTGCGGGGCCAGTGCGGCGGTCGCCGCCGCCACCACCGTGGCCTGCCAGGCGGTATCGGCAGCATTGGTTTCATCGCGCTTGCGACGCCTGGTCCACAGGACCACATCGCCATCGTACCAGTCGATGGTCGCGGGATGGTCGGGCAGATCCCGGTCGTAGACACGATAACAGCTGACGCCGTCCCGCCGCGCCCACTTGCGCAGCTGCTTGAACCGCTTGCGCAGCCGATTGACCAGTTCTTCGCTCATCGTGCCGGAGCATGGGATGTGGGCCGGGAGCGACAATCACCAGACCGTGTCGAACTCGGGCTCGGGAGAGTTCGCCATACTGGCATCAGCCGTCACCACCGCCAAGACATGCACGCTGGCCGGGGCGCGCATTATCGCCGAAAAAGGCTCGCGCAGCGAGCACGTCGCGACGAAGGAGCGTGGGACCGGAGCCCGGCTGGCGGGTGCGCCGGAGGCGCGAGGAGGCAACGCCCCATTTGAGGGAAGCCTCAAGCTAGACGCGTCCCTCAGAGATTGAATTTGGTTTGGCCCAGGCGAGCGCGTCCAAGCGCGAGACCGGCCGACCGAGGGATGGTTTTTCGGCGAAAATGGCGCGTAGCGCCGCCGAAAAACGCTCGCGCAGCGAGCGAATCCCGACCGAGGCCGAGGGGGTGTGCGACGGACGTCGCGAGGGGGCGAAGCCCCCTTTGAGGGAAGCCTCAAGCTACTCCAACTCCCCATATGCCGCCACCCACAGTTGCCGGAACTTCTTCCGCGCCTGATGCAGCCGCCAACGGGTGGTACTGCGGTCGGCATCCTGCATGGCGGCGATCTCTTCCGGGCTGAAACCCTCGACATCACGCAACAGGATCAGTTCCCGCTGCCGTTCCGGTAGCCGCGCCAGGATCCGCTGGATATTCTCGCCCATCTCGCGGCTTTCCAACTCGGGGCCATCATCGACTTCGGCGATCTCAGCATGCAATGGCGCAAGCTGGGCACGTTTACGCCGCAACCAGTCGATGGCCAAATTGCGCACAATCTGCAGGAACCAGGCCTTGAAAGGCCGGCTGGGATCGTATTGCTCCGACTTGCGCAGCACCCGCAAAAATCCGTCCTGCACCAGATCATAGGCAACATCATCGTGCCCAACCAGATGCCACGCGACCCAGAAGGCCGGCTCCTGATAGGCATGGACCAGCTCATCCAGCGCGTCTCGCTCACCAGCCGTATAACGCTGCAGCAGATCAGCCTCGGGGGTGATGGGCGGTGCTTGGGCAACAAGGGAAACACGATCGGACATGTGGTGTAGCACAGCAGGAAGCGCTCGTGCCACAATCGCAGGCTGGCCTGTGGTACCCATAGCAGGTCCGCATGACGCGTTGCACCAAGCCACCATCGCCCTAAACCCCCAGCCATGAGCTGCCAACACGTTGCCGATCGCCTGCTCGCCGTGAGTGAGCGCACCGCCTCCATTGCCTGCGTCGGCCTGGATCCCCGCCCGGCCCTGATCCCGCCGAGTCTGCGCGAAGACTGCCTGGACCTGTACGGCAACACGCCGCAGGCGGTCGGCATCGCCTTTCTGCGTTTCAATCAGGCCATTCTGCATGCCATCGCCGGCCACTGCCTGGCGGTCAAACCGCAGTTGGCCTGCTACGAGGCCTACGGCTCCGCCGGCATCCGTGCCCTGGAGGAGACGGTCAGTCTGGCGCATCAGCTGGACATTCCGGTGATCGCCGATGGCAAGCGCAACGACATCGGCTCCACCGCAGCACATTACCGCCACGCCTACCTGGACTGGGCACCGGGCCTGAGCGCCGAATCGCGCCTCCCCGGTTTGTGCGCGGAGTGGCTGACTACCAACGCCTATCTGGGCTGGGACGGGATCGAGCCGCTGTTGGGCTCCAGCCCCGGCAATGGTGGCGTGTTTGTGCTGGTGAAGACCTCCAACCCATCCTCGGTCGAACTGCAGAACTGGCCGGAAACCGGCCCCACGCTCATGCACCGCATGGCCGAACTGGTCCACACCTGGGGCAGCACACGCGGCGGAAAAAATGGCCTCAGCGATATCGGCGCAGTGGTCGGTGCGACTTGGCCCGAGGAGGCCCGCGGCCTGCGCGAGGCCATGCCCGACAGCTGGTTCCTGGTGCCCGGTTATGGCGCCCAGGGCGGTGGCGCGACCGATGCACTGGCCGGTGTGCGGCCGGCCGGCAATGGCGTCATCGTCAACTCCAGCCGCGGTATCATCGGTGCCTGGCAGCAGGCCGATACCGCTGACTTCGCCGCCGCTGCCCGTGCCGCCCTGGACGCCATGAACCAGGATCTCAACGCGGCGCGCTGATGGCGATCAGCGCGGCCTGGGTGATCGGCTCTGGCAAGGCGTCCAATGGACAGGCATCGGCCACCGAGAAAGCACCAATGCGTTCGCGACGCAGGCTGGTGAGAAAACCACCGGTATTGAGCGCCTCACCGATCTGCCGCGCCAGCGAGCGGATGTAGGTGCCGCGGCCACAGGTCACGACCAACGAGAGAAATGGCCAGGCATAGTCTTCGATCTGCAGCTCATGGATTCGCACCGGCCGTGCCGCCAGCTGGACCTGCTCGCCGGCGCGCACCCGCTTGTAGGCCGGCTGACCGTCGATTTTGCAGGCGCTGTAGGCCGGTGGGCACTGCTGGATGGTGCCGGTCAGGCGGTCCAGCACCGCGTGCACCTGCGCCATCTCCGGTGGCTGCACCACGGCCACCGGCTCCGGTGGCGCTTCAGCATCATCGGTCACGGTGAAGGCGCTCAGATCGATACGGGTCCGGTAGACCTTGGTGTGGTCCATCACCGCTTCTACCTGCTTGGTGGCTTGGCCCAAGGCGCAAACCACCAGGCCGCTGGCGAGCGGATCAAGGGTGCCACCATGACCGGTCTTGCACATGCCTGCCGCACGACGCACCCGGCGGACCACGTCCATGGAGCTGGGCCCCACGGGTTTGTCCACCAGGAACAGTCCGTGCATGGTGCTTTTGAAACGGCGCGGCATCAGACGGCGGTCAGCCAGTGGGCGCGGGCCGGATCGCGGCCGTAGACGGCCTCCTCGTAGGCCGCCTGCAGGGCCCTGGTAAGGGGACCACGCTCACCGCTACCCACCGACCGATGATCGATGGCGCGAACCCAGCTGACCTGACAACCGGTGCCGACCAGGAAGCACTCATCGGCGCGGTACAGCTCCGTCCGTGAGATCGGTCGTTCGATCACCGGCACGCCCTGCTCCTGCGCCAAACCGATGATCGCCTTGCGGGTGATGCCTTCCAGGATGCCGGCGGTGTAGTCGGGCGTGATCAGGCTGCCATCGCGGACGATGAACACATTCTCGGCCGAGCCCTCGCTAACCTGATGCCGGTCATTGAGCATGATGCTCTCGTCAAAGCCATTCAGCACCGCTTCCGACTTGGCCAGCGCGCTGTTGATATAGCAGCCGGTGGCCTTGGCCCGGGTGGGAATGCTGTTGTCCGGCACCCGCATCCAGCTGGAAACGCAGAGCGAGAGGCCCTTGCTGCTTTCGAAATAGCCTTCCAGACAAATGGGATAGCACAGATAGCCATCGTCCACGCGCGAGAGTTCCGGCCCCAGATTGGTGCCCTTCTTGAACACCACCGGCCGCAGATAACTGTTCTGCCGCAGACCGCTACGCCGAAGCACCTCCAAGGCGATCGCACACATGGCGTCGACACCCGGTGACTGCATCAGCAGCATGCGCGCCGAAGCCGCCAGCCGCTGACAGTGCTCGCGCAGAAACAGCACCGACAGGCGCTCTCCGTTCCAGTAGGCGCGAATTCCCTCGAAACAGGCTGTGCCGTACTGCAAGGCATGGGTGTCGATCGGCACCGTCTGCTGTGCCAGCGGTGCGTAGTCCCCATTGAGATAGGCCACCAGTTCGGCCTCGGCCATGTCCATACTCCCCAAAACCTCACAAAGCGCGTCAGCATGGTGAGACCGGCCGCTCTCGCAAGGCAACGCCTCCGGACACGGCCAGGGCCAGTCAAAAGTATCTGTAAGGGCTGTTCAGAAAAGACCATACCGGAAAATCGTAGCTGACGTAGCTACTCCTCCCCAATCCCGTCATCGCATCATGGTGTCTCTCACAAAGGCGCGGAGAACACCGAGAAAGAGCCCAGAAAGCAGCCTTTTTCTCCGTGCCTCCGTGCCTCTGTGAGAAAAATCAGGTCCTATGGCTTGAACGGGAAGTAGTCCTGCTGGTAAGGAGGACGTCTCCCTCAGAGGGGGCGTTGCCCCCTCGCGACATCCGTCGCACACCCCCACGGCCTCGGTCGGACCTTGCTCGCTTCGCGAGCATTTTTGGCGGCGCTTCGCGCATTATACGCCAAAAACCGATCCTCGGTCGGCCGATCTCGCGCTTGGACGCGCGGACTTAAAGTTGACCCAATCATCGACGGCTCCGACCTGTGAGGGACGCGTCAAGGAGGCCTCCTATTGGAGCAATAAGCGCCTGCCGACCTCAGAGCTTTGACTGGCCCTGGAGGAACGTTACAGCATGAACTTGCAATCAGCAGCCGAGCTTTACTGTGCTGCGCCCACCTGGCCCCGAGGGTAGTCCATGTCGCTGACACGCACGCAGTACGCATCGATCATCAAGCAGGTCGGCGGATACTACAACTTCGTCACCCTGGTGAACCGTCGTCTGAAAGAGATCCGCAATGGCGCCCCGCCCATGGTCCAGCCCAGCAAGGGGGAAGACCAGATCGAGATGATCGTCCGTGAGATCGAGGCTGGCCACCTGCATCTGACTGAAAACGCCACCGAAGCCGTGGTGGCCGAAGAAACCGAACTGTAGGGCCCCCCCTTATTGCCATCTTGACGGAGCAAGCCGGCTTAATAGCCTTCTCCGCCCTTCCGGGATGGCGCTGCCTGCCCGTTCCGAGTTGATCATCTGAGAGGTTGTCATGTCCACCACTTTCGTCAGCACTGACAAGGTCGAGCGTTCCTGGTACGAAGTGAACGCATCTGATCAAATCCTGGGCCGTCTGGCCGTGCGCGTTGCCCGTGTGTTGATGGGCAAGAACAAGGCCATCTATTCGCCCAACGTCGACTGCGGTGACTACGTGGTGGTGACCGGCGTCGAAGGCCTGCGCCTGACCGGTCGCAAGGAAGACCAGAAGGTCTACCTGCATCACACCGGTTACGTCGGCGGCATGAAGCGCACGCCATTCAAGCGTATGCGTGATCGTCGCAGCGAAGAGCTGTTCCGCCTGGCCGTACGTCGCATGTTGCCCAAAACCCGCCTGGGTAGCAACATGCTCGACAAGCTGAAGATCTACGCAGGCGAGCAGCATCCGCACGTGGCACAACAGCCACAGCCGCTACCCTAAACGGGCCCTAAGGGCCCGTCAAAAAATAAACATTACATTTCGCTTGATCTTTTGCCGCCCTTCTGCGTTGCTTATCGCTCACATATGCCCGATATGCTCACTCTTCGCGCCTTGAAGGATCGATAAAATCTCTGCGCGATCTGTAACGTTTATTTCTTTCCGCACCCTAAGCAAAGCCCTCGTCAAATGTTTGCCAATGCCCTCGGTTCCTGGAACCGAGGGCATTGGCTATGTGCCTTGTTGCCGAAATGCCAGTGGCTGGTGGCTACGGCCAGCGTGGCTGGTTCTTCCGCAACCAGCCCTATGCCCTGGACAGCGAATTGCGGGTCCAGACAGCCGGCCCCGGCAGCGCCATGGCCGAGCTGATCGACGCCATCGAACAGGGCCGAGCCCATCTGGCTGATGGCGTCGAAGGCCTGACCATCACCCGGCTGCTGGACACCATTTATCGCAACGCGGCCGAGGGCCAGCCCCTGGCCATCAACCGTACACCCGGGACCAGCTGCCCCGGTTGAAGCCAGCGCATTGACCGACCCCGCCCGTTTCAGATAAATCACTTATGCAACGGTCCTGCCTCATCGCTCTGCTCCTGGGCGCCTGCTGGCTCAGCCTCAGCGCCCAGGCCACTCCAACCGGGTCGGTCAACATCTCCCACCCCCTGGTATTCTCGGTCGGACTCGGCCAGGCGGTTGCCCCCTTCGTCTATGATGCCGAAATCGGTTTCGGTGGCACCAAGGCCGGTTTCGGCATTGGTGCGATCAAACAGCAGAATGGCGCCGGTGGCGGCATCGCCCTGAAGGCGGTCATCCTCTATACCTGGGAAAGCCCGGTGGACAGCCCCTGGGAGGACGCCTCCCTGGTCGAAAACAACCTTTTCCTCGAAAATCAGACCTACGGCGGTCTGGAAGCCGTATTGTCACCATTGCCCTACCGTTTCGCTCTGGGCGCCTACAAACTGCTGGGCGATATCGAGGAAGGACCCGAAGTCGAACCTGCCAACGAGGATGACATTGTCTGGGGCGCCTCCTTTGGACTCGGGTTCTGAGCAAGGACGCGCAATGCTCGCGAAGAGTGAACCATGCCTCCTCTCCACCTGGACCATGCAAACTGGTTTTTTCTCGATTAGGGTGCGGAAAGAAATAAAGGTAGCAGATCGCGCAGAGATTTTGTCGATCCTTCAAGGCGCGAAGAGTGAGCATATCGGGCATATGTGAGCGATAAGCAACGCAGAAGGGCGGCAAAAGATCAAGCGAAATGTAATGTTTATTTTTTGACGGGCCCTTAGCTGCCGAAATGACCCTGAAAATGGCGCAAGGAAGGCCCAGCTGGGGCTCAGCACTCCCAGCAGCGAGCTTTGCGCGGCCATGGCATTCTGAGCACCGCGTCGATTGACGATTCGCCTGCAGATTCCAGGCTAGGGCCCCTTATGGTCGCAGTTGGCGAAAACATTGCTCATTACATCATCGACTCGGTCATCGGATCAGGCGGCATGGGTACGGTGTATCTGGCCCGCGATGTCCGCCTGGAACGACCGGTGGCGGTCAAAATCATCCACACCACCAAAGCCGCCAATAGCACCGGTCGCGCCCGCTTTTCCCAAGAAGCCCGGGCCCTGGCACGGATTTCCGATCCGCATGTGGTCCAGATCTACGATTTCGATCCGCAACACGAGCCGCCTTTCCTGGTGATGGAACACGTCGCCGGCCGCAGCCTGCGCGATGTGATCATGGGGCAGGGCGCGCAATCCTTTCCCAAAGTGATCGATGCCGCCCTGCAATGCCTGGAAGGCTTGGCCACAGCGCATCGCAATGGCCTGGTGCACCGTGATATCAAACCCAGCAATATCCTGCTGGCGGAAAACGGCACCTACAAACTGGTGGATTTCGGCTTGGCCCGGGCCCTGCAAAATGATGACCATGACCAGTCGTTGACGGGCACCGACTGCGTGGTCGGCACACCCACCTACCTGGCACCGGAATGCGCCCGCGGCGACGAAGCCAGCGAACGCTCCGACCTCTATAGTCTGGGCATCACCCTCTACCACATGGCCGCCGGCAACAAACCCTGGGAGGGCCTGAACGCCCTGGACCTGGTCAGCCGCATCAGCCGTGAGCCAGTACCCCCTATCGATCACAAGCTGCCGGGTATGCCCGAGGAATTGGTCGACTGGTTCACCCACATGCTGGGCTTCGATCCGGAGGCCCGGTACCACAGCGCCGAACAGGCACATCAGGCCCTGGACAACGTCGCCGATGCCGTACTCGCAGCATTACCTGCCGGTCAACGGACCACCTCGCGCATCGGCCGCCGCTCCGAGGTGACCCTGGCCACGCAACTGGAGGTCACCACCCACCGACCCACCCAACACTTACCGGTCGCATCACGACCGGCCCCCTCGGAAACCCTGTTGCCGCCAGCCCGATCGAAGGGCATGGGCTTCTACCTGAAACTGCTCAGTGCCATCTGGGTGATCAGCTCCCTGGGCACCTTCGTCGCTATCGCGATCATTTCCGAACACGCTTTTTCTGAACAGATGGACAGTCTGAAGCGACATATGCTGACTACGGTGCACGCCATCAGCATGACCATCAATGGTGCCGACCACCAGCACCTGGCAGAAGATGGCCGCATGGACACACGCGAATTCCTGGAGATGTTCGACCACCTACAACAATTCCAGCGCATCAATCCCGACATTCAACGCATCTACACCATGGCCCCCACCAATAAGACCGCCAGCCATGGTATTCTCGTCTACGTCTGCGACCCACATCAGGAGATCGACAAGAATGCCAACGGCTTCATCGATCCCGAGGAGGAGCGCAAGACGCTGGGGGCGGAACTCCGTGCGTACGAACACGCACCGAAGATGCTCAATGGCTTGAGTGAGATCTGCACCGCCGACGAGATTGTCGAAAACCAATGGGGAGCAGTCCTGTCGGCCTATGCCCCGATCCACAACGATCTCGGCAATGTGGTTGGCGTTCTGGCCATCGACATCTCTGGCGAAAAGATTGTTGCCATGCGCAATGCCAACCGCACCCGCGCCTGGATGGTCCTGGGTATCAGCCTGCTGGCCTTCCTGGCTGCCGCCGGCTTGGTGGCACAGCGCTTGAACCGACCGATCGCCGAACTGAAGCGCGGCATCCTGGCTGCCGCCGATGGCGACTACACCGCCGAGGTCCGCATTCGCGGCCATAGCGAATTCCTAGAACTGGCGCAGTGCATCAACCGCATGCTACAATTATTGCGCGAACGCGACATGCTGCGGCGTGCTTTTGAACACTACGTTGCCCGTGAAATGCACGAGCAGCTTTCCGGTGCCGAAAAAACCGCGGCCGATACCAACGAGCGTGACCGCCAGGTCCAGATGTTCTGTGCCGTCCACCGCGGCCCGCACTGCGACACCGCGGCCGATCTGGAACGCCAGCTAGCCAACCTGATCGGCTTGGTGTTTGATTTCGGCGGCATCGCCTCGCAGCAGCTCGATAACGGCATCCTCGTCACCTTCCGCAGCCTACGCGGCGAGCAGAACCTGGAGGAGCAGGCGATCCGCGCTGCTCTCGCGATTCAACAGTACTGCGGTCAGGAAGAACTGCATCAGGTCCGCATTCTGATCGGCATTCACCGCGGCCGTGATCGAAGCGCCCTGACTGCCATCGCCCGCTCCGGCAAGGCCCTGGGTGCCGATATCATGATCTCCGAAGACGCTTTCCATCCAGCACGGCTGATGTTCTTCGCTGATCGCTATCAAGACATTCCGATCGACAGCGGCATGAAGATGACCCTGTTTGCCGTCAAAGGCGCCCTGGCCGGTTAATCCCAGTCAGGCAAAGCCAAACGTGACGCGTCCAAGCACGAGCTCGTCCGACCAAGCGGCGGTTTTTCGGCGATAATGCGACCGGAGCCTGGCTGGCCTCGCGCGGCGAAATTTGCCCGCGAAGCGGGCATGCCGCGACGAAGGAGCGTGGGGGTGTGCGACGGACGTCGCGAGGGGGCAGCGCCCCCTCTGAGGGAACAGTCACTTTTGACGGGTCCCTCAGAGGTCGAATTCGGCACGAATCCGATAAGAGCCAGGCGAGCGCGTCCAAGCGCGAGACCGGCCGACCGAGGGCCGGTTTTTGGCGGAAAATGCGCGAAGCGCCGCCAAAAATGCTCGCGAAGCGAGCAAGGTCCGACCGAGGCCGTGGGGGTGTGCGACGGACGTCGCGAGGGGGCAACGCCCCCTCTGAGGGAACAGTCAATCATGACGGGTCCCTCAGAGGTCGAATTCGGCACGAATCCGATAAGAGCCAGGCGAGCGCGTCCAAGCGCGAGACCGGCCGACCGAGGGCCGGTTTTTGGCGGAAAATGCGCGAAGCGCCGCCAAAAATGCTCGCGAAGCGAGCAAGGTCCGACCGAGGCCGTGGGGGTGTGCGACGGACGTCGCGAGGGGGCAACGCCCCCTTTGAGGGAACAGTCAATCATGACGGGTCCCTCAGAGATTGAATTTGGTTTGGCCCAGGCGAGCGCGTCCAAGCGCGAGACCGGCCGACCGAGGGATGGTTTTTCGGCGAAAATGGCGCGTAGCGCCGCCGAAAAACGCTCGCGCAGCGAGCGAATCCCGACCGAGGCCGAGGGGGTGTGCGACGGACGTCGCGAGGGGGCGAAGCCCCCTCTGAGGGACCCGTCAATCATGACGCCTTGCATCCAAGGCACGATACTTCGCTACCCGACAATGTTGCATAGACCAAGCACTCGTGCTGCCGGATACGGACTCAGGCTCGATTCTTGATGGATTCGATAGTCTCCGGAGCCCAGAATGAGCTCGAGTTCCGAGGATGACCCAAAAAAACTACCCCGAGTACGGTGCTCGGGGTAGTTTTCTGGTACCCGGGAGAGGACTCGAACCTCCACGGGCGTAATGCCCACTAGAACCTGAATCTAGCGCGTCTGCCAATTCCGCCACCCGGGCGGGTACCATCGCTTGCGCGAGGGAGCGGAGAATAGTGGCTGCAGCCAGACGTCAAGACCACAATTTGTCGGCGGAACGTCGCCCTCCGTCCACTCCTCCGGCTGCGACAGTGAGGGTCCTGAGGGCCCTTGGGACTTGGTGTGTCGTCTCAGCAGTTAACATGATGGCATGGCTAGTACCACCATGGCTCCGACCATCAAACGCGGCCGCGTCATTGCGGATACCTTCGAGGTGGTTGGGCGCCTCGGTGAAGGT
>CAYONM010000089.1:0-13829 GCA_964405325.1 uncultured candidatus Brocadiaceae bacterium | reverse complement strand
ACTACGCGTCTATCAACTGCAAGCCGCACCGCAACCAGCGGCAACAGAGAATCTGGCCATCTCCCAGGCCTGGTTGAGTCAGGAACTGGTCCCGCGCGGCACCGAACTGCGCCTCGACCTGCAATGGCAACGCTGGGGCCAGGGCGACGCGAGCTATCGGATCCGCTTCCTGGTGGATGGCAGCACGGTTGCCGAGCAGGCCCTGAATGATCACCGCGCCCAGGGGGAGCTGTCCTTCAGTACCCGCCTCTACAGTGCCGGCTCGCATCTGCTCAGCGTCGAGCTGATCGGTCCCAGCGATGCCTGCCGCCTGGACGATAGTCGGCATCTGGCTTGCACGGTGCTGCCCTCGTTGCCAGTGCTGATCCTCGAAGGCCATGCCGGAGCCGGCGCCTACCTGGCCGCGGCGCTGGAAGCCAGCACCAACGATGGCTCGCCCTTTCAGGTGCAGCGCATGCACTACGGCTCCTGGCAGGCCGCCGAACCCGATCCCCACAGCGTGCTCGCCCTGGTCGACATCCCGGCCCTGCCGCCCGATCAGATCGCGGCCATCGAGCGCTTCCTGCTGGGCGGCGGCGGGGTGCTGGTCTCCGGTGGCCCGTATCTGCAATGCGCGCATGCCCGGCGTTCCTGGTGGCGTTCTGGTGACGGCTTCCTGCCGGCAGCACCACTGCCGAGCCAAACCGGCAGCGGTACGGTGGAGGTGGTCAGCTGGGACCATCCCGCCCTGCAGGCCCTGCCCCGGGGCGGCCTGTTTGATGCCAGCCGTCTGGGCCGGGTTCATCCCACCGAAGCCAGTGCCGATAGTCGCCGTCTGCTGCAGACGAGTGATGGCCTCGCCCTCTGTCTGGAACGACAGCGCGGCGCTGGTCGTGCGGTGTTCTGGACCACCAGCCTGGACCGAAGCTGGGGCGATTGGCCGCTGCATGCCAGCTTTCCCCTGCTGATGCGTCAGCTGATGGTACACCTGGCCGGCACCCAGGTTCCACGCCGCAATTATCTGGTGGGGGAACGACTGCTGGTGCTGCCGCGCGGCCCGACAGATGCGGTCCGCACCCTCGACGGCGATCTGGGCCCCCTGCACCCCGACCCGGGTGGCCCTGGCCTGCGTTCCACACCCATGCGCCAGCCGGGCACCCGCACCGTCTCCGATGGTGAATCGGTACTGCATTACTCCGTCAACCTGTCGCCACAGGAATGCCAACCGGACGACCGTGGCCTGGTTGCGGCCGTGGCCTGGCGGCAGGACTGGCAGGTCCGACACTTCACCAGCAACCACGCCGTAGCCGATGCCCTGATGCCAAAGCGCGTCGGCCAGACCGAGCCCCGCTTTTGGCTGCTGATCCTGGTCCTGATCCTGCTGCTGGCCGACTGGTGGTGGGCCAGCCTGATCCACCAACGGGAGGGACCGCGATGAACGAACTGGTCTGGCAGTTCGAAGGGCTCTCGCCGCTGGCGCTGGGGGTGGTGGTGGTACTCGCCGTGGCCGTCTGGCTGGTGAGCGCGAGGAGCCTGCCACACTGGCTGATGGCCATGCGCAGTGGACTGCTGGTGCTGCTGTTGGCAGCGCTGGCCGGTCCCACCTGGCTCTGGCTGCAACGCCTGCCCATTCCGCCTCGGCTGCTGGTACTGCTGGACACCTCCGGCTCCATGGGCATCGACGGTCAGGACCTGGAAGCCACCCGACAGCTGGACCTGTTGGAACGACTGGGCACCACCATACCCGAGCGAGATCTCAGCGCACGGCAGGTGGCGGTACAGCTGCGACGCCTACTGGGCTTGCTGCTGCCCCAGCGTCAGCTCATCGACCAGGCCGCCCTAGCCGAGGTGGCAAAACGTCTGCAGGACCTGGCGGAACACAGTTTTGCCACCGATCTCCGCCGCGAAACCGAGCGCGCCCTGGCCCACATCGACGCGGTCAATGCCGATGACAACACCGTCTGGCGAGCCAGACATCGCGCCTGGCAAAGCCATACGGTCCAGACCCTGGACGAACTCGATCGCGCCCAGAACCGCGCCGATGCCGCCCTGGTGAACAGCCTGCCACCGGATGCACCGTTGCTGCAAGCGGTGACAGAACTCGCCCACTGGTCCCGCGCTGAACGGGCCCGGCAGGTGCTGCAGACCCAGCTGGCCGAGCGCTTGCCACCGGATGTGGCGGTACACTGGCGACGTTTTCGCAGCGACTTGACGCCCCTACCGACCAGCCCACCGGATACCGGCGGCGCCACCGATCCCATGTCCAGTCTGCACGCCCTGCACGCCGATCCCGAATTGGGTCGGTGGGACCAAGTCCTGCTGGTCTCCGATGGCCGTCAAACCGTCCCCGGCGACCCCAGCCCCTACGCCCGCGCGCTACGCGCCCGTGGTCTCCAGGTGGACCTGGTCCAGGTCGGCCAACCCGGCCCCCTGGCCGATGCCGCGGTAGCGGCGGTACTGCTGCCGGCCCATGTCCACCGCGGTGGCCGGGTCACCGCTCGCGTCCGCTTTCGCATTCCGCGTAGCCTCAGCACCATGAACTGGCAAATGCACCTGACCATCGATGGCCGACTGGTGGCCACCCGTGGCTGCATCAGCTCGGATGACTGGCAGGACCTGCACATCCCGGTGATCTTTGACCAGCTGGGCACCCGCACCGTGGAGGCACGCCTGATCAGCAGGAAAGGTGACCAGCCCGCCTCGGACGACCGCTGCCCCGCCAATGACAAGCGACTGGCAGCGGTGATCGTGCACAATCGCCCCCTCCGGGTGCTGTTGTGCGACCGCCTGCCCCGCTGGGAGATGCGGCATCTGTATCAGCTCTGCCAGGCCGAACCGCAAATGCAGGCCGAAGTCCGCTACCTGCTGCCAGGACGGGGCCGGGTGCAACTGACCCCAGCCGACCTGGACGGCCTGGATGTGTTGGTGCTGGGCGACCTCTCCAGCCGCCAGCTGGGCGAAGCCAGCCTACGGGCCCTGGATCAGCTGGTCGCGCGCGGTGGCGCACTGATCGCCCTGGCCGGCCCCAATGCCATGCCAGTCGGGCTGGGCATGGGCCGACTGGCGGAATTGCTGCCAGCGCGCGCCGGCGAACCACCCCTGCGCGTGGAACAGGGCGAGGTGGCCAGCGGCGACCTGCCCTGGATCGCCCCCCTGGGCACCTTGCAACTGGGTGCCCAGGTCCTGCTGCGAGCCCAGGACGGTCGTCCGCTGGTGGTCAGCCACCGGGTTGGCTCGGGACGCGTCTTGTTGGTGACCTCGGATCAGTTGTGGCGTTGGCGCGAAAACGATGCTGGCAATCAGTACCGCGACTTCTGGCTGAATCTGCTGCGAAGCGCCGAAACCGTCCCCCTACGTGGCCAGAACCCCGGTTTGAGCATGGCCGTAGATCGAGCCGAAATCCATCAGGGCGAGAACCTGATGGTGCGCATCATCAGCCCGGAACAACCACGCCTGCGGGTGCAGGGCGCTGGCGACCGCAGCCCGCTGCAGGTACCGGTGCAAGCCGATCCGGAGCAAGCAGGACACTGGCTGGCGCGCACTCGGGTGCAGGAGGTGGGAAGTCATCGGATTCTGGTGGACACCCCCAGCGGTCTGCACGAACAACGCCGGGTGCTGGTGCGTGGCCCCGAGGACGAGGAGCTGGTGAACTGCAGCACCGACACCGAAGCTTTGGCCGCGCTGGCCGCCGACCTCGACGCCCGTCTGGTACCGCTGCCCGAGGTCGACCAACTGCTGTCCGCCCTGGCCCAGAACCTGCATGGCCGCGAAGAACGACGCATCGAACGCCTGGGCCCCTGGGAGGGGCTCTGGTTCCTGCTCCTGGTATTGATCCTGTTGCTGGGTGAATGGTGGTGGCGACAACGGCAGGGCTGGCCATGACCACCAAATCCATCCACCCCCGTCTTCGACAAGCCCTGCGTCGCTGGGAACGCTGGCGCCTGCTGCACTGGGCCTGGCGGCAACTGCCGATGGCCGGTTTGCTGCTGGGCGTGCTGGCCCTGACCCTGGCGATGGTTGGCCCAAACCTGGCAGATGCCGGGGTGTCGGTGCCATGGCTGCTGGCACTGCTACCAGCACTGCTATTGGCCTATCCGTCCTGGCGCTGGTGGCGCTGGCGCACACCTGGCAACCTGGCCGAAGACCTGGAAGACCATCTGTCGCATCGAGCCGACGAGCTCTTTTCCGCCGCTGTCTCCTTCTGCCACAATGGCGGCGAGGGTGCCAGCTGGATGCAATGGCGCACCATCGTCCATGCCATCCGCCTTGCGGAACGGATCGCTCCGAAAGGCGCCCTGCGCTGGCGCCCCACCGGCACCTGGCCGGCCCTGGGGATCGGCCTGGGCCTGACTGCCGTGCTGGCGGTGGCAATCCTCCCGGGCTGGCGAGAGAGCCTGCTGTACAGCCTGGCCCCAACCCGTCTGTCCATCGCCTTGGGCCAGGTCACCGTGCTATGGGAGCACCCGGCTTCCATCCATGCCACACTTGGGGAACACCTGCCCATCCGGATTCACTGCGATCCGCCCAGCAGCAGCGGCCAACTGCACGTGCACTACGATGACGGCCAACGCGAAACCCTCCCCCTGCAGCCGGCGGATGGCGTCCTGATCACGCGCCTGCGTCCGCGCCTGGGGCAGGCCCGTCTCCAAGCGCGGGTTGCTGGTGGCCGTTCGCGCTGGCACCAGCTGCTGGTCAGCCAGCCACCAAAGGTGCATACCGTCCGGATGGTCTTGGAACCGCCGGCCTATACCGGTCAGGCCAGCCGTGAACTGCTGCCGGGCTCGCATCAGGTGCTCGCCGGCAGCCGGCTGGCCATAGCCACCAGTCTCGGCGAAACCGTCAGCGCGGTGCATCTGGTGGATACCCTCGGCACCAGCCGCCCCCTGGAAGCCACCGGCCCGGGTCGCTACCAGATACGCATCAGCGTGCACAGCGAACAACAGTTGCACCTGGAATTGCAGACCGCCGATGGTCACCGCCATCGCCACGCCAGCCGCTGGCACCTGCAAGCCCACATCGACCAGCCGCCCAGCATCTGCTGGCAGACCACCACCCCGCTGCTGGCCGTTGGCCAAGAAGCGGGACTGCAGCTGGCCTGGCAGACGCAGGATGATCTGGACATCAGTCGCTTGGCCGTGGCCCTGCATTACCCCGATGGTGGCCAGGAAACCCGAACGCTGCCAGTGACCAGCACCAGTTGGTTACTGGATGCCGCCAGCCTTGGCCTGCCGACCGGCAGCCTGCTGGGCCTGCAGCTGCAGGTGCAGGATTCCGGTGGTCAGATGGGCCGGAGCCAGCTGGTGGTGGCCCGCATCGTAAGCGATGCCGAAGCCCGACAGCTGGCCGAAACGCGCCAGCTGCACCACAGCCTGCAACGCATAGCGACCGTAGACCAGGCCCTGGTGGACCTGGGATTGGCCTGGGACCAGCTGAGCGACATCTGGGAACTGGTGGATGACGACGCCCTGGCCGCCAACATGCGCCAGGAACTGGATCGGCACCTGTTGGTGATTCGGTCGCTGATCCCCGCACCCAACGAGACGCTCTGGCCACCCAGTCGCGCTTTGGCTGCCATACAGCACTGGCAACAGGCCTGGCAGGCCTGGTGGCAAGCGGTTGCGGCAACACCGCCCAGCGCTGTGGATCTGAGCTGGTATCTCAGCCGCGGCCACGAAGTGAGCCAGGCCCGACGCGACCTGGAATGGGCACGCGAACAGAGCCTCGCTTTCTGGCAGGCGCGGCTGGGCGCTTGGCTACAGCAGGCGGCCAAGCGGCACCAACACGAACGCCAGCAGCTGGCCCAAGGCCGCCTGGGCCTCAAGTGGTGGTTGCGCGACCAGCCCAGCCGTAAGCGCCTGGACGCGGCCGCCTGGGCCCGACCAGATAGCGATCCCCGCAGCCCTCTGTTGGATCAGGAAGAGCGGCAACTGCGAACCCTCGCGCAATTGCTGGTGCCAGACGGAGACGCCGATGCCGATCTGCGCCAACTGCTGCGGCAACGACCAGACCGCCAGCCGCCCAGCCCCAGCAAGGGCCGCGATTGGCCGCTGCCCAAGCTGGAACGCAGCTGGCACCAGCTGCTGGCCGCCAGCGACAACCCACACCGCTTGCGGCAATGGCACCAACAGGTGGTCGCCAGTGGTGAACAGCTGGTACAGAGTCGCAACTGGCTGCAACAGGACCGATGCGTGTGGGCCGATGCCGCGCTGCAGGCCCTGTGCCGCCGGCTGTCACGCCCCAACGACCCCGATGGTTTCAACCCAGCCGCGTGGCAACCATTCCGCCTGGCCCTCTGGAACTGGTACCGGGCCATGCGCGACCAGCACCAGGATCTGGCCGCCGCGCATCAGGCCGCTGCCGCGCAATGGCACCAACGCGACCGCCCACGCCTGGCTGCCAGCGAAGAGCACCGTGCGGCCTGGCATCGTGACTGTCTGCATCAATTGCATGTCGATGATCAGGCCTTGGACAAACCTCCCCAGCTGCCCGGACACCAAGCGAAAAACATCGAGGCACTGCCCGCCGCCTTGCAGGCCTGGTACCGAGACCACGAGTCGCCACGGCCCAACGACAGTGACTGGCAGCACATCGGCCAAACCCCACCAACCCTGGCGCTGCTGCATCGCCTGCAGGACCTGGCCACCCCCACACCCGCCGCACCAGCACCGAGTGACCAAACGGCTCGTGCCGAACTGCGCGAACGATGCCTGCGACGTGCCTGGCTGGCGCGCGGTGACAGCGCCGAGTTGCTGGCCCTACAACCGGACGACGCCCTTCGCCAGGCCTGGCAACAGCGGCTACAGCATCTGGCCCAGGTGACCGACGCCGACGAACCAGCCCTGGTGGACCTGTTGCAGACCGACATCCAACTGCTGCAGGAAGCGATCCTTCCGGGCCTGGCCAAGCAGCTGCTGCACACCGACTCACCCAAACAGCGCGCCCGACTCGTGGACCTGGGCCTGCACCTGGCCCGCCAGCATTGGCGTGCGCGCCACCTGGCCGCACGCTCGGCCCGCCTGCTGCGCCGCCAACAGCCATCGCCACCGGCCTGGCCGCGACTGGGCTGGTCGGCCGGGACGGCTGCCAGCCGGCTGTTTCAGGCCTGGTCTGAACCGGGCCCCAGCAGCGCCATCGAAGTACTCGCCCGCCTGCACCTGCTGCAGGCTCCGCCAGCCCCAGCCCAAGCGGCCCCCACCGCAAGCACGGCCCCGGCTCCCCCACCCGCCATCGGCGTGTGGCGCTTCCGTCACCCCAGCGACCCCATCGCCGCGTTTTCAGATCGCGATGACTGGCAACGCTATGGCCCCGAACAGCGGCAGACCATCGAAGCCTATTACAAACAGCTGATGCGCGGAGCGCTGGCGCCATGAGACCTGCGGCGCTGCCACGAAAAGGGGCAACCGCTGGTTGTCGGCCGTCATGCGAACGAGCCCCGCACGCCCATCCCCACGTCGTAATAGGAACCACACCATGAATCGCTGGCCCACCGCCATCCTGCTTGTGTTCCTCAGCCTGAGCGCACCTGCGCTGGAGTTGGACACCGCCACCAAGCGCGCGTTCACCTGGCTGGCCGGACAGCAGGCCGACGATGGCCACTGGGGTAAAGCGGAGTACGCCGTCGCCATCACCGGTTTATGCATCCTGGCCCACCTCGGCCACGGCCATCGTCCAGCCGAGCCCGAAACCGGCCTGGATGCGGCCATCCGTTGGCTGTTGAGCACCCAGCAAGCCAACGGCCGCTTTCGCGACCCCAGCAGCCGACTGTACGGCCAGGGCATCGCCTGCCTGGCCCTGGCCGAAAGCCTGGGCGCCGGAGTCAGCGACGAACTCGCCGTCGGTATCATCCGTGCCCTGCCGCCCGGCATCCAACTGATCGAGCAGGCCGCCCAGGTCGCCAAATCCGGCCCGAACCGCGGTGGCTGGCATTATGAGATCACCAGCACAAACGCGGACCTGAGCGTAAGCGCCTGGCAACTGCAGGCGCTGTACGCCGCCCAGGCCACCGGCTTCGATGTCGACCCTGCTGTGCTGGCAGCCGGCGTGAACTACGTCCGCAACCTGATTCGCGCCGACGGTCGCGTCGGCTATCAAAAACCCGGTGAAGACCGCAGTGCCCTGCGGGGCGTGGCGCTCGCCTGTTTGCACCAGACAAATGAAGCCGATGACGCCGAACGCCTGGAACGCATCACCAGCCGACTCCTGGACGACGAATTGGCCTGGCAAGGCACCTGGTTCTTCTACCGCGTCCGCGCCGAAGCCCTGGGCCTGCATCTGCTGAACCGGGACGACGAGGCGATCCGCAGCCGCCAGCAGCAGATCCGCGAGCTGTTGCTGAAACACCAGCATCGCAAGGGCTGGTGGCCGCTGCCACCTGGTAACAACGAAGACAAACAGGGCCGCGACTACGCCACTGCCATGGCCCTCTTGGCTCTGGCCGCGCCGCGTAACCTGATTCCCCTGTGGAGCCGCTGAACCAAGCACGGCTCCAGCAGCCACTACGACTCCGACCTTGGCGGATGCACCAACGTCACCTAGCATACCACCATGCGACGCCTAATCCTGATCCCCACCTGTGGTCTCGCTCTGGCCTTCAGTGGCTGCAGCGGCAATCGTGAATTGGCCCAAAAGGACCTCTACATCGACGAACTGGAAGCCCACGTTTCCGACCTGAAAGGCCAGGTTGCCACGCGTGATCAGCAGATCCGCGAGCTGGAGAGCCGCCCCCCGCAGGTGATCGAGAAGGATCCCAGCGACGCCGTCCGGCAGGAGCTGGCAGGTTCGGGTGCCGATGTCAGCTGGCGGCACGGCGAACTGATCATCGGCCTGGAATCCGACATCCTGTTCCGTCCCGGCTCGGCCACTCTGACCAGCCAAGCCAAACGGAGCCTGTCCAACGTCGCTGGTGTGGTCAAACGCCGCTACACCGGCAACTATGTTCGCATCGAAGGCCATACCGACTCCGACCCCATCCGCCGCAGCAAAAAAACCTGGAGCGACAACTGGCACCTTTCGGGTGGCCGCGGCCGCGCCGTCCTGGCAGAATTGGTCAAATTGGGAATCAACGCCGAATTGATCAGCTTTGCCGGCTATGCCGATAAACGCCCGGTGGCCGACAACAGCAGCCGCACTGGCAAGGCCCAGAATCGCCGGGTGGAGATTGTGGTCCTGCCCAAACGCTGATGGCCCGGATCCGCGCCATTGACGCGTATCACGGCGGCAGCCATGCCGCCTGCCAGTGAATCATGGCAATGCACCATCGGCTGCTATTCTGTACTCATGAACTCTTCCAGACATCGACTGCTGCTGATTACGACACGGCTTTTTCTGATTGCGCTGATCGTGTATGGTGTTGCCTGCGCCGTTATTGCCGCCCAGCAGGAACGTTTGATCTTTTTCCCGCATCAGAACACGCATACCGACCGTCTGCCCTCGTTATGGTTTGAGCATGATAATGCCCGGATCCACGCCTGGTTGGTGAATGAGCACCTGGCATCCGACTGCTTGATCATTTATTTCGGCGGCAACGCCGAAGATGTGCACTATCTCTCCGAACCCGTCAGCCGTCTCAATGCCGCGACGGTATTGGTGAACTACCGCGGTTATGGTCGCAGCAGCGGTCAGCCCTTGGAACAAGCACTGGTGTCCGATGGCCGACACATTGTCCATACGCTTCAGAAGCGATGGCAACCACGGCGCCTTATCATCATGGGCCGAAGCATCGGCAGCGGTGTTGCCGCAGCGGTCGCTGCCGAGACCAGCAATAATGGGCTGATCCTGATCACCCCGTTCGACAGTATGTTGGCGGTCGCACGACAACACTATCCGACCCTGCCGGTGGGCTGGTTGCTACGACATCCCTTCCGGTCCGATCGCCATCTGGCCGATTATCGCGAACCCGTGTTGATCATCCGGGCAGCGAACGACCAGGCCATAAGACCGGAGCGGACCAAGGCGTTGATCGAGGCCTTGCACACATCAGTCCATGAAGTGGTCATACCCGATGCCGGTCACAATGACCTGCAGGGATATCCGGTGTACTGGCAGTCGATCATCACCTGGCTCGACGCATAATTATTCAACCGGTTTACCGTACTTTGCTTCTAGGGGTTTCACCCCTAGAAGTCCGAATCTGAGCCCGCGAAAACAACTATTATTTCTCGAAGTTTTCGCGGGCTCAAATTCTATCAGCCGGCCAATTCCTTGGCCGCGGCCACCATGCCAGCGGGGCCGATACCGTAACGGTCGTACAATTCCACCGCCTGATACGCGCTTTGGCCGAAATGACCGGGCACGGCCAACAGGCGCAGCTGCGGGCAGGCGCCGGCCTTGACCAGTTCGGTGACCAACATGCTGCCAGCACCGGCGGTAGCCTGGTGCTCTTCCACCGTCACCAGACGGTTGCCGCAAGCAGCCAGGGCGGCTTGGTGCGCTTCGATATCCGGATGGTTGGCCAGGGCGTTGTTCAACAATTTCACACCAATACCAGCCTGGGCCAATTCCTGGACCGCCTGCAAGGCGTAGGTGACGCAGCTACCGTTGGCGGAAATGACAACTGTTTTGTCCTTACCGGCGGTGGTGTCGGCCACGCACATGGCCTTGCCCCACTCGTAGCTGGTACCCTCGGGTTTGAGGCTGACCGGAAAATTCTCACGGCCACAGAAGAACAGCACGGCGTCCGGGGTCTCACCACGATCGCGCTGAGCGGCAAAGGTGCGGATAGCCTGTTCCATGGCCCACTCGGCCTCTTCGGCACTGGCTGGGCTGTAGCACTGCACATGCGGGATGGCGCCGCTCATGGCCAGATACATCAGACTCTGATGCGAGGCACCGTCGGCAGCGTCTTGGAAACCAATATGAGTGAAGACCGCAATCACCGGCGATTGGCTGAGATTGGCCATGCACAAGGGCAAGGCGCCCTTGGTAACACCGAACTGGGCGAAGGTATCGACCACCGGAATATAGCCCTGTTTGGATAGGCCGGCAGCGGCAGAAACCATGTTCGATTCGGCGATACCGACGTCGAAGCTGAACTGCGGGAATTCCGCGTGGAATGGCGCAACACCAGTGGAACCCTGCAGATCGGCGCCGACCGCGACCACCGGTAGGCCATCGTTGCAGCAGCGGATCATGGCCTTGGGGAAACCACCCTGGATCTTGCCCTTCTTGGGCGCGTTAGGATCGGCCGACCTGGCAGTAGCGGCCTTGGCCTTGCCCGCAGCTTCGATTTCGTCCAGCCACTTGCTGAAGACCTCGGGCAGTTCCCAATCGCCGCGGACTTCGTCGACGAAGGCGCGCAGGTCTTCGGGTTTGGACAGCGGGTAGCCGTGACCGCCGGAGGAGGAGTCCTCGGTCTTCTTGACGCCCTTGCCCTTGATGGTTTTAACCCACAGCGCCACTGGTCGGCCGGGATCGGCCTTGGCGCTGGCAACAGCCTGCTCGATGGCGGTAAACACCGCCTGCAGGTCGTGCCCTTCGGCCACTTCCACTACCTGCCAGCCTTGAGCGGCCATAGCGGCAAAGCTGGGCTGCATACTGAAGGCCTGCTCATCGATGCGGCCAGAGAGCTTGGTGTTGTTGTCGGACAGGATGAACACGAAGGGGTTCATCCGGTTCTTGGCGGCCAGACCGGGAATGGCAGCGATCGCCTCTTTGGCTTCACCCTCCATCATGGCGCCATCGGAACCGGTCAGGATGGTGACTCGCTGGTTGTCGGCGATGCGGTCGGCCAGGCACAAGCCCTGGGAAATGCCGAAGCCAGAGCCCAGCGGACCGTTGGAGACCATCACGCCTTCGGCGAAGAGGTGGCTTTCACCATGGCCGGTCAGTTTGGATTCAATGGAACGGAAGCCCTTGAGGTCGGCATAGCACAGCCCGGCGAAACCATAGTTGGCTTTCAGCGCGTAAATGCCGTTTTCGGCATGACCGGCGTCGTTGACAAAGTTGTAGGCTTCGTGCCATGGGGTCTCGGCAAAGATCAGACCGTGGACCGCCGAATTGATTTCGGCGAAGGCGGACGGACCACCCCAGTGACAGGCGGCGCCACCCATGACGGCGTTCATGTTCATCAGTGCCAGGGCAACGCGGGTCGCGGTGGGACAGGCCACGGCCAGGCTGCTGCCATCAGCACGCTGAACGCTGGCGCTGAAGCTCAGTTCGCCAGGATTGCCAGCCAGCGGGATCGGATAGTTGAGCCCCGCCCGGTGCCGGTGTTCGGGAGCGATGGTGTTGATATCGGCGGTCAATTCGGCGCCCATGGGGATCTCCAGAAAAGCAGGATTTTGAAGCGAAGCGGCATCCTCGGGACCTGATCGGCGGTGCAAGGAGTCGAGGCCGTCCGCCGCCTGTCATCGACGGCCGGCAATCGAAAGTCGCCAACCGACCTACTCGGCCCGCCCCTCCAGCAGGCGGAACAGGCTCTGCTGGACGTGGTTGGCAAGAATGTCACTGGCAACGTCCTCGCGGACCAAGACCACGCGCATGCCGTCCTCTTGGGGGTACCCTTCGATGCGCAGCCAACCGATGTGCCAGAGCAACTGTGCTTGGCCGGGTAAGGATTTGCCAACGCGATCCAAGATCGGTTCGCCCCAGCGCTCCACCAGCTGGTGTCGGGCGTCCTCCAGACGCAGCTGTGGCGTGTCGACACGAACCTGGGACAGACGCCCAGCCTGAGTTTCGATGATCAGATTGGGCTCTGGCTGGAAACGCAGAATGTGCACCGGTTCGGTGGACACCTCTTCCGGCGCGCCAAACTGGTTCTTCAGCACGGTGGGATCGGCAGTCCACGGCACGCCAGCGACTTCCGTACATTCCCGCGGGATCTGCCGTTGCTCGGCCCCCACGGCAATGCCGTCGGCCACCACCACCTGACCAAAACGCGCCAGCTGCTCCCCCTCCAGCCAGCGCACTGGAATCTCTGGCAGCTGCAGGCTACCGCTGATGCGCGGCAGTAGCACAAAGCCGACCTCAATGGTGTGCAGCCGATCGTGTACCTCCACAGACGGCGTGCCATAGAGCCGCCAGCGCGAGCGGGCATCGGGCAAGGCCAGGGCCGAGCGCACCGTAGACACGATGTCGACCTCCGGTAATTGTGCCGGAATGGTGGTGAAGGTGATACGCACCGGCTGATTCAGCGCGATGCTGCGGCTGGAGATGCGCGGGTTGAACAGGGCACCACGCGCCGTCTGCGCAGCCATCGCCGTGCCGAGACAAAGGAGCAGGAAGAGGATTCGCATGGGCGGCAAGGGTAGATTGCCGGCTCGTGCCGCAAAGCAGGGAAGCCGCTTCAGCCCATGCGCCGTCGCAAGCGCCAGCACACGGTGCTGCCCAGAACACGCGGCGCTTGCTCGGGTCGGTAATCCGTAGCCTGGCGCATATCCAACACTCCGGGGCCCTGCGCCACCGGCATGCCGCCACCAATGGTCCGTGCTGCCAGATAGCACTCGATGCGATCCACCACACCCGCGCGCAGCCAAGCGCCGTGCAGCTGCGCGCCGCCCTCCACCAGCAACTCGTTGAGACCTTCCTGCCCAAGCAAGCGCAGCACCTGCTCGGGCTGATGCGGATCGGCCAGCGGGAAGCACTGGATGCCGGCGGCCTGCAACGGCACCAAAGACTGCTCGGACTCGGTTGTCGGATGCAGCAGCCAAACTGGCTGCTGACGAGCGGTTTCAAACAGCTGACGTCCCGATGCCAACCGAGAGGTGTGGGCACCGCCAACCACGATCCGCACCGGACTACGCCCTGACACCGAACTGAGCAAATGCGGATCGTCCGCGGCAGCGGTTCCGGCGCCCACCAGGATGCCATCGAAAGCCCGCCGCCGCCGCCGACTGAGGGCCAAAGCCTCGGAA
>CAYONM010000088.1:0-13989 GCA_964405325.1 uncultured candidatus Brocadiaceae bacterium | reverse complement strand
AAGCTGAGCCCGCAAAAACAACTTTTTCTGCTCAAAGTTTTTGCGAGCTCAGCTTCTAATGAATAGCCAGCAAAACCCTCGAAACAACAGCGGGCGTGCGCCTCATGCCATACCCGCCTCATTCTTCTGTGCCCTCTGTGATAAAGAGACAGCTGTACCGACAAGGATGGCTCGATGCGTGATCTGATCGACTGGTTATTGGACCTGGAAGGCACCGTCGAGGTGCTGGACGTCTCGATGAGCTTCGCCTGGCCGATCCCGTCGTGGATCCTGGTATTCGTACTGATCGGCCTGGGCATGACTGCCTGGTACTGCTACCGGCGCGAAGCCGAGGACCGGCCGCTGTGGGAACGGGGCAGCATGATCACCCTGCGCACCCTCACCTGGGGCATCCTGATCATCCTGGCGCTGCAACCGCAATTGGACATTGAGCGCCTGATCGAACCGCGGAGCAATATCGCCATCCTGGTTGACGAATCCGCATCCATGAGCCTGAATGATCGTAGCGATCCAGAGTACCTGGCCAAAGCTGCCGAGGCCCTGGGCAAGGACGATGCCTGGGTGCGCAAGGCCACCCGCATGCAGGTGGTTTCCGATATCTTCAAAAATCGCGATTTCGATCTGGTCGACCGGCTCGGTCAACAGCATGCGGTGCACGGCTACCGATTCGGTGAAGAGACTGCCGAGTGGTCGCTGGGCTTGGCGGCCGGCGAATCATTAAAGGTCCCACGGCCCGAGGCGCCCATCACCCAATTGGGCACCGCCCTGCGCGAAGCGCCCGAACGCCTGCGCGGCCTGCCCCTGGCCGGCATCGTCGTCTTCACCGACGGCGCCAGCAACAAGGGCGAAGAGCCGCTGCTGGCGGCCCAGGCCTTGGCCGAACGGAAAGTGCCGGTCTTCCCCGTTGGCATCGGCGCTCCGCATGCGGTCGACGTGGTTGTGCTTGATGTGGACATGCCCGACCTGCTGTTCGCCGACGATGCCACCGCGGTACGAGTCCAGCTACGCGCCACCGGCCTGAATAATGTCGAAGTTCCCCTGGAAGTCCGCCTGGGCAGCGAACTGGTCGGCGAAACCCGCGTACGACTGCGCGACGGCGAACAACAAGCGGATATCGCCATTACCCCAGGGCGCACCGGCGACCTGTCCTGCGTGGTCTCGGTCCCAGCCCAAGCCGAGGAGTTGGTCACCGACAACAACAGCAAGCAGCGCCGAGTGCGCGTGATCGACGACGCCATCCGCGTGCTGTTGGCCTCGGACACCCCCAGCTGGGAACTGCGTTACCTGATGGGCACCCTGCTGCACGACAAGCGGGTTGACACCAAGGTGTACATGCGTCGTGGCGACACCCGCCGCAGCGAAACCGACCCCTTGTTCCTGACGGAATTCCCACAACCAGAAGAGTTACGCGCTACCTACGACTGCGTCGTCCTGTGCAACCTGGATGCCAACCAGTTGGATCCCATGCATCTGGAAAGCATGCATCAATTCGTCACCGAGGAAGGCGGCGGTCTGATCATGGTTTCCGCCACCCGCGGCACTCCGGCCACCTTCGTCAACACCAGCCTGGAATCCCTGTTGCCAGTGGTGGTGGAAGCGATCAACGAAAGCCCGCGCCTGGATCTGGCAGACACCTTCAAACGCGGCTTCTCGCTGAAATTGGCTCGCGATGGCGCGCTTCACATCAGCACACGCCTCGAACCCCTCCCCGAAGACAATGCCCGACTCTGGTCAGAGCTACCGGAACAATATTGGTATTACACCGGGATCCGTCGCGCCAAACCCACCGCTTCGGTGTTGGTGGAACATGGCGAGGCACGCAACGCCTACGGTCCGATTCCGCTGTTGGCCACCCACGCCGTCGGCCGTGGTCAGGTGATGTTCCTCGGCTTCAATTCCTGGCGCTGGCGTTTCCGCCTGGGCAACCGTCTCTTCGACCGTTTCTGGGGCCAAACCATCCAGTACATGGGCCTACCGCATCTGCTGGGCAGCATGAACCGGGTGAATTTCCTGACCGAAGCCCGCGACTTCACCGTTGGTGAATCCATTCCCATCCGAGTCCGCGTCCTGGATGCCGAATTCCAACCAGTACGGCTCGGCACCATCGAACTGGTGGCACGTTCCGGCGCCCGCGAGGTGCGCTTCGAACTGGCTGCACACAACGACCGACCCGGTCTGTTCAGCGGCCATATCGTCTTGGACGAAGGCAGCTGGACCATTCAAGTCACCGGACGCGAAGACGACGACAGCCTGGTGATCGACAGCCTGCCGGCCCGCTGGGAATTCCAGGAAACCGCCATGCAGCGGAAAAACCTGGAACAGCTCGCCACGACCACCGGTGGTCAATACATTGAACTAGGCGACATCGACAAGCTACCGGACATCATCTCAGCCACCACTCGCCGAGCCCATAGTCAACTGGAGATCGAACTCTGGGACACCTGGCTCGGGCTGCTGTTGCTGGCGCTCTGCCTCGGTAGCGAATGGTACCTCCGCCGCCGGATCGATCTGCCATGAGAAAACCGAACACACAACATGGCATACTCAAACCATGGAAAACGTTATGATCCAACGACTGCCTGAAACCAAGCGACTGGAAGCCAAGCTGCGCTCGCTGGGACATCAGATCCAGCGACAGCAACTGATGCGGGGGATGATCTGGCTGAGCACCATCGGCCTGCTGGCCTTGCTCGGCTTTTTCATACTCGATTACATGACGCGATTTCCGTATCCGATCCGCTTACTGGTCTTTCTTGGCGGCCTGTTTGCCGGCATTAGCTGGTATCGTCGTTGCTATGTCGCGCCCAACAAAAAAGCGCTGAATCCAGAAGACGTCAGCCTGCGAGTGGAAAAACAACACCCGGAACTGCAGGACCGCTTGATCTCCACCCTACAGTTCCAACACGCCACCGAACTTGGCAGCGGCACCTCGGAAAGCCTGGTCGAGGGTTTGGTGCGCCAGACCTTCGAACGGATCCCAAAAATAAAACTGGGCACCATCGTCGATACCAGCTGGCGCCCCCAAGCCATGAAACGGCTGCTGATCGCCGCTGGTCTGGTGGGCCTGATGGTGCTGATCACCCCGACCAACAGTTTCATCTTCGCCCTGCGCCTGGTGTTCCCCGGGGTCTCCTATCCCACCGCAACCCGAATTCTGGATGTCGACCTGCCGGAATTGATTCCCGCTGGCGATCCGGTGCCGGTGCGGGTCGTCGCCGACGGTGCCCTACCGGAATTGGGCCGGGTGCATCTGGCATCCAGTACTGGCGACAGCATTGATCTGGACCTGCTGCCGGTAGCCGACGAATCTGAGAAATATCAGGTCTCCCTACCACCCCTGCAGGAACCGGCCGAGGTCACCGTGCACCTGGGTGACGCCGATACCTATTCCGTGTACGTCACGCCCGAACCACGACCCGCCCTGAGCGAACTCAGCGTCACCGTCGACACCCCCGGCTACAGCGGTCTGGGCGAGCGCGTGGAAAAAACCGGCAACCTTCGCGTCCTCACCGGTTCCAGACTGCACTGGCGCTTCCATTTCAATAAACCCATCACAGAACTCAGCCTGGAGTCCCTGACCGAAGGCCTGCACTTCGACAGCCCCGGCAAACAGGAAGACGGCAGTTGGACGGTTTCCATGACGCCACAGGCCAGCCTCGGCTTCCAATTACGACTCCATGACCAGCACGGCCTGGAGCCCCGCGACCCCCCCACCTATCGCGTTACCGCCTTTGCCGACCAAGCTCCGGTCATCCGCCTGGACCAACCGCGCGGCATTACCGAATTGGCACCCCCTTCGCGCATGCCGCTACAATTCACCGTCAGCGACGACTTCGGCCTGGGCCGGGTGCTGGTGGAATACGTGATCGAAGACGACGACTCCGGCTTCGGTCTGACCGCCGTCCCCCCAGGCCGCCGCAAACATTACCAGACTTGGGACAAGCCCGAGGGCCGCACCTTCAGCTTCGATGACGAATGGCTGAACGAAAAAATATCCCCCCGCCCGGGCCAAACCCTGCGCATCTGGATCGCCGCCGAGGACATCGCACCCAAGCCACAACGCGCCGAAAGCCAGGAGATATCGATCCGCATCATCTCCACCGAAGAATACCGCCGCCTGCTCTGGCAACGCCTGGGCGAACAGGTGGAACGCATCGATGACCTGGTCCCGGAAATCAAAAGCTCCGATCGGCAATTGGAGCGGATCGAGGACAGCATGTAGCGACTGGCGATCCATCGGAACACCCTTGGACGTGCGTGTTTCGAAGGCCCTTTCACGCCTGGCCATTACCCACAAGTCAGCCGAACCAGATAGCGACACAGAGAGGCAGTAGAGAGAAATCCCACCACCGCCAGCTGCTGCAAGGCTGCAAGGCTGCAGATATTGTGCCGAAACGAAGCTATGCTCGACATGGTTGCTTTGACAAGGCTACAGTCGATGCCGCTGCCGCCAGCGCCCCGGCGAACAGGCCAAATGCTGGCGAAATACCCGTACCAGGTAATTGGCGCTCTGAAAGCCGCAGGCATTGGCGATGGTATCGAGGTCTTCATCGGTGCTGCGCAGGCGGTCACAGGCGTGGCGGATACGCTGCTCCTGTAAATAATGCACCATGGTTCCGCCCCCCTCCTGCTGGAAGACACGCGAGACATGCCCGGGGCTGACGCCAAAGCGCCGGGCCAAGTCCGCACGGCTGCAGCCCTCCCGCCAGTGGATCGCGACATGGTCACGCATCGCCAACCACAATGCGCGCGTAGCGCCAAGCGATTCCCTGGAGCGACGGATCTGATCCTCCACCTCCCAGAGCACCACCGCCACCAGATCCCGCAGCACCCACTCGCGCGTCGGCAAATCCTGGGGTAGATTGGCCAGCCGCGCCATAGCTGCCGCTGCCAGAGGGCCCGGCACCGCCGGCAGGGCATGGGTGGCCAAATCGTCACCGAAATCCGGCGCTCCGGGAGCTTCCAAATCCTTCAAGCCCAGCAGGGTGTGGTTGCAATCGAAGGTGATGCGAACGTATTGGCGGCACTGATAATGATGTACGTCTACCCAGGTGTCGGGCAGGTACCAAATGCCCTCGCCAGCGCTGAGATTATATCGCTCCAAGCCAGCACCCCGCCAGATCTGGACATCGAAACGACCATCCAGGCACAGCATGATAAATGGGACCCGTGTCATTGCCGACCACTGTCGCGGCTGTGGCGGCACACCCGGATGCTCGGCCAACAGCACTCGTCGCAAACCACCACCCGCTCGGATCTGCGTCAGCACCTCGACAAAACGCTGCGGTGCAAGGGAACTGACATCGGGCGGCTGTGGTTGCATGGCATTCCTCGACCCGTGACGAGTGGCTATATGACAATCGTGCTATTTGGCCAGGCTCAGGCAAGTCCCTGCAAGCAGCGACGGCTAGCATGTTGTCAGCGACAAGGAGCGAACATGCAGAGCGAATACCGCGACCCCATGGTAGAAGAAGGCATCCATAACATCATCCTGCAGAACCGCTGCGGCAACCGCTGCACCTTACTGGCGCACGACGACCGTCTGGAACTGGAATTGGTCTACAAGCCCAATGCCTTCCGGCGCAAAGACTTCGCCGCGCGGAATTTTTCCACCCGCGATAATTTCTCGACGTTGTTCCGCTCGGTCTGCCTGCCCGACTGGTCGGCCGCCTCCTGCAGCCATTTCGCCTACGATCCCTTTCATACCCGTATCGATCTGGCCACCGAGGTCGGTGCCAAAACCAGCCTGCACCTGGTGAATATCTGCGACGAGAACGTCTTCGCCATCTCAGCACCAGCCCCGCTGCTGCTGCGCATCGCCTGTCACGGTCACGCTGAGCTGCGCGACGGTCTGCTGCTGGAGAAGCGGCACGAACGCGGCGAAGACTTCATCGCCTTCATCGCTTTCCCCGGCATCGAACAGAATCGCTATCGCCAACTGGATGATGGCAGCCATGTTGTCCAGATCTATGAAAACGATGTCCTGCTGATCGGCGGTGAAGAAAGTGAAACCCAGGTCAACCGCGTCCTGCGTAAGCTGGGCCAGCTTACGCAGGAACAACTGATCCAGCGCAACGAACAAGGCCTGGCTGCCGATTTGCGCTACGCCCGGCAGATTCATAGCGATCCTGACTGGCAACGCGTCGCCGATATCAACCAACGGGTGGTGTGGAGTGGCATTGATGCTGGCGGCGCCTGCTTTGGCGCGATCAATCGCATCTACCATCTGATTTGGGTGCGCGATGGCTCCATGACCTGCTGTCACAGCGCTTTGGCCGGCGATCCTGAACCACTGCGCATTTGGGCCCCATTTTTATTCGCCAATCCCTCGCGCGTGCGCGGAGGAGAAGACGGCAGCATCCGCGAGCAATTCGGCCAGATGGTCGGGACCCGCTGGAGCAAGGCCGAAGACGACGGCCTGTTCTATGCCGCCTGGACCCTGTTCACCCATTTCCAGAGCACCGGCGATGATCGCCTGCTGCAAAGCGAGGCGCTGCCATTAATGTTGCGCGGCATCGACGAACAGCTCGATCGCTGCTGGGACGAAGAGCTCGGCTTGATGGTGTCCGACACTTTGGGCGAAGATCCCCTCCCCTCCAGCCCGACCTATGGTTACGATGTGGTCAACGGCAGCCTGCTGAAACGGCATCGCCACCACGGCCAGGAGGCTGGTGTCGCCCCGGTCCATGCCGCGGCCACGTTGTACCATCAGGTGAATACCTACAATGTGCTGCGCATCGCCGGCATCCTGCTGGCCGAACGCCCGGATATCGATCCGGGCGTCGCCACGCGCTATAACGACCTGGCCGAGCGCCTGCAGCAAAGCCTGACCAGTCAATTTGTCGCCAAGGACGGCCAGATTTACTCCTTGTTCGTTCGCTATGCAGACGGCAGCGAAGAATGGCGGCCGTGGAGCATGGGCTGCGACCATTGGGAACACGGCTGGGCGGTCTCCCAGGGCCCCTTCTATCCCGTGCCAGGCCTGCAATTGACCAGTGCCCGCCTGGCCCTGGCGACCTGGGCCAGCCACAAACCCTACGGCTATTGCCCCTGGAATGTGCTGACCCGTAGCGCATTTGAACACGGCGCCTCCAGTCAGGCCGTAGCGGATTATCTGCATGACGAAATCGAGGACGCCCAACATTGCCCAAAAAAATATCCGATGGCCGGCGCCCTCACCGAATACCACCGTGCCGTGGAGAGCTGGCGTGGCCTGCCCTTTTCCGCCGGCTCCTTCCGCAACGTCTGCGCCAGCCAGCTGCTGCAGGCCCAGGCCCAGGGCCTGGCGGTACGCGGCGGCCTTATGCTGCAGCGTATTGAAGATTTCCGTTATCGCCTGTCGCGCATTGACGTCCGGGCTGAAGGTGAGGCCGAAGGCGTGAGCGCCTATACCATCAATGGCGTCTGCATCCGTGGCAGCTTGCTGATTCCGGAAGAGCGTTTTCAGGCTGGCGCCAACCAAATTGTCATCCAACGCGGCGAAGCGACAGTCCGCTGTCGCATCCACGGCAGCGATGCCCGCTTGGTACGCTATCACGAAGATGAACAGGGCTGCCAGGCGCACTTCCACTCAGCGGTACCAATGCAGGTCCGTATCCAGCAGATTGATGCCGGCTCGGTCCAATTACGGGACGATCAAGGCCAGTGCATCCAGGCCAAACGCGAAGACCTAGCGGACACCGACCTCAGCATCCTGCATCTGCCAGCTGGTCGCGTGACCCTGCAGTTGGGCTGGATGCCGGCATGACGTGGCTGCTGGAGGAGCACGGCTTCAAGCCAAGCGAGAACCTGCACTGGGAGGGCCTGTTCACCTGTGGCTCTGGCCGCTTGCACCTACGCGGCAGCCTGGAGGAGAGTCTGGCAGAGAGCCCGCAGGACCGGGATTTCGTCCGGGTGCCTGGCAATGTGACCGTAGCCAGCTTTGATGAGACCCAAGCGAAATGGGGCAGTTATCTGCCTGGCCTCTATGGTGCACATCCGCTGATGGGGCACGAAATCATCAATCTCCCCTGGGCCGGACAACTGGAACTGCAGATTGCAGGCGAACGTTTCGACCCGAGCCGTAGTCGATTCGAAAATTGGCGGCGCCGCCTGCATCTGGAGCGAGCGGAATTAACACGCCAGTGCACCTGGCAGTCAGCCACTGGCGCGGTGCACCTGCATTGGCGGCGCTTTGTTTCGGCAGCCCGACCACAGATATTGGTGCAAGAAATCCGGATCCGCGCGGAACAAAACTGCGAAATCCAGATCGATGCCGGCATTGATGCTCGCGTCCGCACCAGCGGATATGACCATTTCTCGCAGGTCGATTGCCAGCCGCACGACCAGAGCATCCGGATGCAGATCGTTACCGATCGCGACGAGTTGGTGCAGATCGCCAGTCGTCTGATGCTCCCGGACATCACCATTCAGCAGTCGGAGCGCCTGATCAGTCAACGAGCCACCCTGTCAGTGAACAAACCGGGCGCCGCCCGGAACCCACGGGTTCGATCATATCGGTCGGCGCCCGGTTTTTGCTCTTAGGGTGCGGAAAGAAATAAAGGTAGCAGATCGCGCAGAGATTTTGTCGATCCTTCAAGGCGCGAAGAGCGAGCATATCGAGTATATGTAAGCGATAAGCAACGCAGAAGGGCGGCAAAAGATCAAGTGAGACGCTACCTTTATTTATTGACGGACCCTTACATCGAGGGGCAAGCCCCGCGGACCCCAGAAGCTGAGCCCACAAAAACAACTTTTTCTTTACGACGTTCTCGCAGCCTCAGCTTCTACGATTGGTCAGCTGACCGCCCGTGCCAACCACAGCCCCAAGCCAGCGGCCACCAGACAGCAGAACAGGTTCAAACCACCATTCAGCAAGGCCGGAAGCAGCAGGCCCTTCTCCAAAAAAGCGACCGTTTGCAGGCTGAAGCTGGAAAAGGTGGTGAAGCCGCCCATCAGGCCAAAGGCAACAAAAGCTCGGACGGCTTCGTGCTTGCACCAGGGGATGAGGGCGGCAATCAGAAAACTCCCCAGCACGTTCACCAATAGGGTGCCGACCGACAGCCCCCAGCAGGCCTGCTGCCAGCGCGCATCCACCGCGCCACCGATCGCATAACGCCCGGCTCCGCCGAGGGCGGAACCAAGCGCAACGTAGAGCACCAGCGGCATGCTGGATTTACTCCGGAATCGCCAGGATGCCGCCGGTATCGGCACTGGTGGCCATGGCGCGGTAGCGCTTGAGCCAGCTACCATTGATCGGTTTGATCAGCGGCTGCCAACCGTCGCGGCGTTTGACCAATTCCGCTTCATTCACCAGCAGCTCGATGCTGCGCTCGGCGATGGAATAGCGGATGCGGTCACCGCTCTGGACCAGGGCAATCAGGCCACCGGCCGCGGCTTCCGGGCTGACGTGGCCGATGGAAGCACCAGAGGTGCCGCCGGAGAAACGACCGTCGGTGATCAAGGCCACCTCCGCACCGAGACCAGCGCCCTTGATGTAACTGGTGGGAGCCAGCATCTCCTGCATACCCGGACCACCCTTGGGACCTTCGTAGCGGATCACCACCACGTGACCGGCTTTGACCTGGCCGGAAAGAATGCCTTCGCAGGCGTCTTCTTGGCTGTCGAAGACGATGGCTTCGCCCTCGAAGGCCAGCATCTCCTCCACCACGCCCGCGGTCTTCACCACGCAGCCATCAATGGCCAGATTGCCGGTCAGAATGGCCAGACCGCCATCCTGACTGAAGGGCTTATCGCAATCACGGATGACAACCTTGTTGCGACTTGCCACGCCTTCGAGCAGTTCGCCCATGGTCTTACCAAGAATGCTCTTGCAGCTCAGGTCCAGCTTGCCGGCCATGGCCAACTCGCCGAGGATGGCAGAAATACCGCCAGCATCGTGGCAATCTTCCATGTGATGCACGCCGTTGGGTGCGAGCTTGCACAAGCAGGGCACACGACGGGAGATGGCGTCGATCTGACGAATATCGTACTCGATGCCAGCTTCGCGTGCGATCGCCAGCATGTGCAGCACGGTGTTGGTGCTGCCGCCCATGGCAATATCCAAGGCAAAAGCGTTATCGATGGCAGCCTGGGACATGATATCCGACGGCTTCAGGTCCTGGTCGACCAGCTGCATGATATGCGCGCCGGCGCGCCGGAACAGGTCGACGCGCTCGGGCGCCAGCTTGCCGGGGCCCTCGCCGGCGAGGATGGTACCATTGCCGGGCAGCGCCAAGCCAATGGCCTCACACAGACAGTTCATGCTGTTGGCGGTAAACATGCCGGAGCAACTCCCGCACGTCGGACAGGCATTGATCTCGATATCGCGCAGTTCCTCCTCGGTCATTTTACCGGCATTGTATTGCGCAACACCGGCAAAAGCGGTGATCAGATCGACCGATTCACCCTTGGAGGTGGTGCCCGCTTTCATGGGACCGCCGGAGACGAACAGCGTCGGAATATCCACCCGCATGGCCCCCATCAGCATGCCCGGCACGATCTTGTCACAGTTGGGGATGCAGATCATGCCGTCGAAGCAATGCGCCCGGATCACGGTCTCCACCGAGTCGGCAATGATCTCACGCGAAGGCAGGCTCCACTTCATGCCGTCGTGGCCCATGGCAATACCGTCATCAACGCCGATGGTATTGAAGATGAAGGGCACTCCACCAGCTGCGCGCACCGCTGCCGCCACGATCTTGGCGACCTCGTCCAGATGGACGTGACCGGGAATAATATCGATGTGCGAGGAGGCAATGGCGATGAATGGCTTGTCGAAGTCCTCGTCCTGCAAACCGGTTGCTCGTAACAAGGAGCGATGCGGGGCGCGTTCGAAGCCCTTCTTGATGGTGTCGGAGCGCATGGTGGTTCCTTTCAGATGGGCAAGCAGCGTAGGCGTTTGTGAGGGATTGCCAGCGCAGCACGCGTCTGCCATCATCTGTCCAGATGATAGACCTTCATGATATCCAACGATTCTGCCACACCAAACAGCGCCTGCACCAGCAGGTCCACACCCAGGTCCAGCACTTCCAGCCCAAGGGCTGGGAAGAAGGGCTGGAAGAGTTCGTCGAACTGGACCGGCAACCCTGGAGCTACATCCATACCCGCAGTGGCTGGCTGTTTACCTGCCGTCAGACCGGCGGTCAGATCCAGATTCGCGACGACGGCCAGGCTCGCGATGCCTTCTCGGTGGGAGAACTCACCACCTGGCTCCGCTCCTCGGATGACCGACATCAAAGGCTGAACGAACTGGCGGTGGAGAACTGGATCACCCGCGCCTACCTGCAGGGACGGGTCGTCGACGCCAAGGACGTCGACGGTTACTATCGACTGGCGTAGCCCACAATGCTTGCGCAGCGAGCGAGGGTCGACCAAAATCGAGGGACTGGAACCCGGCTGGCGGATGTGACAGACGTCGCGAGAGGGAGAACCCCTTTGAAGGGAGCACCATGATCGACTTCTACGACATCCATCAGTCCCGCGAAATCGCCCGCGCACAATCCGCCGCCAGTCGTGCTCAAAGCAAAATCGGCTCGGTGCAGGAAGCGATCAACACCATCAATCGACGCATCGACCGCCTGAAACTGGTCAATCAGGCCATGTGGGAGCTGATTCGCGACAACACCGCGATGAGCGAGCAGCATATTGCTGACAAAGTGAAAGAAATCGACGCCCGCGACGGCCAATTGGACGGCAAAACCAAGCCTGACGTGAAAACCTGCCAGAAATGCGGCCGCACTCTGCAGACCGGACACGAATCCTGCCTATACTGCGGTGATAATATCGGCTACGAGAACATATTCGAATGGGTTCGTTGACCGGCCCAGCAACGCGTCCGTTCAAGCCGCGCCACAATGCAAAGCCGGAAAAGTTTCCTGAGACCGTCGACGGCAGGCAACCAGTCCAAGACTGGCCTGAGCTGATCCAGCGTAAGCGACCTCTGAGATACTGACTGGTCTGCCCCACTCCCAAGCTCGCGGCCAACTGGGATGAAGTAGTCATATTGTTACCGTGCAGGCACAAAGGCGTTGCCGGGGAAAGGATCGCTAGCGCTGACTTCCCAGCACTCCTTTCGCATCATTCGAGGCTTATAAAACCCGTTTCACCAATGCCTTAGAAGCTGAGGCCGCGAGAACTTCGTAAAGAAAAAGTTGTTCTCGCAGCCTCGGCTTCGGGGTCCGAGGGGCTTGCCCCTCGATGTAAGAGTCAAAACCGGGCGCCGACCGATACGATTGAACCTTGGGTTCCGGGCGACGACCGGTTTGTCTGGTCTGGAACAAAAAAAGTGCGGCCATCATGTGCTGGTTGCACCCAGCTATCACCCCAAGGGCCATTCCCGCATCGCTTCATAGCGGCGGCCACCGCGACTGCCAGCCAACGAACGATATAAGACCAAATCGGTGACCGGGCAACTTCCCCAATCGGCCTGCCCGTGAGCCTCGAACAATTGCCACCATCGACCCGGATTGACCAATCGCTGCTGATCCGGCCGACACAGGGTGATATGCGGCTTGAAATGCGGCTCCAAATCATGGCTGAGCACATCAGCCAGATTCCGATGCAATTCCCCACACCAGTCGACACGGTCCGCCACCGCCGCATAGACGATGCGCGGCGCTTGCTTGCCGGCAAAAGCACCCAGACCGGGCAGCTGCAGCTCCGGCAGCAGCAGACTGGCGGCCACATCATGCACAGCGTATTCCAGATAGCCGGCTTCGTGCTCGGGCACGTCGCCCAAAAACAGGACGGTCAGATGATAGTCATCCGGATGCACCCAGCGGGCCGGCAAGTCCCAGGCTTGAAGTCGTTCGGCAACGGCGGCCAGACGCTGATGCACTTCCTCCGCCAGTCTCAGAGCAAAAAACAGACGCATAGGAGCATGGTGCTGCACAAAACGCTAACGCCAAGCCCGACCCCTGGTCACCCGTTTGCACAGTTGGCCTGAGATGCGAGCTGGATTCTCGGCACGAAGCCTGCTAAGCCGCTACCATGGTACCTGACTTCTTCGACCACTGGCTGACCAGCCGCCTGCCGGAAACGGCAACCCTCTGGCTGCGACAACAATGCGGAAACGACCAAGAGGCGCGTTTTTTCCTGGCCTTCAGTGCCTGCGCCCGGCACTGCCGCGGTTCCTTTACCCCCAGTCAAGCGGAACTGGGCGAGGCGCAACAAGTCTGCCACGACTGGCAACCAGTCTGCTGGACCCTGACCGACCTGGCCCGTGCTCGCCTGCTGCTGGCACGCTGTGCGCACGGCACAGCGCCAGCCTCACTGCTGGCCGACCTCGCCAGCACCGCCGATCTGGGCGAAAATCTCAGTCTATACCGTAGCCTGTGTCTGCTGCCACAGCCGGACACCCTCCAGGAACGCGCCAGTGAGGGCCTACGCAGCAACGTGATCGACGTGTTCGAGGCCGTGGCCTGCGACAACCCCTATCCCCACGATCACTTGAGCCAGGCGGCCTGGAACCAGATGATCCTGAAAGCCTTCTTCATAGGTTGCGACGTCGACCGCATCGTCGGCCTGCGACAACGTGGCAACCCGGAACTGCATCGCATGCTGCAACAATACGCCGACGAACGCCGCGCCGCCAATCGCGACATCGATCCACGCCTGTTCCACCTGATGGATACCTGATGATGCCCCGGTCAATCAGCCCATGGAACAAACCACGCGACCTTCTCGAGGAAAGCAAGATGAAGATGAACCGATGTCAGCCATGCATTGACGCAAAAGACAAGGCAAATTCATCTGCGAGCAACATGGCCATTACCAATATCTTCGCTTCTCATTTTTTAGAGGTGCCCTTTATTACATCAAGCGCACCGAGATGCAGAATTCTGTTCAAGTGCTCTTGTGATGGAATATCCATTCCAGAATCAGATTATTCTCCGTACCTGGACACCCTCCATTTCCAGCCTAAACGGGGCCGGCTGAAACATATGACGCTTCCATCAGAGGGGGCGTTGCCCCCTCGCGACATCCGTCGCACCCGCCAGCCGGGCTCCG
>CAYONM010000087.1:0-14065 GCA_964405325.1 uncultured candidatus Brocadiaceae bacterium | reverse complement strand
AAAAAGGCCCAGGACGCTGCTGCCAGCTCGGTGCCCTATGCCGAGGGCTTGAACGCGGTTTTGGCCCGTCTGGCCGGTGCTGTGCAGGGGGATTACACCCACCCGCTGATGCGTTCGGATGGCCAGGCCGGCAAGGTGGCGGTGCTGATCATCACCTCCGATCGCGGCTTGTGTGGCGCTTTCAATGCCAATCTGGTGCGCGCTGCCCTGGAGCGCATCCGCGCGCATCGCGCCGACGGCAAGACCGTGCAAATCGTGGCCATGGCCCGCAAGGCCGCCACGACGCTACGGTTTTTCCAGGAACGGGTCGATGCCGCGCATCGCGACTTGGTCGAGCGGCCCAGCTACAGCGACTGCGCCAAGGTCTTGGAGCCCATCGTTCAGCAGTTTCTGGATGAAGCATTCGATGGTGTGGAAGTGGTCTACTCGCATTTCCATTCGGTTGCTCGGCAGGAGCCGACGGTCACGACCCTGCTGCCGGCCGGTACCACCGAAGCCGTCAGCGATGCGGAAGTCGCCAGCGAGTATCTGTTCCATCCTGAACCGCGCTCGCTGCTGGACAGTCTGGTGCCCACTGCGGTGCGGACTCGATTCTTTTCCTGTCTGCTGCAGACGGCGGCTGGCGAGCATGCGGCGCGGCGCATGGCGATGAAGAATGCCACCGATGCGGCCAAGGATCTGGTCAAGGCGATCAGCAGTAAATACAACCGTGCCCGTCAGGGCAAAATCACCCAGGAGATTGCCGAGATCGTCGGTGCGGTCGAGGCGATGTCTTAGGGATACGCTTTTTCACGTCGCGAACCGTCACAATTCCTGTGACCTGAATTTGAAGAGTTTCCCATGGCCCATATCGGTACTGTCGTCCAAATCATCGGTTCCACTCTCGACGCGGAATTCGAAGAGTTACCGGCGATCTACAACGCTCTGCAGCTGCAGTACGATGATCCCGCGACCGGTAAGCCAGTGACCTTGATTTGTGAAGTGCAGCAGCATCTTGGCCGCAACCGCGTGCGCGCCATCGGCTTGGCCAGCACCGATGGCGTGTCTCGCGGCATGCGCATCACCGACACCGGCAGCCCGGTGATGATGCCGGTTGGTGAGCAAACCCTGGGTCGTATTTTCAATCTGTTGGGCGACACCATCGACAATGGTGCCCCGGTCACCGACGACTGTCCACGGCAACCCATTCACCGATTGGCACCCTCCTTCGATGAATTGGACCCCGAAGACACCATCTTTGAAACCGGTATCAAGGTGGTGGACCTGCTCGCGCCCTATGTGAAGGGCGGTAAGATCGGCCTCTTTGGTGGTGCTGGTGTTGGCAAGACGGTGTTGATCATGGAGCTGATCAACAACGTTGCCAAGGGCCACGGTGGTTTTTCCGTGTTCGCCGGTGTTGGTGAGCGCACCCGCGAGGGTAACGATCTCTGGCACGAGATGATCGAGTCCGGCGTGATCGCGGTGGAGAAGGATGCCGATGGCGAACCGATCTGGGACGAGAACGGCCATCCGAAGATCATCCCTGGCGACAGCCGTTGTGCCCTGTGCTACGGTCAGATGAACGAGCCACCGGGCGCGCGTTTGCGCGTGGCGCTGTCGGCCCTGTCCATTGCTGAGGCCTTCCGCGATCAGGGTGGCAAGGACGTGCTGTTGTTCGTCGATAATATTTTCCGTTTCACCCAAGCCGGCTCCGAGGTGAGTGCGCTGCTGGGCCGCCTGCCCTCGGCGGTGGGCTATCAGCCCACCCTGGCCACGGAAATGGGCCAGTTGCAGGAGCGGATCACCTCGACCAAGAACGGCTCGATCACCTCGATCCAGGCGGTCTACGTACCGGCGGACGACTACACCGATCCGGCTCCGGCCAATACCTTCGCCCACCTGGATGCGACCACCAACCTGTCGCGTGGTATCGCCGAAAAGGGTATCTACCCGGCCGTGGATCCGCTGGCCTCCACCAGCCGCATCCTGCAGCCGCAGATCGTGGGCGAGCGTCACTATCGCGTTGCCCGTGGTGTGCAGAACGTGCTGCAGCGCTACAGGGATCTACAGGACATCATCGCCATTCTCGGCGTCGACGAGCTGTCTGACGATGATAAGCGGGTGGTCGCCCGCGCTCGTCGCATCGAGCGCTTCCTGTCGCAGCCCTTCCACGTGGCCGAACAGTTTACTGGTATGCAGGGCAAATACGTCAAGTTGGAGGACAGCATTCGTAGCTTCGAAGAGATCTTGACCGGCAAGTTCGACGATTTGCCCGAGAGCGCCTTCATGTATGTGGGCACCATCGAAGAGGCGGTCGAAAAGGCCGAACAGCTGAAGCAGTCGGCCTGAGGAGCGAGTCATGCTGCAGGTGGAGATCATCACCCCGGAACAGAAACTGCCCCTGTGCCAGGCCGAGCATGTCACCCTGCCGGCCTTCGACGGCGAGGTCGGCATCCGCCGTGGCCACGCTGCCTTCATCTGTCAACTGGGCGATGGCCTGCTGCATGTGAAAAATGGCGATGAAGATCAGCAGTACCAGGTTTCCGGCGGTGTCGCTCAGGTGGAGCGGGATGTGGTTCGGGTATTGGCGGAGTGGGTCGAGGCGGTGGCGGCTGGGGAAGTGGACTGAGTGATTGTCAGGCAAGACCCGCTGGTTGCAGCTGAAATGGTGCCTTGCTAGACATACGAATATGTCCTCTGCATTCCCAATCGAGCCCCAGCGTCTGGCCGAGATTTGCCGGAAAGATCGAATTGTTCGGTTGGAGCTGTTTGGTTCCTGGGCACGCGGTGAGGCCGACTCCGATAGTGATGTTGATCTGTTGGTGTCGTTCGATTCGGATTTCAAACCGGGTCTAGAGTATATCGATAATTCGGTGGTGTATTCCGTCGTCACGAGGCATTTACCGGATTTGATCGAGCGACTGGAGCGACTTCTTGTCGAGCTTGAGGGTTGATATCCTACTGCAACGAACTCCCGTTCACATCCAGCACGATCCGCACCGGCCGTTCGGCCGTGGTCAGATCCAGCAGGCCGATCGGTTCCTGGCCGCTTTCGCCGCCGGAGCGGACTACCCGCATTTGCAGGCTGCGATCCGGTTGTAGCGGCACGGCGAACTCGTTGCTGCCGCGCTTCAGGCGCTGGCGCAGGATCAGGGCACCGGATTCCGGATCCAGACCCTCGAGATGAGTGTCGGTGGCGTCGTGGTGGTAGGAGGCGCCGTAGCGCATGCCGATACCAGAGCCGAAGCCGACGCCGAAGCGGACATCCGGCCGGCTGCTGCTGGTGGGGATGCTGGCCAGGAAGCTGCGGTCGATTTCGACGATGAAGCCGATGCGATCGGCACCGGCATCGCCGTATTGGCGCGGTGGCGGACCGCAGCCGATGGCGGTCACAAACAGGATGACCAGCAGCAGGAACCGCATGATACCGATTATGCCGCTGCTGGGGGTATTGCCAGCGCTGGGCTAACGACAAACTAAGGGCATGTGGATACTGGTCGTTGGTGGTGGTCTCGTGGTTCCCCTGGTCTATACCGTGCATCTGTGGACCAAGCGTCGGCGGCAGTTGCATCTGGTAGAGGGACATGCTTGCCCCATCTGCAAGAACAGCTTCGAGGATACCATCGTCACCCATCTGGGTGGCATCGGGCCACGCATCCGCTGGCAGTTGGACAACTTCCAGGCCCGCTACGCCCGTTTCGTGATCCGCTGCGAGGACTGCGGCTCCCGCTTGGTCTGCACCGAAGATGGGGCGATCATCAAGCGTCTGACGTAGCCTGACGGGTTCTTCAAAAGGTTCCGTTCAAGCCGGGCCCTTGATCAGGCGAGGTTGTCCGACCGGGCAAGGGTGGCCGCGAGGGGCAGCTCCCCCGCTACGGGAAGCGTTTAGCCTGATCCCTTGCAGTGGCAGTTGGCGCAGCCATCCCGTTTGCGTCGTCGCCATAGTGGCCGGGTCAGTAGCAACACGGCCATGGCGACGATGCTTAGAGCGAACAGATCCTGCCAGGTCATAAGCGGCTTCCGATCTGATAGACCAGCGTCGCCAACACGTAGGCGATGCTGTTCATCACCAGCAGCTGGGTCAGCGGCCAGCGCCAACCACCGGTTTCCAGGCGCATCACCGCGATGGTGCTGATGCACTGCATGGCGATGACAAAGAACACCAGCACGCTGATCACCGTCGGCAGGGTCCACAGCACGCTGCCATCGTCGCGACGATCGCTCTGCATGGCCTGGTGCAGATCGGCGCTTTCCTCGTTGGCTTCATCGCCGACGGAATAAACCACGCCCATGGTGCTGACGAATACTTCTCGGGCAGCGAATGCGCCCACCAGGCCGATGCCGATTTTCCAGTCGTAGCCCATGGGGGCGATCACTGGTTCTATGAGATGGCCGGCTCGGCCGGCGATGCTACTTGCCACCTGTTTGCCATTGAGGGCGGCATCGACCTGGGCTGCGACGGCCTGCTGCTGGGGATCTTCGCTGGCGCTGGCGGTTTGATACGCAGCCACGCTCAATCCCTGCTCTTGAATCACGGCATGCACTGCCTGTTCATTTAGGCGCGGGTAATAGAGCGCCGCCCACAAGAGGATGCTGAAACCCAGGATCACCGTGCCGGCTTTGCGGACGAACAGCCAGCTGTTCAACAGCACCGTTCGGGCCACCTGGCCAGCGAGTGGCAGCTGGTAGTTGGGCAACTCGAGCAGGAAGGCGGATGGGGTCTCTGGTAAGGCGGTCTTTTTCAACGACCAGGCAATGAGGACCGCCATGACCATACCCAGGGTGTAGCAGCCAAAGAGGGCCAGGCTCTGGGTCAGGCCGCCATAGGGGGCCAGGAAGACCCCGATCAGCAGCACATACACCGGCAGACGGGCGCCGCAGCTCATGAAGGGGGCGACGAACATGGTGGCCAGACGGTCGCGGTGGTTGTCGATATTGCGGGCGGCCATGATGCCAGGAATGGCGCAGGCGTGGCTGGAGAGCAAGGGAATGAAGCTCTTGCCGTGCAGGCCGACGGCGGCCAGCAGGCGGTCCAGCAGGAAGGCGGCGCGGGCCAGGTAGCCACTCTCCTCCAGCAGCGCGATGCACAGAAAGAGCATCGCGATCTGCGGTACAAACACCAACACGCCGCCAACACCGCCGACCACGCCATCCAGCAACAGGCTGCGCAACGCGCCGGTTTCCATCCAGCCGAAGAGCAAGTTGCCGAAGCTGCCGATGACCTCCTCGGTCACGCCCATGAAGGGATCTGCGACGGTGTAGATCAGATAGAACAGGCTGTACATGATGAATGCGAAGATGCCCAGGCCGGCGACGCGGTGCACCAGCAGATGGTCCAGGCGCTCGGTGAAGCTGGGGCCCAGGCTGCGTCCATCGGTTTGTCCCAGCACGGCCGGCAGCAGGGCGCGAATCCAGCCGTACCGCAGGCTGACATCGGTCGCCAGGGGGTCGGGGGCGTTTGGGGGCAGCTGCTTGCGGATGCGCTCAACGGCTACCACCACGGCTTCATCCCCGCTCTTGGCGTAGTCGATCAGGCTATCAGCGCCAGTCAGCAGGCGCTCGGCGCAGCGTCGGGCACCGCTTTCCGGCAGATGGCCGTTCAGGTCGGCATGCAATTGGTCGACTGCCTGATGTAGCACCGCGGGAAGACGCCAGGGTTTGCCCTGCGCAATGCGCGCCTGTGGTAGAGCGGCCCGGAGTGCATCCAGTCCCTGCTTTTTATGGGCGATCAGGGGCACTACAGGCACTCCTAGCTGGGCTTCCAGGGCGGCCGCGTCCACCGGCCGGCCGCGAGCCGCAGCGGTGTCGTTCATGGTCAAGGCGACCACCATGGGTAGGCCCAGATCAACCAGTTGCGTGAACAGCAGCAGGTTGCGCGCCAGATTGCTGGCGTCGATCACGGCCACGACGGCGTCCGGGCGCGGTTCGCCAAATTGTTGCCCGCGCAGCACCTCCAGCACGACCCGCTCGTCGGGGGAGGATGGCGTCAAGCTGTAGGTACCAGGCAGGTCGATCACGTTCAGCTGACCGGCGTCGGTCTGGCAGCGGCCGATGCGCCGTTCCACCGTGACCCCGGCGTAATTGCCCACCTTCTGATGCAGGCCGGTCAGGGCATTGAATACCGTGGTTTTGCCGCAGTTGGGGTTGCCGACCAGGGCGATGCGGCCGACGTCACTCACCGTATCGCCGGCGATCAGAGGCTTGGCCGCCGCGCTTGCTTCGCGCGGCGTGACCTGCCGGCTGACTTGGATGCAGGCGGTTTGCTGTTTGCGTAGGCCCAGTTGGTAGCCCAGGACCTGGATCACCACCGGATCGCCCAAAGGCGCTTTGCGCACCACCTGGATCTGTTCGCCGGGGACCAGGCCCATCTCCAGCAGTCGCCGACGGACCCGATCTGGGCCGTCGAGGTCGTGGATGGTGGCATTCTCACCCATGGCCAGCTGGTCCATCGGCAAAAGTTGCACGTTGCTAACTTGAGGTTGAGAGGCAGTCACGGCAGGGTCCATCGCGCGGTGCTCCTCCATAGAAAACAGGCGCTGTGCGAGTTTTTTAGCATTTGGATGAGTGATGACAAACAAAAAGCGACCATCCAGTTAGCTGCTGCTAAATCAATGCGTGCCAGGTGTGTTCTGCATGCAGCACATGCATATCAGCAGATGCCCGATTGAGTTGTCCAGACCAGCTGTCTAGCATCCGCACCCGCGTTATTCCGCGGTAACGGAGGCACGCATGCGACGAGTGTTGTTGTTGCTGCTGGGGGCTGGAGTGGCCCTGTACGCGACTGAAGCCATTTCATCCCTTCCCTCTGAGCAGACTGTTGAAGCTGCCGCCGGCCTCGCTTGGTGGGTTTGGATCCTGATCCTGTTCATCAGCACCTTCGTCCTCGGCGTTTTTGCGACTCTTGGCGGTGTTGGTGGTGGGGTGTTGTTCGTCCCCATTGTCGGTAGCTTCTTTCCCTTTAATCTGGATTTCGTGCGCTGCACCGGCCTGTTGATCGCGCTTTCCGGAGCGCTCTCGGCGGCGCCCACCTACCTGCGTGCTGGTCTGGCCAACTTTCGCCTGGCGATGCCCGGTGCCCTGATCGCCTCCATGACCTCCATCGTCGGTGCTTTTCTCGGTACGGCCCTGCCTGACTACGTGGTGCGCATTGCTTTGGGCGCCACCATCCTGCTGATTGCTGTGATCATGATCAAATCCAAGCGCTCGGAGCGACCGGAGGTCGGCGAGCAGGATGCCCTGGGCAAAATGCTTGGAATCAATGGTCGTTACCGGGAAGGCTCGACTGGTGAGGTGATCGACTGGCACACTCATCGCACCGCCATCGGCTTCCTGCTGTTCAGTGTGATCGGCCTGATTGCCGGCATGTTTGGCCTGGGAGCTGGGTGGGCCAATGTGCCAGTGCTCAATCTGATCATGGGTGTGCCGCTGAAGGTGTCGGTGGCGACGAGCGGTTTTCTGTTGTCGATTACTGATACCTCGGCGGTCTGGATCTACATCCACCAGGGTGCGATGTTGCCGATGATGGTCTTGGGTTCGGTGATCAGCATGATGGCCGGTGCCCGTATCGGTGCGCTGATGCTGCCGGCGGTCAAGCCGGCGCTGGTGCGCAAGATCGTTATTCTGGTGATGGTGCTGGCGGGCCTACGCAGTCTGCTGAAAGGATTGGGGATCTGACCATGAGCGAGCACGAGCAATTCACCTCGGATGAACAGATCGCTTACGCCCAGATCCTCGACTGGGGCGTGTGGATCGGTTTCATCGGCCTGATCGTCACTGGCGTCTTGTATCTGTTCGGCTTGGTGACGCCGCACATCCCGCATGCGGACATCGCCAAGATCTGGTGCCTGGACTTGCAGGACTACGTGGCCCAGACCGGCATGCCGCACGAGCCCTGGTCCTGGTTGGCCTTGATTGGTGAGAGCGACATCAATGTCTATCTGCCGGTGGTGTTACTGGGCCTGCTGACCATCGTCTGCTACCTGCGGATCATTCCGAGTTTCATCAAGAAACAGGAATGGTTCTACGTGTCCGTTGCTGTGGCCGAAGTACTGGTGCTGTCGGCGGCTGCCACTGGCGTGCTCAACGCCGGCCATTGAGCAGCGTAGCGTGGTCCACTTTGCCATTGGCCAGCCGCGGTAGCGCCGCCAACCACGACCAGCGCTTGGGAATCTGGTAGGCGGGTAGGCCTTGTCGTAGCCAGGCGCGCAGCTCTGGTTCCGGTACTGGCTCACCGCTCGCGACTAGCGCGGCGACCACGATCTGTCCCCATTCCGCGTCCGCTTCGCCCCAGACGGCGGCCTCGCAGATGCCTGGATGCGCGCGCAGCGCTGCCGCCACCGCGCTGGGAGCGATGTTCTCCCCGCCGGATACGATGCGGTCCTGGCGTCGGCACAGCACGCGCAGGCCGTCCTCATCCCATTTGCCCAGATCGCCGGTATCGAACCAGGTCTGTGGTTCGCGATCCGGTTCGTGCAGATAGCCGCAGAACATTTGCGGGCCGCGGAGTTCGATGCGTTCATCGCGTAGGCGTAGTTCGATACCAGGCAGCGGTTGAGCGCGGTGGGCACGCGAGCCGGCAGGCGTGATGGCGGCCAGCGCGGTGCTTTCGCTCAGGCCGTAGCTCAGCCGAGGCCGCAGGCCGCGGGCTTCGGCCCGGTCCAGATCGGCCGGCTCGCAGGGCCCGCCGCCGAGCAAAATCTGACGCAGGGCCGGCGGCCAGGCATCTGATCGCTCAGCCAGCAGGCGATGCAGCATGGTTGGGACCAGCGACACGCCGCTGCACTTGCTCAGGGCCTGCCAGCAGCGGTCGACGGTGAAGCGCTTGTGGATGCACAGGTCGCTGCCGCTGGTAGCGGCCCGGTAGCAGCTCATGGCGCCGCCGATGTGATCCATGGGAAGGCAGAGTAGCCAGCGGTCTTGGCTGCGTAGGTCCAGGGCTTGGCACTGCGCTTCGGCAGCGTGCAGCAGGTTGCTCAGGCGCAGCCGCACGCCTTTGGCTTGGCCGGTGGAACCGGAGGTGAACACGACCAAGGCTTCCTGCTCTGGTGCCAGCGGGCGCGCGGATAGCGGAGTGCCGGTGGTCACCGGCTCGAGCGGGTGATCGATCAGCAGGTGGCAGGCCGCGTGTCGGATCAGCTCCTCCTGGCTGGCGGCAAGCCGCCGAGGGAGCACGACCAGGCTGTGTCCGACCAGGGGTGCGGCTTGGAGCAGGGCGGCCAAGCTCGGGCTGTTTGGCAAGCACACCGCCAGGCGGCTGCCCTGGGGCAGGTCCTGTTCCAGCAGCCAGCGACACCAGTCCGCGACACCGGGCAGCAGGTTCTGCCAGCGCAGTGCCTGGCCCGTGACGAGCGAGCGGAGTTGCCAGTTGATCATGGCCAGGCCATACCGATGCCAGCGCCACTGGCTTGCCAGTGATCGTCGTGGATCGGATCGGCAGGCAGGGGCAGGTCCGTTGCCAGCAACTGGCCGGTGCCCAGGCCCTGGGGTAGCGTCCCGCCCAGGCTCAGGGCCAGAGCGGCGACCTGGCGTCTGGCGACCGCGCCATCCAGCAGGGTGGAAAAGACCAGTGGCAGGCGGGTGTGCTGCTGCAGGGCGTGGCAGCGATCTGGGCCGCCCAGCAACGCTGGTTTGACGATCAGGACGTCGGCTGCTTCGGTGGCGATGATGGCGTGGGCATCGCTCAGGCTGCGTAGGTCTTCGTCCAGAGCGATGCGACAGCCCTCGGCGCGCAAGCGGGCGTGCTCGTTCAGCTGGCCTGGAGCCAGCGGCTGTTCCAGGTAGGCAATGGGCAGGCGACAGGCGTGTTGCCAAAACCAGCGGCTTTGGTCCGGATCCCAGGCGCCGTTGACATCGATGCGCCACTGGCCTTGCTTTGGCAAGGCCTGCAGTACGCGCAGCGTGCTAGCTGGATCGGCCTCGGCTTTGAATTTGCTGCAGGCGCCCAAGGGCAGTCGCGGCTGGTGCAGGGCTTGGAGTTGGACGATCGGTATCCGGTCCTGCTTGGCGCCGTACAAGCGATGCAGGGGTCGGTCGTGCGATTTGGCCAGCGCATCGACCAGGGCACTCAGCAATCCGAAACGCGCTACGGCTGGCAGTTCTTGTGGCCACGGTGCCCAGGGATTCTGCTGCGCCAGCCAGGTTTGGCAGGCATCGTCATCGATACGGGCCAGGGCCTGCTGGCAGGTGCCCAGGTCCTCGCCGCCGTAGGCCGGCAGCGGAGAGGCCTCGCCAAGACCGTGCTGATGACGGATCAGTAGGCTGTCCCGTTGCTCGATCTGGCCCCAAGTGGTGGCCAGGGCTTGGTGCAGGCGCAGCTGATGCCGACTCAATTCCATCGGACCAGTTCCAGGATGGCGACCAGGGCGCAGGCTGCTTCCAGGGCGGCGGCGCGGGCCAGCCATGCATTCAGCGCTTGGCCATCGGCTCGGAACAGGCCGCGATAGAGCAGTAGACCACCAGCAGCAGCCAGTAGCGCGGCGGCGCTCAGGTCCAGCCACCAGTAGCACAGGGCCGCGGCCATCAGCAGGGCGGCGATGTAGCGGCGGTAGGGTCGTGGCGACAGCCGCACCGCGAGGGTCCGTTTGCCGGCAGCGGCGTCGGTGCGGCGATCGCGCCAGTTGTTGACCGCGATGATCACTGTGGCGTGCAGGCCGACCGCTGTGCCGGCGAACCACCAAGCAGTGGGCGGCGTGCTGGCGGCGGGGGCGATTTGGATCCAGGCGGTGCCCAGGGTCGCGACCAGGCCAAAGAACAGTAGTACGAACAGGTCACCCAGGCCGAGATAGGCCAACGGAAAGGGGCCGCCGGTGTAGCCGTAGGCGCTCGCCAGGCTCAGCAGGCCCAGGGCCAGAATGGGCCAGCCACCACGAAGGCTGAGCCAGAGCCCGATCAGCAAAGCCAGGCCGAGCAGCAGGCCGGTCGCCAGCAGCATGACGCGTTCTGAAATATGGCCACTGGCCACGGCCCGGGTGGGGCCAATCCGATCGGGGGTGTCGGCGCCCTTGCGGGCATCGATGGCGTCGTTAGCGAAGTTGGTCGCGATTTGGATCAGCAAGGCTATGGCTAGGCAGCCCAGGGCGTGCGGCCAGCTGATGGTTGCGTACTGGGCAGCCAGAGCGACCCCCACGGCCACCGGCACCACGCCGGCCAGCAGGGTTTTGGGGCGAGTTGCCAGCAGCCAGGGACGGATTGGCATGTCAGGGCAGGCGCGGGAATTGGCCAAAATCTGGTTTGCGTTTCTCGAGGAAAGCCTGGTGCCCCTCCTGGCCTTCCTGGCTCATGTAGAACAGCAGGGTGGCATTGCCGGCCAATTCCTGCAGGCCGGCCTGGCCGTCGCAGTCGGCGTTGAAGGCGGCTTTCAGGCAGCGCAGGGCCAGGGGGGAATGCCGCAGCATTTCCTGGCACAGGTCCAGGGTGCGTGTTTCCAGCTCTGCCAGCGGGACCACTTCGTTGACCAGGCCCATGTCCAGGGCTTGCTGGGCGTCATACTGTCGGCAGGTGAACCAGATCTCGCGCGCTTTTTTCTGGCCGACGATGCGGGCCAGGTAGGAAGCGCCGTAGCCGCCGTCGAAGCTGCCGACCTTGGGTCCGGTCTGGCCGAAGCGGGCATTGTCGGCGGCAATGGTCAGGTCGCAGATGACGTGCAGCACATGGCCGCCGCCGATGGCCCAGCCGGCGACCATGGCCACTACCGGTTTGGGGCAGCTGCGCAGCTCGCGCTGCAGATCCAGGACGTTCAGGCGCGGGATGCTATCGCCGTCGCGACCGCCAACGTAACCGTCGTGCTGCCGGACTCGTTGATCCCCGCCGGAGCAGAAGGCCCGATCGCCAGCACCAGTCAACACGATCACGCCGACCTCGCCATCGTCTCGGGCGTGCTGCAGGGCGTCGCGCAGTTCCTGGATGGTTTGCGGAGTGAAGGCGTTGTGTACTTCGGGCCGGTCGATGGTCAGCTTGGCCACCCGACCACCCTCCAGGGCCAGTTGATCGTAGCGGATATCGGCATAGCCGCGGTCGATGAACTGCCAGTCGGCGGGCATGGGAAAACTCCTGACGGCTTGCTGGGGGTGGAAGGGCCGTGAAGAACGGTTCTCAGCCGTGGATCAGGAAGTCCAAGGTCTTCATGATCAGGGTTTTGGGGTCTTCGCGGTGCACCGCGTGGCCGCAGTTGGGTAGAATCACCAGCTCCGAACGGTTGATGCGCTCATGCATGCGCTGCATGTAGTCGCAATAGGTGTGGTCGATCGCACCGCAGATCAGCAGGACTCGCTGTTCGAGATCGCCCAGGCGCTCCCACAGTGGATCCATGCTGCCCTGGCCCAGGCAGCGGATGGCGTTGATCAGGCCGGCGGGTTCCTGGTTCAGTCGACGGCTGCGCAGCAGGGCTCCGTCTTGGCTATTCAGTTGACGGCCTGGTTTCAGGGTGGGATTGCCTTCCCAGCTGGCGATGAAGGTGCCGATGCCGTCCTGCTCTAGGATTTCGGCCAGGGCCTCGTCCTGCTTGCGGCGTTGCTCGCGGCAGTCGGTATTGGCTATGCCAGGGCAGCAGGATACCAGCACCAGGCGACGAACCCGATCGGGATGGTCCAGAGCCAGCTGCATGGCAATGCGGCCACCCATGCTGTAGCCGATCAGGTCGGCGCTGCGGTCATCGGGTAATTGCCTGGCGAATTCCGCAGCGGTGGCGGCGATGGTGGTATCCGGGGCGCAGGGTTTGGAGCCATGTCCCGGCAACAGGAAGCTGTGATAATGCAGATGGGTGGGCTCCAGTACATCTGACCAGCTTTGATCGGTTTCGGTGAAGCCGTGCAGGGCGTAGAGCATGCCATTCCTCCGGAGCCGGGGCAGCTTTGGAGGTGGTGTGAAGCGGTCAACGCTCGTCTGGGTCATTTGCCGACAGCAGACGCTGTCGCACGGTTTGCAGGGTGCTGGCACGCAGCGGTTTGGTGCAGAAGTCGTCCATGCCCGCGTCCAGGCAGGCCTGTCGATCTTCTGGCGGGACACTGGCGGAAAGGCCGACCATGGGGATTCGTGCACACCCTTGGAGCGACTCGCGTTGGCGGATTTCACGTGTGGCGGTCAGGCCATCCATGAAGGGCATCTGCATGTCCATGATCACCAGATCGGGTTGCTGTTCCTGTAGTGTAGTCGAGCGCTTGCGTGCCATCGTCGACCAGCAGGGCTTGCTGGCCACATCGTTCCAGCATCTTGGACAGGACCTGCTACTTGATGCAGGACGCTGAAGCTGACCTGGTAGCCATCGCCCAGCTGGTAGATTCTGCCACTCGGGTCTGGCGATGACTGGCAGATAGCTGACCGGACAGAGCTGTTCGGCGAAGAGGTTGGACATGGTCGGAGAGTCTGCGCGGTGATGTGGGGGCATCCACCACCAACAGGGCAGCAAAAACCCGACCTCGTTCGGAGGTCGGGTTCACGCGCTGAATGCTGGAGTTGGGGTCAGTGCAGACGCACGTAGCGATAATAGACCTCCAGGCTCAGGCACACGTAGGCGGTACTCAGCAAGCGACCACCGGTTTCATGGCCATAGTAGCCAGTGTCGTGGAAGTCCCAGGAACCTTCCTGGCAGCCGGTGCCGCTGCCGGATTGGGAGTTGATCATCAGATCGCGGGCAGTGTTGTTCCATTGCTCCCAACGGCTGCCGCCGGCCTGGAAGATGGCCAGGGTGCTGTAGTAGAGGGCGTAGGTGTTGCAGGGGTAGCTATTTGGTGCCTTGGCCATGATCTGATTCATCATGGACTCCAGCATCGGATCACCGGTCTTCACGCCCAGGAATACGGCACAGACCGCGCCGATGAACTCGCGGCCGCCTTTGCTGGCTTCCGGTGTGCCTGAGGTCTTGGCATCGGTCTGGGCATGGTTTTGACCGAGGCCGATGGCGGAGTAGGTGTAGGGGAAGGTGCTCTTGTCGTTGGCGCTGATGGAACCGGGATTCTTGTTCATGGTTGCCCAGGCTTCGCGAGTCATCTTCAAGCCGCCCTTCATGCCCATGCCCACGTTCAGGCCACCGGCGGCGGCACTCTTGAGGGCCATCAGTACCCAGCCAGCGACCGAGGTATCGTTGCGGATG
>CAYONM010000086.1:0-14130 GCA_964405325.1 uncultured candidatus Brocadiaceae bacterium | reverse complement strand
TTATCTTGGCCTGCTTGCGGATAGCAACGACGTACATAGCGTACGCATCCTTATTTGCAAACAGGGAGCGGCAGATGGCCAGCGATGGATCGAAAGAGGTCGACGTGAAGAAGACAGAGCCGGGCGAACAGGAGCAATTGGGGCCACAGGATGCCCCAATGAAGGAAGTGCTGCTCTACGCCTTCGGTAATGTTGAAAACGGCATCGCCAACCAGTTCTTCAACATCATCAAGACGGTCATGGTGGTGGCGATGTTCGTCAATCCGCTGCTGGTTGGCTTGGTGATTGGCCTGAAGACCGTGTGGGATGCCATTACCGACCCGATCTTCGCCCATATCTCCGATAATACCCGCAGTCGGTGGGGTCGGCGGATACCGTACATTCTGGTCGGCGGTGTGACTCGTATCGCGATGCTGGTGGTGATGGCGATCTATTTCCCGGCCACCGATGACATGGCCTCCAACATGGTGCTCGAGGCCGATAGCACGGCTAAGGAGATGAAAGAGGAAACCGTGACGGCGGCCGATTGGCTCAAGGCTTCGCTGGGACAGATCGAGGAAGAGAAGCTCCGCTTCAAGGTAAGACCCGATGATCGGGAGCTGATTGCCGCCATTGCTGCCGGTCTCCTTGATGAGCATCAACGCGAAGACCTGACCGAGCGCTTGGCGGAGTTTACGGAATTCAATGCCCAGGCCATGGAAGAAGCACTGATCTACCATCCTGTGCTGCTTGATGAGCTGGAGGCACGCCAGGAACGCCTGGATGTTGTCCAGAAGCAACAGGATGCTCTGGGCGAAGATACCAGTGAAACCGACCGTGCCGTCGTCGCGGAATTGCTACGAACCCGCACCAAGCCGCTCGAGAATACCGAAAAGCAGATCAAGATGGTCGAAAACGCCGTCTATCGGGCCAAATTGACCGACCAGATATTCCGTTCGATGCTGACGCAGATCCAGGGCTCTCAGCCGGTGGCCATTCCCGATCAGGCCCTCTCGACCATCATGCCGCTGCTGCCTCCCGAGTTTCCTAAGGCGATGGTCACGGCACGCGAAGAACTCACTGAAGCCAGTCAGGACATCCGCCAGGCCTTTGCCTTGGCAACCAAAGCGGAAGGCGATGTCTTTCCCCAGGCGCAAATCGACAAAATAGAAGATGCCATGGCCAGCGGCGCGGACGCGGCAGGAACTCTTCGTGGTGCACGAGAGGCCCTGGCCAGTTTGACCGACCAACTGCAGCAGGCGGCCGATGCGGCAGCGGCGAGCATCAATGATGGCAGTCAGGAAGCCATGCTGGTCGCGCTGGGCCGCAAGCGTGCCTTTGAGGGCCGCCTGGAAGCAGCGCAGAATTTCCTGGAGGATATCGATAAGATCGACGACCGCTTGGCTGCCCACAATCAAGCCTACGCCCAGTTGACTGCCTGCCGAGAAGGCAATCTCAGTGTCAAGCAAGCTCGCGAGCAGGTTGATGCGATCCTCAAATATTTCACCACCGCTGCGAAGGAGAAAAAGCGCAAGGGGACTTTCCAGAAGATCAAGGAGGGCTGGCAGGAATTCAACAACCCCGCCAATGCCGATAAGAAGGGGGTGGTGGTCTACATCCTCATCGGCTTCCTGATTTTCACCACCCTGACCACGGTCCAGTCCACCTCCTATTACGCTCTGGGTATTGAACTCTGCCCCAGCTACGATGGCCGCACCAAGGTGGTGATGTACCGCTCGTATATGGATAAGATTGCCGGCATCGTTGCGCCCTACATTCCCATTCTCTGTTTCCTGCCAATGTTCGACAACGCCCTGCAGGGTCTTTTCTGGGTGGCGGTGATTGCCTGTGCGATCGGCATCCCATCGACCGTGCTCATGTGTTTCTTTGTCAAGGAACGCACCCATATCTCGGTTGCCAAGGCACCGGTTATCGGTGACAAGCCGCGCACTGCCATTGGTGCCGCGATCGGTAGTTTTGCCGGCATGTTCCGGGCCTTTGTTGGCGTCGCCAGCAACCTCAACTACATGCGCATTCTTGCTTTTTATGTTTTCATGGGTTTCGCCAATGGTCTGTTCCAATTCATTGGCGCTTACCTCACCATCTACTACGTGGTCGGCTCGGCCCTGGAAGGTGCCAAGTGGGGTGCTTATATCGCTACCGTCGCCTGGGTGCTGGGCTTGATCATGCTGCCGGTCATCAAGTGGGGCTGCGATAAATATCAGAAGCATAATATGCTGCGCTTCGGACTCATCACCATGGCCATCGGCTCCATCATCAAGTGGTGGGTCATTGTACCCGGTCATCCGGAATACCAGCTGATCCTGCCGTTTTTCTTCTCCATTGGCATCGGCACCTTCTACACCGTTCTCTCCACCATGATGGCCGACGTCACCGATGAGGACGAACTCAGACATGGTGTTCGACGTGAGGGGATGTTTGGTGCCTCCATGGCCTTTCTGATGAAGATAATCGGTTCGGTGACGCCGGCTTTGGCCGGTGTCGTCGTCTGGTATTCCGGCTTTGATCCGGCCCTGGAATACAATCAGACTCCTGAAACGTATTGGTGGATGCGCTTTCTCTACAGCTTCGTGCCCGGTGGCATGGTGCTCAGCGGTTTGCTGCTGACCATCAAGTACCCCCTTACCCGCGAGCGCGTCAACGAGATCAAGCGCTTGGTGGCTGAGCGTCGCAGGGCCCAAGAAGCCGCCACTTCGGACGAATAAGTCTGAAGCACCAAGTCAGATGAGACTGTTCCATCAGAGGGGGCAGCGCCCCCTTTGCTTTCTGAGGGACCCGTCAGATGAGACAAAAAAAGACCGGCCCCGAAAGGGTCGACCTTCTTCTGCGGCGCAAACAGCGATTAGCGCTCGGGTAAGATGAGCACTGGGCAACTGGCATGGTTGAGCAGGCGCTCATCGACCGAGCGCAGGAAAAAGTGTGCGATGCCGCCATGGGGATGATGGCCCAAGACCAGGCAAGCCGCCTGTTTCGCCAGATCGAGGAGGGCCTCCTCGTCCGTGGCATCAATCACCACACAGCGCAGCTCCTCCGCAGCGAGCGGACGCCCAAGGGTATCCCTGACATAGGCTTCCAGGGCATCGGCATCGGTAATGCCAGGGTTTCTGGGGCTGCCGACCTCGACCATGTCTTCCTGATCCACCTCGCCCAAGTCGGTGTAGATCACCTCGGACTTGGGTCGGTAGGCTGGCAGGGCGTCGCGGATATGAGCATGGGCAACCACTGTCTCGGCACCATGTCGTCGGGCCCAGTCCAGGCCTTTGCTGAGCAGATGACGCTCATCGCCATGGCAGGCAACGGCAATGACAAAGCATGGTGTACTCATGGCTGAAACCCTTTGTACAGGATACCTCACCAGGGTTGGAATGGCAATAAGCCAGATGCCAAGCCTTCAGGTATCGGCACGGGCCTGCGCCACCTCCTGCAGCCGTGTGCGTAGGAGGTCGGCCGCCTCGCGCCGCGCCGCTTCCTCTGCCATGCCGTTCTCCAAGCGCTGACGGATCAGTTCGCGCAGCACATTGATGCGCGCCCGCAACCGACCGCCCAAAAAAGCCGAGACCAGGTAGGCGACGGCGATGGTGACCAGCCACCACCGCTGCTGATACAACAACGTGCCAGCCAGCGCGCTCAGCAGGGTGCTGGGCAGATAAAAGGTCAACAGGCGTAACCAGCGATGCTGGAAGTGGAACGGACACAAATGCGGGTAGTCCAGACGATCCCGTAGAAAATAGCATTCCCCGAGTTTCTTGACCAGGCTCCCAGCGGTGAGCATGGCGACGATGATGATGACCAGATTGGCATCGATGGGGAGATTCATACGGCGACTCTCGGGCTGGTGATCAGAGCGGTGATTCAAGGGAGGCGAGGAGCCTTGCAAGGAAACGGTGTCGTCTGGGAGCCCCGAGAACTAGCGGCCTGCTGGTTGGTGCTGCCTGACGCCGACGGCGACCGGTCATCAAGCAGCTTGCTGGGTGGCCGTTGGATTGAACTCTCGCGTTGATCCGCGTGATGCTGCGCATGTTTCAAGAAGGCTAGAATGCGAGAATGCGGCCTGTCGGACAAGCTTGTCCAACAAGCGCTGGTCTGGGTTCTGGAGTGCATCTACGAAGAGGACTTCTGCAACTTCAGCGACGGGTTCCGCCCGGGCCGGGGATGTCATCAGGCCTTGGATGCGGTCACGGTTGCCATCACGCAGCGGAAGGTGAAATGGGTTTCGATAGAGCCCGTCCCGAATTCCGGAATTTCCTCGGCGCGGCGGTGCTGCCGCCGATCCCGAGGGTGGCCGCCACGGCGATCTCGTCTTCGGCCTGGAGCAGGCGGACGCCTAGGCTCTTCAGTGCTGCCAGGTCTTCCAACAGGCTGGAAGCCGGGGTGATGGGATACCCAGCGAAGACCAGATCCCGATCGGCCTTGGCGGCGGCGGTGACCAGGCCCATGACCAGGGCCTGATTGCCGTTGATGGTGCGGTATTCGCCACCGGGAATATCCGCCGGTTCAATGGCGAAGGGAGCGGCAAAGGCTTCCATGGTGTCGCCGTAAGCATGCCCGGTCTTCAGCGCTGCCCGATTGGCGACGACCAGTTGTGGGTGCTTGGCGAATTTCTTGTCGATGAACTGCAGGGTCGGCTCCAGTGACCGGAAATACAGCCAGCAGATCAGGCCCAGGGCGAAGAAATTGGTGCAGCGCTTGGCTTCCTTGGGTTTCAGGCCCGATTCGGCAATCGCGTCGACGGTCAGCTGGGTCATCGGCACCGGGAAGACTTGGTAGTCATCCAGGCTGCCGTCCTCCAGGGGATGACTGGTGTAGCCGGCCAGTTTGACGTTGCGGCCAGTGAAGGCGTCGCGGTTGGCGATGATCACCGCGCCATGGGGAAGATCGTTCAAGTTGGCCTTGAGCCCGGCGGGATTCATGGTGACCAGTACGTGTGGCTGATCATCGGGAGTGAAGGCCTGGCCCTGGGCCACCTGCAACTGGAAGCCCGAGACGCCATAGGTGGTGCCGGCCGGGGCTCGGATCTCGGCCGGGAAGTCTGGCAGCGTTGCCAGGTCATTACCCGCCACTGCCGAAGCGAGGGTGAACTGGGTACCCACCAGCTGCATACCGTCGCCGGAATCTCCGACGAAGCGTACCACCACATTTTCGATCGAAACCGTCTGCATTGCGCGCTCCTGCCCGTCCATCAATGCGGTTTGGATGCGACACTATGCAGAAACGAACGTCGTCGTCATCATGCAAGGCATGTATGGTGGGGCTCAGCCTGGGCCTTGAGCCTGCAGATACCAGACGATCGCTGTGAACAGCAGCAGCCAGCGCCAGGGCAGCGGCGCTGGCCAGACCGGCAGACGGTGCTCCCAACGCGGGTCGCCATAGCGTCGGTGGTCCTCCACCGCTTGGCGGAGGCGTTCGATCAGGGCGTCATCGTCTCGCAACGGCATAGGTGGTGTTCCTGGCTAGGTCTCGTGCGCGCGAGGGCGGTGTGAGGGGCAACACCCCCTCCGGTAAAAGTATCGGCGGCTTCCTCGCTGGTATGAGCCCAAGCTGGCGCTACCCTCCGCCGCCCATGTCGCACGTCCTGCCCCTGATCGCCATCGTCGGCCGACCCAATGTCGGCAAGAGCAGCCTGTTCAACCGGCTGATCGGCAAACCCGTGTCCATTGTCGACGATGTCCCCGGCGTGACCCGCGATCGCATCCTGCACGAGGTGCGGCGCGATGGCTATCGCTTTGATCTGGTCGATACCGGCGGCATCGGCTTGGTGGACGAGCACAAGCTGGAACTGGATGTGGAACGACAGATCTTCCGTGCTGTCGATACCGCCGATCAGATCATCTTCCTTTGCGACGGTCGCGGTGGCCGACATCCCCAAGACGAGGTCATTGCCGCCAAGTTGCGACCCCACGCCGAGCGGGTGGTGGTTGCGGTGAACAAGATCGACCACGAGAACCTCGAGCCGGAGATCCACGCTTTCAACAAGCTGGGCTTGGGCGAGCCGTTGCCGGTCTCGGCTGAACAGATCCGCGGCTTTGGCGATTTGCTCGACCGTTTGGCCGAACGCCTGCCGGATCTGGTCGATCCCGATCCCGGTCAGACCCAGCAGCCCCGGGCCGATGCGCCCATCAGCCTCTGCTTCGTCGGTCGACGCAACGTTGGTAAGAGCAGTCTGACCAATGCCCTGGTGGGGGAGGACCGGGTGATTGTCGCCGACCATGCCGGCACCACCCGCGATGCCATCGACGTACCGTTGCACCATAACGAGCATGGCGATTTCTTGCTGATCGACACGGCCGGCCTACGGCGCAAAAAGCAGCTGAAGCAGGACCTGGAATTCTACGCTGCGGTTCGCGCCGAGCATGCCATCGGCCGTGCCGATGTTGCGGTGTTGGTGGTGGACTGCACCGACGAGATCGGCCAGGTGGACAAAAAGCTGGCGCACTACTGCGAAGCCTCGGGCAGGCCGACCATTCTGCTGGTCAACAAATGGGACCTGGCTCAGGGCTCGGCCACGACACAGGCTGCTTTCACTGAATTTTTGCGCGCCCGTTTACCCGGCCTGCGCTTCGCCCCGGTGTTATACGCCAGCGCCCTGAATGGCCGCAATATTGATCGTCTCTTGCCGCAGGTGCTGGAAGTGGCCCGGCAGCAGCAGCAGCGGGTCGACACCGCGGAATTGAACCAGCTGTTGGCGGCGGCTGTTCGCCGCCGCCGCCCGCGCAAGGTGGGGCCGGCCCACACCAAAATCTACTACGCCACTCAGGCCGACAGTGCGCCGCCCACCTTCATCATTTTCGTCAATCGCACTGACTGGATCGAGCCCGGCTACAGCCGTTATTTGGAGAATTTCTTCCGCAGGCACCTGCCCTTCGGCGATGTACCGTATCGCATCGTGTTCAAAGCCCGTTCCAGCCAATTCCACGAACACGCCGACGAACGCGTGCGCATGCGGGCCGGCACCAAGGCCGAGCGCAATCCCCGTCTGCTGCTGCCCAAGGCCAGCAAGCGCCAACGCGACGAACGTTCTGGACAGCGTCGGAAGCGAAAGAAATAACAGTCAGGTTGTCGTTGTTTTCGGCGACAGGCCTGTGAAGCCATGTCGCCAGGCTAGCCTGGCTTCGGCTTCGGACAGGGGACCGTAGTCGTTTTCGCCGCAGCCGTATTGATGGCGTTCGCCAGGAGCGAGGATGGCTGACCAGTCGCCGTTGTGGACTTCGAGCCCAGGGCGCAGCGAAGGGATCACCTTGTCTGGTGGGGTTGTCGACCAAGCTGCCAGCCATGCTGTTGACCACTGCACCGTTGCTTGTCGCCTATCTGCTGGGTTCCGTGTCCTTCGCCTGGGTTGCCGGATGGATCAAGGGAGTGGAATTGCGGCAGCACGGCTCCGGGAATCTGGGCGCCACCAATGCCGGTCGGGTGCTGGGTGGGCGTTGGTTCGTGATCGTATTCTGTTGCGATGTACTGAAAGGTTTGACGCCAGTTTTGGCGCTGCGCTTGGCGCTGCCGCCGACTTGGAGCTTGATCGATATCCCGCTATTGGCGGTATTGACCGGTTTGGCAGCGGTGCTCGGGCACGTGTTCACCTGCTTCCACGGCTTCAAGGGTGGTAAGGCGGTGGCGACCAGTTTGGGGGTGCTCGTCGGTTTGGTGCCGGTGGTGGCGGCGATGTGTGCCGGGCTCTGGCTGCTGGTCTGGTTGGGCGCGAAGAAGCTCGCCGGCCTTGGTTCCTCCAGTGCGGTGGCGCCAGCCTCGGTTTTGGCGGCGCTGGCTGCTGGGCCGGCGCAGTTGCTGCTGAGTGGCGATCCCTGGGGGGCAGATGTGCCGGTGAGCGTGTTGGTGTTGGTGCTCAGCCTGCTGATCGTCCTTCGGCATCGCAGTAATATCGTGAAGATGATTGGTGCGAGGGGAGCGAAGGCTACGACCGTGGACGAAGCGTCGTCCTGAGGCTCAGTTCCAGCTGGTCACCCACTCCCGTAACAGTTGGGCCCGTAGGTGGCTACGCTCCTGGCTCTGCTCGGCTTCGCCGGGATGGGTCAGCTGCAGGTGGGCGTTGCGGCAGTAGGTCTCCTGGCGCGGCAGTTCGGTGGCCAGGTGGTCGGGCAGGAGTTGGCAGGCCAGGCCCAGGCGCAGCCAACCGAATTGCTCGCTGGCTTCCTCGTTGCTGACCAGACGGGCATTGGCCAGGGTGCCGATGGCGCGATGGACCAAATCTTCGATCTCATCGCGGCGGCCGCGCAGCAGACGTTCGCGGGCCAGTAGCTCGTGCTCGACGATAGAGCGGGTGACTTCGTCCATGGCCTCGACGATGGTTTCTTCGGCCATGCCCAGGGTACGCTGGTTCGACAGCTGGAAGCAGTGGCCTGCGGTTTCAGAGCCCTCGCCGTAGACCCCGCGCACGGTCATGTGCAGGCGGCTCAGGCCACGCAGCACCGAGCGGATTTCCTCGCTGCGGACCAGGGCCGGCAGGTGCAGCATGACACTGGCGCGTAGGGCGGTGCCCAGGTTGGTGGGGCAGCTGGTCAGATAACCGAAGCGGGGGTGGACCGCCCAGTTGATCTGGTGTTCGAAGTACTGGTCCAGCTCGATGGCCCGATCCAGGGCGCCGATCAGATCATTGCCCGGTGCCAGTACTTGGATGCGGACGTGGTCCTCTTCGCCGATCATCACCGAGACCCGTTCGTTGGCGCTCAGGACGCAGGCTGCCGGCCGGCTGGTGGTGGCGAGATCCGGGGAGATCAGGTGTCGTTCGACCAGCACCTGGCGCTCCAGACTGGTACAGGTCGACAGATCCAACAGTTGGGCCTGATCGTCGTCCAGGCAACGAAGAGCGGTGGGGCCGATGGTGTCGACCAGGGCGCGGGCTTGGCTTTCGCCGAGTTTGGCCCGGAAGGGCAGGCCCTCCAGGTTGCGTGCCAGGCGGACACGGGTGGAGAGCACGGCGCCGGAGACCGAGCTGTCGGGGAAATGATCCAGTAGCTGGCGGATGACCGGATTCACGGGTCCAACTCCCGCAGCCGGTCGCGTAGTTGTGCGGCGCGTTCGTAGTCTTCTTCGGCGATGGCCTGTTCGAGCTGCTTCTCGTACAAGACCCGGCGATGGATCGCGCGTTCGGTGTGGCTGGTGCCCGGCCGGTTGGGGGTGCGACCAACGTGGTGGCTGGAGCCGTGCAAGCGCTCCAGCAGGTCGATGACCTCTTCGCCGAAGTGGTCGGGGTCGTGGGCGCAGCCGAAGTGTCGATTCTCGTTGAATTCCTCGGTAGTCATGCCGCAGGCGGGGCAGGCCTGGCCGCTGCTGACCGGGGGTGTGACCGTTGCCGTGTCCTGGTCCTGGAGGCTGTCGCCCAGCAGGTCGCGGATTGGCGCGAAGTCCTGGTCCAGATCGATCTGATGCTGCAGCAGGCAGTGGTGGCAGATGTGCACCACATCCGCGCTCTGGTCGTCCCGGGGCTCGGTGATATGGACACTGGCCGGGCGCTGCTGACAGACCTGACAGACGACGTTGATCATAGGCGCGTATTCAACGCGCCTACGCCGCACCTGACAAGCCCGGGAACGTCAGAACTGGATGAGGGTGCTGAAGCCCAGCATGCTGATGTCGTTGGCTTGGGTGTCGCCAGGTTGAACGTTGTAGGCTTTGAAGCCGTCGCCAGCGATGAAGTAGCCACCGAAGAACTTGAAGGTGGTGTAGTAGTTGTAGTCCCAGCTCAGACTGGCATCGATTTCGGTGCCGAAGTCATCGGCTTGGCCTGGCTGCGGCTCGTTGATCTCGTAGTAGCCGGCTGCGATCTGGGCTCGGAAATTGGCGCGCGGGATGAACACCCACTCCCAGAAGGCTTTGTAGGCGGTGAGGTTGCCGTCCAGTAGTTCGGACAGTTCGCCGTAGCGTTCGTGTTCCACCAACAGCAGGTCCATGGTGCCTTCGTGGTGGTTGACGAAGGCCTCGTATTTGCCGCTGGTCCGGTCCGGATTGCTCTCGCCAGAGAGCGAATCGTACTGGATGCCGAAGGCGCTGCGGTCCAGGTCACCACCGATGGGGATATGCCACACCGTGCCCAGGCTGTAGGCCAGGCCATCGAAATCGACACCGCCGTCACGCTCGCCACGCTGCCCGGCGTATTCGCCGTACAGATCCCAACCGTTCTTCAGTTTCCATTCACTACCGATGTACCAGGTCTCCAGCTGCTCGCCACGCTGGTAGTTGCCCTCGGTGCCCCAGATGGGGTCGCGTTCGAAATTGTAGCTGCCGGTGAAGAAGATCTGGTTGCCGATCTCGCTCTCCGGCTGCCAGTCGACCACGATGCCATAGAGGTTGTTGCTGTCGGACTGGCTGCCGTTGTCGGTTTCCTCGTTCAGCACGAAGAAATACGGCTGGATGCGCCAGTTCTCGATGTCGACCACCGCCCGACTGCCGTCCCAGCTGGTGATCAGCGGGTTGTTCGCCCGACTATCGTAGACGAAGGCGCCGCGTTCGGAGCGCAGATTCCAGCTGATCGGCATGCGGCCGATTTCCCAGTCGAAACTGGGGTGGATCAGGCGCTTGAAGCTGGCGTAGGCGGTATTGAAGCCGACTTCAGCGTGGCTGTCGTCGTTCCAGCTGGTCTGGCCGGCTTCGGCGTCTACCACGACGCTGAGATTCAGCTCGACCTTGTCCTGCAGCTGTACCTTGGCGCCGTAATCGGCGCGGATGCGGCCGGTTTCGTCGCTGTCATCCGCCAAGCGGCGATCCTGCTTGGCCAGGACATCGAACAGCGCGCTGCCCATCAGGTAGTGCTGGCTGGCTAGCGGGTCGACCAGCTGCTGCACCTGGGCGGTAACAGGTTCCACCGCCGTCAGGCAGGGTACCAGACCGATGGTGACGAGGTAGGGCGTCCAGGAACTGCTTGGCATGGGCTCACTCCGAGGTGGCCGCCACGCTATAAATGCCGGAGGGGTGCGCAACGCGGAGACCGTGCTGCTCGCTTTCGGCCAAACCACCGTTTTACACGTCAAAGCCTTCAGCCACACTGCCGCCAGCGAAAGCCCGGAGCCCCGCGGGCTAAAGGGTGGGCAGGAGCCAGACCTCATGAAAAAACTGCTATTTCTGATGATCCTCGGCACGGCTGGCTGGTATGGCTGGCAGTACTACTTGGCCGAACCCGAGTCGGAATCAGAGCCGGAGACGGCCACCGAGGATGGCGCTGCTCCAGGCGCGGCGGAGGGCAGTGGTGCCTCGGCCCTGCAGGCGCAGCTGCAGGGGCAAAAGCCGGCCCTGCCGAAGCCGGTCGCCGACACCAAGGCCGAAGCCGAGAAGCTGTGGGACGAAATCCAGGCCGCCGGCAAGGATCCTGCCCTGGACGCTCGGGCGCCACTGCTGGCCAAGAGCTACTCGGCGGTGCTGCAGGCCCTGTACGAGCAGCCCGGTAGCGAAGATGCCCAGCAGCGCCTGATCGACGAGCGTTTGCAAGCGCTGGCTGACAAGCTGTTCTTTTCGAAGATGAAATATATCGAGGACCCGACCGGTATTTTCAGTACCCATACCATCCAGCCAGGCGAGCTGCTGGACAACATCGGCCGTGAGTACGGCATCAGCTATCAGATGTTGAATCTGATGCGCGGCGTCGAGCCGGAGAACAGCAACTATCCGCAGGGATTGGTGCTCAAGGTCTACGATGCCAAGGAGTCCGGCTATCTGCTGCACATCGACAAGAGCAGCTTCCTGATGGACGTGTTCATTGCGGGCATCTTCGCCAAACGCTTCCCGGTCGGTATTGGCGAGCCGGTTTCCGAGACTCCGACCGGGACCACCTTCATCGAGGCCCGCGAACGCGGCGAGACCGGCGTGCAGTGGACTGATCCGGAATCCGGTGTCACGTATCAAGCTGGCGAGGAGGGAAACATCCTCGGCCGTTTCTGGATGCGCTTCAATAGCGAGATCGGTCGTTCCGGTCTTGGCATCCATGGGTATACCGGTGCGGGCACGGTGACTGGTGCCAAGGTATCCAATGGCTGCATCCGCATGCGCAACGAGGACGCCGAGCTGGTCTACCACATGCTGGTGCCCTGTCTGTACAGTCGGTCCGGGGAATTCATCACCCGTGCGCCAATGACGGTGCAGATCGTCGATTAGGAGAATCGCCATGCGCTTCCTGCTACTCGTCCTGACCGGCTCGCTACTGCTGGCGGCTGAAAACCTGGAAGCGCTCTTTGAACGGGCCACCTACGATCCGGCGGCCGTGGTGCCACTGGTGGAAGCGGTGGCCGATGCCCTGCCGCATCTGTCCGCGGACGAGGCGGTCCGAACCGCCGACCGGCTGCGGCCCTATACCCAACAGCTGTTTTTCGGCGGCGAAGAGGTGCCCGGCATGGCCAAGCTGGGGCTGATCCAGTACTCGGTGCGCTCGGGCGACACCTTCGGCAAGATAGCCAAGCGCTACGGCTTGGGCGTTGGGCACGTGCAGCAACTCAATCCCTATGCCGAGTCCAGCCGCTTGCAGGTGGGCCAGCAGTTGAAGCTGCTGGATGCCCGCAAGCGGCCGCTGCGTTGTTACGTCTGGAAATCACAGTTTCGTCTCCTGCTCATGCAGCCCTTCGCGCATAAACAGGGCCTGTGTCTGCTGGCCAGTTACAAAGTGGGCATCGGCACTGCCGACCGGTCCACGCCCGAGGGGGCCACCCACATCTCGGATATGGTGCGCAAGCCCAGCTGGACCGATCCCGACACGGGCGAGGTCTTCGCTCCGGATGATCCGGGCAATGTCCTCGGGGGCTACTGGATTCGGCTCGATCCCGGTCCGGAAGGGATTTTCAAGGGGATCGGCATCCACGGCTACACTGGTGCCCCCTCCAGCAATTGGATCGAGCGTCCCGGCAGCCGCGGTTGTCTGCGCATGTTGCCGGAGGACATCGATCAGCTGTATGGGGTGCTGACCGTCGGGACCCCCATCGCCATCATGCCGTGATTGCTTTGCTCGCCGCTTCCATCAAAGGGGCTGCTCCCCGCCAGTCCGGCTCGGACCTCGCGCCTTCGGCTCCTTGAACCACCGCTGCTTGGTCGGCCGGTCTTGCGCTTGGACGCGCTCGCCTGGCTGGTTGGCACCCCATCCGGATCTAATCTAATGGACCGTCTTGCAAGCCGGGCACCAGCCACCGGTGACAGGTTGTGGCTGGAGATCGTCGCCAGTGGAGCGTAAGCTGCAGATGACTGTTTTCTTCATGCAGGCTTTAATATTGCTGGCGAGCAGCGCTTACTAGCATGCCGCGTCTTCCTTTCCGCTGGCCGGTGCCAGTGGGAGCAGCCCCTGGGGATGCCATACCGTGATCGAAAAACCCGAACTCAGCCTGGTGCTGATCAAACCCGATGCGCTCAAACTCTCTTTGACCGGCTATCTGCTGTCGTCCCTTTCCAAGACGCACACCGGCCTGTATTTGGCGGGTTCCAAAGTGGTGCATGTTGATCGCATGTTGGCGGAAGAACATTACGCCGAACACAGCGAGAAGGCTTTTTTTGGTGATCTGATCGACTACATCCAGGGCCGCATCCACTATCCGGAGGAAGTGCATAAGCGCCGGGTGGTGGCACTGGTCTATGGCGGGGCCGATGCCATCGCTCGGATTCGCGAGGTGACCGGCCCGACCAATCCGCATGTCGCTCGTGATCGGCAACCGGGTAGTCTGCGGGCCTTGGGCACCGTGGTGTTGGGGCATGATGACGAGGGCAACCACGTCATCGATCGCATCGACAACCTGGTGCACGCTTCGGCCAACGCCGAGGAGGCCCGCCGGGAGATCAAACTCTGGTTCCGGCCCAACGATCTGATGCCCAGCCATCAGCGTTTTGCCACCGAGGTCTGCGAAGAACACTACTATTATCGCGATGGTCGTCTCTCGACCCAGCACGTGGTGGGGGACACCTGTTTGCTGGCGCCGGGTGATTTGGCCTGGAAGACCGATATGGACGCGCTGCGGGCCATTCTTGAAGATCGGTCGAGCGAGGTGCCGTTGACCTCGGTGGCCGCCAAGTACATGATTAATCACGGCTTCCACGAGTAGGCCTGGCCCAGCGGGGGCTGCCCGTTCTTGCGATGCTCGTCGCACCTGCCAGCCCGCCCCAGGGCCAATCAAAAGTATCTGTAAGGGCTGTTCAGAAAAGACCATACCGGAA
>CAYONM010000085.1:0-14224 GCA_964405325.1 uncultured candidatus Brocadiaceae bacterium | reverse complement strand
TCCCTCGGTCGGAGGTGCGGACCGCAGGTCCTCGCGCTTGGACGCGCTCGCCTGGGCCAAACCAAATTCAATCTCTGAGGGACCCGTCAAGGAGGCCTCCTCTTGGAGCAATGAGCGCCTGCCGACCTCAGAGCTTTGAGCGGCCCTACAGCGCTGCCGGGCCGCTACCTTGCACTTTCAGATTCCCCACCAGGATGCTGCGCTCGTCCAGCGCGGGGGTCCGTGCGACCACACGGCCCCTTGGCTGCGACCGAATACAAGGAGAAACCCATGGTCATGACCAAAGACCGGAAAGCGGAAATCATCCGCGAGTACGGCGGCAGCGAACAGAACACCGGCTCCTCCGAGGTGCAGGTGGCCTTGCTGACCGAACGCATCAATTACCTGACCGATCACCTGCGGCAGTTCAAAAAGGACAACCACAGCCGCCGTGGTCTGTTACAGATGGTGGCCCAGCGCTCGAAGCTGCTGAAGTACATCCACAAGTGCGATGTCCAGCGCTACCGCGACATCACCGCCAAGCTGGGCATCCGCCAGAAGCTGGACCAGGTGAAGTAAAGATCCGCCATCACCACGTAACTGAAGGGCCGAGCCTTGCTCGGCTTTTTTTTCGCTCCGCCTTTGCAAAACAGAAATTGTGCAAACCAACCAGGCTGCTTTCCTATGGTTTGGCAGTCCTTTGCGCACTACAATGCCGGTGTCTCATCTGCCTGTCCGGGTCTGAGAAGCTAGCGTTCGACCACCATATCTAGTGCGATAGCCTGTGGCCGACCTACGACATGCAGGTATTGGTCATTTTTAGGCTCGCCCAGTTCTCTCCTACGATCTAGGCTGCTTGATGCCAACGACTTGCATGCTCATGGTCCCCGAACTCCATCGAACCAGGACCCCCGTCATGACCATCAAGCAGCTCCAGGACTACATCTTCACCAGCAAGTACAGCCGCTACTTGCCAGAGATACGTCGCCGCGAAACCTTCGAAGAAGCCGCCACCCGCGTGGTGGACATGCACCGCCTGTTCATGCGCGAACGGGGTGTGGATGTGGAAGACCTGCTACAAGAGACCGAGGCGGCCATCAAGAAACGCTTGGTGCTGGGCTCGCAGCGGGCCCTGCAATTCGGCGGCGAACCGATCCTGACCAAACACGCCCGTATCTACAACTGCACCACGGCCTACTGCGACCGACCCCGCTTCTTCCAGGAAGCCCTGTGGTTGCTGCTGTGCGGTTGCGGCGCCGGCTTCTCGGTGCAGTGGCACCACATCAACCAGCTGCCGGACATCAGCCACCCCGCTGGCGAAGAAGTCATCTACCAGATCCCCGACTCCATCGAAGGCTGGGCCGACTCCCTGGGCGTACTGCTCTCCAGTTACTTCACCAGCGATCAGCCCTTCCCCGAATACGTCGGCAAGTACGTCCAGTTCGACTACTCGCTGATCCGGCCCAAGGGGGCCCCCATCAGCTGTGGCGCCGGTAAGGCACCCGGCGCCGAGCCCTTGAAGCGTTCCCTGGAACTGATCCGCAAGCTGCTCAGCACCTGCGTCAAAAACGAGCAGCGCAAACTGCGCCCCATCGATGCCTACGACATCCTGATGCACGCCTCCGATGCCGTGCTCTCTGGCGGCGTACGCCGCTCGGCGACCATCTGCATGTTCTCGCCCGATGACGAGAACATGGCCACCGCCAAAACCGGCAACTGGTTTGTCGAGAATCCACAGCGCGCCCGCTCCAACAACTCGGCCATGCTGATTCGGAACGAGACCTCGCGCGACACTTTCAACAAGCTGATGCGCTCGGTGCGTGAATTCGGTGAACCAGGCTTTGTCTGGGCCGACGACCGCGAGGTCACTTACAATCCCTGCGTCGAGATCGGCCTGTATCCACAGATCGATGGCGAGTCCGGCTGGGCTTTCTGCAATCTCTGCGAAATCAACATGGGTGCCATTGACACGCACGAAAAATTCGCTGAAGCCGCTCGCGCCGCCGCGATCCTGGGCACCATGCAAGCCGCCTATACCGACTTCCATTATCTAGGCGAGGTCTCCAAGCGCATCGCCGATCGCGAAGCACTGTTGGGCGTGAGCATGACCGGCATGATGGAACATCCGGAAATCGCCTTCAATCCAGAACTGCAACGGGAAATGGCCCAGTTGATCCTGCAGGTGAATGAGGAAACCGCTGCGCGCATCGGCATCAATCCCTGCGCCCGCGCCACCTGCGTCAAACCTGCCGGCACCACCAGCTGCATCCTCGGTACCTCTTCGGGCATCCATCCGCACCACGCCCGCCGCTATTTCCGCCGGGCGCAGGCCAACGAAGACGAGCAGATGGTGCAGTATTTCGCGCTGCACAACCCGCTGGCAGTGGAAAAATCGGTCTGGAACCCCAACGGCACCGATGTGGTCATCACCTTCTGCATCGAGGCCCAGAAAACCGCCAAGGTCAAAAAGGAACTGGCTGCGGTGGACCTCCTGGACCACGTCAAGTTGACCAAATCCAACTGGATCGATGCCGGCCGCCGCGATGGCGCCAGCGCGCAGCCCTGGCTGAGCCACAACGTCTCCAATACCATCACCGTCGCCGAAAACGAATGGGATGCGGTCGCCGATTATATTTTCGAGAACCGCGACTTCTTCGCCGGCATCTCGCTGCTGCCCGAAGGCGGCGACCTGGACTACCCACAAGCGCCCTTCGTCGAGGTACTGACCGCCGACGAGATCGTCGCGCAATACGGCGTTGGCGCGATCATGTCGTCGGGTCTGATCGTCGACGGCATGAAGGCCTTCGACGACAATCTCTGGGTCGCCTGCGATGCCACCCTGGGCCGTGGCGAAGACCTGGAAGCACCGACCGACCCTACCATGCCCAAGCGTGTGCGCGAGGCGATGGAATCGGTCCGACACGAGAAACTCGACTGGGTTCGCCGGGCGCGGAAATTCTCAGCCAACTACTTCCTGGGCGACACCCTGAAAATGACCCGCTGCCTGAAGCGCGTGCACACCTGCAAACAGTGGGAAGACCTGCAACGCGAGTACCAGCCAGTGGACTACACCCTGTTCTTTGAAGAGGACGACAACACCGAAGTCCAACAGACCATCGCCTGCGGCGGTGGGAAGTGCGACATCCTGTAGCAAGCGCTTCCAGACGCGACCACCAGCCGTGGCGTCCATACACGCCACGGCTGATTTGCTTTGAAGCCGAATACCATGAGGCACGCCCATTATCTCCAACACGTCCCCTTCGAAGGCCTCGGCAGCATCGAAGCCTGGCTGCTGGCCAATGCCTTCACGATCACCGTCACTCGCCTGTTCCTGGACGAAACCCCGCCCGAACCCGATGACATCGATCTGCTGATCATCATGGGCGGTCCGATGAGCGTGCACGACGAGGTCGAGCATCCCTGGCTGATCACAGAAAAGGCCTGCATCCGTCGCTGCATCGACCGGCAGATCCCGATACTCGGCATCTGCCTCGGCGCCCAGCTGCTGGCCGAATGCCTGGGCGGCCGGGTCGTAACGGGCATGCACCAGGAGATCGGCTGGTTCCCTATCCGATCCACAGAAGCCGGCCAGGCATTCTTTCCAAAGGAATTACTGGTTTTCCACTGGCACGGTGAAACCATCGAACTGCCACCGCAGGCAACCCTGCTGGCCAACAGCGAAGCCTGCCACAACCAGGCATTTCTCTTCGGCGACCGCATCCTGGGCCTGCAATGCCACCTGGAAACCACGCCCGAGGGAGCGCTAGCGCTGGTACAAAACTGCGGCGATGAACTGGTCGAGGGGCCGTTTATTCAGACCGCGAAGCAGATCATCGAGACGCCGACAGCGACACACCAACAGATCCAGTCGATCATGATGCGTCTGCTGGATCATTTGACCGGGCCTGCCACAGCCGCAAATACTGCAGACCGAAAATAAGAATCCCCGAAGCCGCCTCGGTCAGGCATACCGCTTCCGCTTCCTGCTGCGACAGGATGCACTCCTCCAGCAATTCCATCGGCTCGTGCGCCACCGCCTGCTGCCGCATCAGCCCCTCCGCCAACACCACCGTGACCTCCAGCTGAACCAGGCCCGCCAATGGCGTCACTCGCCCCAGGCGGGTCAGCCGTTTCGCCACAAAACCGGTCTCCTCCAGCAATTCCCGCGCCGCAGCCTGCTCGGGCGTTTCGCCAGCATCAATGCCGCCAGCTGGAAATTCCACGAACCACTGCCGATGCGGATGACGATACACACGCTCCAGCAGTAAATGTCCGTCCGGCAGCACGGGCACCACAATCACCGCCGGCTGGGTGGTCTCGAGAAAATAATAGGTGTATTGCTGCTCACCCGGCTTGGGCGTGATATCCTCTTCGACATAACGCACAAAGGAATTGCGGCTGACCACCCGGCGCGCGTGCACCGGCGGGGTATGGTCGCCGCCATTCACGGCAACGGCAGGAAGGGGGTTTCATCGAAGGGGTCGTCCAGGTCCTCGTAGACCGCAACGATCTCGTCGATGGGGAGACACACTCGATAACGGTGCGCCTGGGCACCAAACCGGTCGATGGCGTCCGCCAGCAGGATCTCGCGGCGATGCTCGCCGGAATACTGCTCGTCCTTACGAGCAAAGGCCTCGTAGACCTTGCGCGAGAAATCCGGCGACCAGTTCAGACAACGCACCTCGCCGATCAGCAGATGCTTGCGAACCTCGACCACCTTCAGCAGGAAGCGCTCGCCCCGACGGACGATCACGGTACAGACCCGCTGCTTGTCGACCAGGGTCTCCAGCAGCTTCTGCAAATTCTCCGGTGAATCCGAACCGGGTACGATGATTTTCTTGTCTTCGCTCACAGGAGCTTGCTCCCCAACTTGGCGGCCAATTTCCGCCGCCACTGGTCGCTGTGGTCATCAGCAATCGGCTGCAGACTGCTGGCCAGCTCGTCAATACCACGGTTGTGCTCCAACCGTTCCTGATTGACCGCGACGATGGTTTCGGAGGTGATCAGTTCCTCACCAACCACGCACAGCCCCGGCGTGCAGGCAATGGTGGAACCGGACCGGACAATGTAGACCGCACTACGGCCAGCCTGCGCGCAGGCCTGCTCGATATCCTCAGTGGTGGACTCGAAGCGAATACCACGCGCACTGGCATCCAGCAGCTGCTTGTAAACCTCTTCATACTGGGCATCGATCAGCAGCGGCTCACCGCCCAAGGCGGTCAGCTTGGGATCGTCAGCTGTGCTGTTCCACTGCCGATCGCTCGCCAATCCGGACACCTGTGCCGCCTTCGACTCGGGCATCAGCACGAAGTGACCAAGATAATCGTTCAACCCCAGACTGCCAAGAATACGGACATCGGTATTGGACTCGATCAGATGTTCGTTCAGCTCCTGCCAATTGCGGACCTTGCCAGTATCCAAGGCATCCAACAGGGTGTTGTGGAAGGCGTCGTAGCAGGTCAGGGAGATATCGCGCTTGTGCTTACGCAGATAGGTCGGCGTCACCTCGTGCTCGGTCCCCACCAGTACGCCACGCAACGGCCGTCCATTGGCACCGCTCCACTCGAATTCCAGATGATCGAACATCATTCGGCAGGGCCGGCCATACCGGGTGAGATCCAACTCCAGATGCAGGGTGCTGGCGGCCTCGCGGGTCAGGGCATCGCCATCCCCGCGCAGAGTGTAGAGGATCGCATCCACCCCGGCCTTGGGAGTGAAGCTCATCTGAGTGACCCCCTGGTCATCCTGATAGCGACGCATGCGCGCCAGAGCGGCATCGATCTCATCCAGATCGTGTCCGGCCGCATCGGCCTCACGCGCGGTAGCCGCAGCATCGCCCTGACAACGCCGCCAGATGTGAATCAACCCCTCTTCCAGCTTGATCCGACGCTTGTCAGCCTTGATCAGCCGACGGATCTCGCTGATCAGGTCGTGATGGACCCACTCGCGCTGGACCAACTTTTTCATGACGTCGTCGAAGCTGCCGCCCTTGGGTGGGACGGCGACGATAACCGGCTCGGGCATGCGACCTCCTTGCTGGCGAAGGCGGCAGCATGGGTTGCAGCCGGGCACGATCAAACCATTTGGGCGGCATAAGGGCACCGCTATAAACTCAGGTCGAGCCAGGCGAAGACGATTTTTGGTCCTGCCAAGGCGCTGGTGCCGAAGCAATAGCAGGGCTATTTCGAGGTTCCAGCAACGTAGGCAGGGCCGGAAAGCGCAAGTCTGGCGAAGTGCCTGAGTTTATAGCGGTGCCCAATAAGAACTGATGGGACCCATCAGTGCTGGACCCGTTTGACCAATGGCAGGGCGCACCCCTTGGTCAACGCCAGCTCGGACAAGCTCCGTTCTGGCGGCCAAACGGGCTACCCCACCTCGAAAAACCCACTCAACTGCGGATCCAGGCAGAAAGCCTGGACGTGCTCCGGTCCGGTCAGGGTCATCAACTCGTGCCAGACCTGCACCTGCCGCTTGGTGCAGGGCCGAACCACCAACCAGGGATCCAACGCCGAGGGTTCGTCCTCCATCTGGCCGATAAAGGCGAAAGCGAAGCGCTTGGGCAAGGCATCCTCGGTGGATGGAGTACCATCATCGTTTTCGTCGAAGCTGACCAACAAGTCGTCGCGATCAAACAGACAGATGCGAATGGTACCAATTTCCAGCGATTCCGCCTTCACGCTGAGGGCGTAAGCCTCGGCAAAACGCTCGATCACTTCCTCGAGATCACCGAGGGTGTCGGCCGGCCCGATGGCGAGCTCCAGCGGTTGACTGGACTCGCCATCGAATTGGAGCTTCAATTTGGCGTGGACTCCGCGTGTGACTTCCATGCGACGAGTGTGTGGGGTCAAGGCCGAAAGCATGCATTTTCTGGACATTGCGCTCGGTGGGTATGACATTCTTCAGAGGGGCTTCTCGCCCCCCTCGCGAGGTCCGTCGCCCCCCTCGCGAGGTCCGTCGCACCCCTCAGCCCGACTCCGGTCTCGCACCTGGACGCGCTCGCTTGGGCCTCCAGGAACGCAGCGCGAAAATGGTGACTGACGCCAGTCCGGCTCGACGCCAGTCCGGCTCGGACCTCGCGACGCTCCGTCCAGTCAGCTTTCTCCGCCGAGAATCGCCGTGAAACCACGGAAACGACGCCGGCCGACAGTTACCGCATTTTTCGGAAAGCCTATCCAAGACAGGTTTTCCAGCGGCAAGAGCACGGTGCCCTCTTCCAGCTCCTCGTCACCATAGATCGACACCGCCACGGTGCAGGTCTCCAGGTCCACATCCAGCACCTTGCGGACACAGAAGGACTGAAAAGCCGAGGTATTGGCATGCAGGAAACAACTGCCTTCGGGCCAGATCTCCTCTTCCAGATCCTCCTGCAATTCCAGCAGGCGTCCGATCCGCAGCACCTGCACCCACATATCGGGCCGGGTCTGGCGGAATTCCTCCAACGCCTCCTCTTCCTGGATCTCGGAAAGGATCTGCTGCCGGATACTATCGGAATTGCTGGTGCCGGTGGATTCACCCTCGCTTGCCGGGCTGTTGGCTTCGCCAGCACCCACCTCTACTTGCGGTTCGGGCTCGTCGCTCCGGTTCTGGATGCTCTCATCATTATCGGCCATGCGAGGTTGTCCTGCTTGGGTCATTTGGCGGAATCGTTGAAAAGTTGCTCGTACCATGCGTCTGCATTATAGATAAGGTCTCATCGATGATTTGTCTTGCCGCTTGGGCAACTGGATCCAGCATCCGCGCCCAAGACCAACGGCTGGACCGACTACGCTAGGCCGGCCCTCAGGAGGATCAAATCATGAGCAAGCGCGTCTACAATTTCAGTGCCGGCCCCGCCATGCTGCCCACCGAGGTGCTGGAAGCCTCGGCGCAGGCCCTGGTCGACTATCAGGGCTCCGGCGTCGGCATTGCAGAGATCTCCCATCGCGGCGGCGTCTTCACTCAGGTGATCGATGAAGCCCGCAGCCGCTGCAAGCAGCTGCTGAACGCTGGCGACGACTACGAGGTCCTGTTCCTGCAAGGCGGCGCCACTCAGCAGTTCAGCCTGATTCCCATGAATCTTTTGCGCGGCCATGCCGACTACGCCATTGCTGGACAATGGGGCAAAAAAGCCTACGAGGCCGGCGCCCTGGCCGGCGATGCCCGTGTCGTCGTCGACAGCAAGGCCAGCAACTACAGCGAAGTCACCCCCCTGGCCGAGTGGCAGCAGAACCCCGGTGCCGACTACCTGCACCTCTGCTCCAACAACACCATTTTCGGCACCCGCACCACCGAATGGCCCGAACATCCCTGTCTGATCGCGGACATGAGCTCGGAAATCATGAGCCGCCAGATCGACCTCAACCGCTTCGGCCTGATCTACGCCGGTGCCCAGAAAAATCTGGGCCCCTCGGGCCTGGCCCTGCTGGTGATCCGCAAAGATCTGCTGGAGCGCAGCCCCGACGACCTGCCGCCCATTTTCAGCTACGCCAAACATGCCGCTGCCGGCAGCTGCCTGAACACGCCGCCCACTTTCGGCATCTATATCCTGCTGGAAACCTTCCGCTGGCTAGAACGCCACGGCGGCATTGCCGCCATGGAACAACACAACGAGGCCAAAGCCAAACTGATCTACGACGCCATCGACGGCTCAAGCGGTTTCTACCGCAGCACCCTGACCAAGGCGGCTGATCGCTCGATCATGAACATCACTTTCACCCTGCCAGATGAAGAGCGGACCAAAACCTTCCTGAAACAGGCCGAAGCTGCCGATATGGTGGCCCTGAAGGGCTACCGTTCCGTAGGCGGCGTCCGCGCCAGCATCTACAACGCCATGCCCACCGAGGGCTGCCAGGCCCTGGCCGACTTCATGACGGCCTTCGCGCAGAAGGCGTGAGCCGCCGCTCCGGCTCGCTGGTCATCTTGGCGAGCCGGAGCGATACCCCGAGTGCTCTGGTCGACTGATGGCTCGTACTCACCAGCACCGCCTGGGATACCGAACAGAGACGCCAGTTGACACGGTTGTAACGGCCCAACCGGATCACCATGGCGAAGTCGTCTGATGAAGGGCCACATCGTCCACGGCAGCAAAAAGGTCAACGGCAACCACAAAATGGGAGCCACTTCGACCAGATAATAACCGAACCAATGATAATGATGACCGGCATCGGCATAGCGCGGCATCGTCTGCTGGAACAGGATATTATCGCGATACGCAACCAGAGCCGGATCGGCACGCTGCGCTACCAGCACCAGCACCAGCATGGGCAGCAGCCAGGCGAGCACCGGCAGCAACAGCAGTAGCGGCGCCAAGCGCCCAGCCCACGGCCAACGGAAACGCGGCAGGCCGACGGCGCCACGCCCATACAGCCAGGCCCACGGCACCAACAGCATGGCCGGCAAAAAACCCACACCCTTGCTGATCACCCAGCAGCCCATGGCCAGCCAGGCCGCACACCACCAAGACCAACTCGGTCCGAGCAGCTCATGACGCAGCAAGCCATAAAAGCCGATACTGGTCCACAGGAACAGAGGTGATGCTATTTCCGCTCCTTCCCTCATCCCTGGACCAGTGCCAGCGGCCCCCGGTTGCACCGGCGGGCCCTTTCCCAGACTGCGGCCTCCGTTAATGACCCAACGAAGGAGGGCAGAGCGATGACCCAGTCCGCTCATCTGGTTGCCAACTACGCGCGTTTCGATGTCGAATTCGTACGCGGCGACGGCTGCTGGCTGGAGGACACGCGCGGCCGACGTTACCTGGATTGCCTATCCGGGATCGCGGTCAACGCCCTGGGGCATGCGCACCCGACGCTCACCGCCGCGATCGCCGAGCAAGCCGGGACCCTGCTGCATACCAGCAACCTGTTCCGCATCGGCGTGCAGGAAGAGCTGGCCGAGCGGCTGTGCCAGCACAGCGGCCTGGACCGGGCCTACTTCTGCAATTCCGGAGCCGAGGCCAACGAGTGTGCCGTCAAGGTGGCACGGCTGTGGCACAGCCAGGTGCACGATGGGCGCAAACCGCGCCTGATCGCGGCCGAACATTCCTTCCATGGCCGGACCATCGGCGCCCTGTCCATAACCGGCACCCCCGCCTACCGCCAACCCTTCGAGCCGCTTCTGGCGGTGGACTTCGTCCCCTATGGCGATGCCCAAGCTCTGGCCACGGCCATGGGTGACGATGTCGCTGCCGTATTTTTGGAGCCGCTTCAGGGCGAGGGTGGGATAATCGTGCCGCCAGCCGGCTATCTGGGCGAGGCCCGTGCGCTGTGCGACCAACACCAATCGCTGCTGATCCTGGACGAGGTCCAGACCGGCATCGGCCGCACCGGCCGCTTCCTGGGCTGCCAATGGGACGATGTCCGTCCCGACATGCTATGCCTGGCCAAGGGCCTGGCCGGCGGCGTACCCATTGGCGCCAGCCTGATGCGCGAGGAGCTGGCCGCACTGTTGAAACCTGGCACCCACGCCAGCACTTTCGGCGGCAACCACCTGGCCTGTGCCGCCGGCAAGGTGGTGGTCGACACGGTGTGCGCCCCGGGCTTTCTGACAAACGTCAACGAGGTTGGCGAGTATCTGCGCCAGGGCCTGGCGCAGCTGTTCCCAGGCAAGGAGGTCCGCGGTCGCGGCCTGCTATGCGGCGTCGCCCTGGGCCAGCCACCGCGCGAGCTGCTGGCCGCGTGCCTGGAGCAGGGCCTGGTCTGCGGCGCTGCCGGCAAAGACGTTCTGCGCCTGGCGCCACCGCTGATCCTCAGCCGCGATGAAGCGGACCAATTGCTGGAACGCCTGCAGGCGGCCACGCAACAACTCGCACAAAACGTCTGAAAAACACGACGGCGCAGAGGCTGGAAGCAGCACCCCTCTGTGCCGACGCACCTCTGCGGCACATACATAGACACGCCGACCCCAACGCGCTGTGAACGATACACAGCACGACACAGCACGCCGAAGGTGACAAAAAAGGAACACCATCATGAGCCTGGACCTCCCCACCGCCTATAACGCCAAAGAGCACGAAACCGATATCTACGCCCGTTGGGAAAACGGTGGTTGCTTCGCCGCTGGCGCCGGTGCGGTAGCGGGCGAGCCCAGTTTCTGCATCATGATTCCGCCACCGAATGTCACTGGCAAACTGCACATGGGTCACGCCCTGAACAACACCCTGCAGGACACCCTGATCCGCTGGCAGCGCATGCAGGGCCGCGACACTTTGTGGCAACCTGGTTGCGATCATGCCGGCATCGCTACACAGAGCGTGGTCGCCAAGCACCTGGACAGCCAAGGCGGGCCCAGCCGCGAGGAGATGGGTCGCGAGGCGTTTCTGGAAAAGGTTTGGGAGTGGAAGGAGCAGTACGGCGGCAGCATCGTGCAGCAGCTGCGCAAGCTGGGCAGCTCCTGCGACTGGAGCCGCGAGCGCTTCACCATGGACACGGGCCTGTCGCAGGCAGTGCGCGAGAATTTCGTCAAACTGCACGATATCGGCCTGATCTATCGCGGCACTCGCATGGTGAACTGGTCGCCAGCGCTGCAGACCGCCCTAGCCAACGACGAAGTGGAAATGGAAGAGGTCGAGGGACACATGTGGAAACTGCGCTATCCGTTAGCGGATGGTTCGGGCCACATTGACGTAGAAACCACCCGGCCAGAAACCTTCTTCGGGGATACCGGCGTGGCGGTCAATCCTGAGGACCCCCGCTATAAACACCTGATCGGCAAACAGGTGACGCTACCAATCGTCGCCCGGCAAATCCCCATCGTCGGCGACGACTATGCCGATCCAGATAAAGGCACCGGCGCGGTAAAAATAACCCCGGCACACGACCCCAATGACTACGAGGTTGGCAAACGGCACGAGCTGCCCTTATGCGTGGTGATGAATCTGGACGGCAGCATGAACCAGCAGTGCGCGCACTTTGCCGGCATGGACCGTTTTGCCTGTCGCGAGCAGCTGCTGCAAGAGCTGGAACGCGACGGCGTGCTGCAGAGCGCAAAAACCATCAGCCATGCCGTAGGCCACTGCTACCGCAGCCACGTGCCGGTGGAGCCCATGGTCACCGAGCAGTGGTTCGTGAAAATGAAACCCCTGGCCGAGCGCGCCCTGGCAGAAACCCGCGAAGGCCGGGTCCGCTTCCACCCCGAGCGTTGGACCAAAGTCTACTGTCAGTGGCTGGAGGAGGTACAGGACTGGTGCATTTCCCGCCAGATCTGGTGGGGCCATCGCATCCCAGCCTGGTACTGCGACGATTGCGGTCACATCACCGTGAGTCGGCAAGACCCCAGCGCCTGCGAACACTGCCAAGGCAGCGCCATCCACCAGGACGAGGACGTGCTGGACACCTGGTTCTCGTCGGCGCTATGGCCTTTCAGCACCCTGGGCTGGCCCGACACCGAGGCAGAGGCCTTCAAACGTTTTTTTCCCACCGACGTGCTGGTCACCGACCGCGGCATCATTTATTTCTGGGTCGCGCGTATGGTGATGATGAGCCTGTTCAATCTGAACAGCCGGCCCTACAGCGACGTGTATATCCACGGCACCGTGCTGGATAAAAACGGCACCAAGATGTCCAAAAGCCTGGGCAACGGCATCGACCCGCTGATCATGATCGAAGGCGGCGTGCAGGATTACCTGGACGAACACTACGACTGCCCCGGCTACGGCGCCGATGCCGTGCGCTACACCCTACTGGACATGTGCACCGAGGGACAGGACCTGAAACTCAGCCCACAGCGTTTCGAGGCTGGCCGTAACTTTGTCAATAAGGTGTACAATGCCGGCCGCTTCCTGCTGATGAATCTGGCCGAACGACCGCTGCCGCAGGCACCGGCCCCGGCTGATCTGCAGCAGCTGCCCTTGGCCTTCCCGGAGCAGTGGATTTTGGCCCGTCTGCAGCAAGCGATCACCGGCTGCCAGGAAAGCCTGCAGGCCTACCGCTTCGCCGACTACGTTGGTCGCGCCTATCGCTTTTTCCGCGACGAACTCTGCGATTGGTACCTGGAATGGGCCAAGCGCCAGTTCCGCACCGGCGCCACAGAAGCCGACATGGCAGCCAAGGTGCTGGCCTACTGCTTCGACCAGGTGCTGCGCCTGCTGCATCCGGGCATGCCATCCATCACCGAACAGCTGTGGCAGCAGTTGCAGGGCCAGCTGGGCGGCACGGCGTGGCAGGACGGGCAGTTCCTGATGCTCAGCCGCTGGCCACAGGCGGTAGCGGCCTTGCAGGCGCCGGAGCTGGATGCTCGCATGGACCAGCTGCAGGCACTGATCTCGGCGGTACGCAACATCCGCAATCAGCAAAACATCGCTGACAAGGTAGCGGTGGCCCTCACCCTGAGCGCACCCAATCAGGCCATGGCCGAACAACTGGAGCAGGAGCGCGATTTCCTGATCGACCGCGGCAATCTGTCTGAGCTGACGGTGGCAGTGGAAGCCGCCAAGCCGCCAACCTCAATCAGCGAGGTGGTTGGCGCGATCACGGTACACGTGCAACTGGCCGGCGTGGTCGACCTAGACGCCATGCGTGCCAAGCTGGACAAGCAACTCCAGGCCAAAGAGAAGGCCGCCGCCGGCAAGCGCGGCCGCCTGAACAATGAGCAATACCTCAACGGTGCGCCACCAGAAAAAGTCCAGGAAACCCGCGACATGCTGGCCCAAGATGAAACGGAAATCGCCAAACTGCAGGCAGCCATTAACGAACTGGGGTGAGGTGAGGTTGATCTCCATTCTGGCGCTCTCGCATGGCAGTCATAAACGCCTGACTGGCACTGGTCCCGCATACCCAGGCCCTGACACGGCAGAAAACAATCCTGTCAGGCCTTATGGTGACTCAGGCAAACGCGTCCAAACGCAAGCTCAGCCGACCAAGGACCATTTTTGGCGGGAATTCGGCAAAGCGGTGCCAAAACGCTCGTGTAGCAAGCGAGGCCCGACCGAGGCCGTAAAACCGGAGGCCGATTTGCGAGCGCACCGGACGTCGCAAGGGGCAGTGCCACCTTTGATGGGCCCCTCAGAGATTGAATTTGGTTTGGCCCAGGCGAGCGCGTCCAAGCGCGAGACCGGCCGACCGAGGGATGGTTTTTCGGCGAAAATGGCGCGTAGCGCCGCCGAAAAACGCTCGCGCAGCGAGCGAATCCCGACCGAGGCCGAGGGACCGGAGCCCGGCTGGCGGGTGCGACGGACGTCGCGAGGGGGCGAAGCCCCCTTTGAGGGAAACGTCACCTTTGAAGGGCACCTCTAAAAACTCAGGCACTTCGCCAGACTTGCGCTTTCCGGCCC
>CAYONM010000084.1:0-14279 GCA_964405325.1 uncultured candidatus Brocadiaceae bacterium | reverse complement strand
GCCCTCTCGCGCTCACGCTTCAGCTTACAAACCGGGCGCCGCCCGGAACCCATGGGATAGCGATCGGCGCCCGGTTTTCGGCTCTTACATCGAGGGGCTCGCCAATCAGGATCACTGATTGCCGTCGACCGGCTCCGGGATGCGGAACCAGTGATCGCGGGTCCAATTCAGGCCTGAAAACGACACGTTCCCGGCAGCATCCGTCTCCTGTTCCGGACCATCGACCAGTTGCACCACACGTCCCACCAGCGGAGCATCGTCGCGCCAGACGATGATGTCGACCCGACGGGTCGGGGTTTCGCCGACACCGATGATCGCTGCCAGCTCGGCACGGGCCTGCTGCCAGGCGTCCGGATCGATGCTCCAGCTGATGTCGTGGCTGGCCCAGGTCGGATCGTCGGGGCCACCGGCGCGATCGTAGTGGTCGGGACCGTATTCCCACAGCACCAAGGGGATCATGCGATCGATGATGGCGCGGGTGGCGACCGGATCGATGGCCTCGGCCATGGCCAGATAATCCGCATCCTGGATGCCGCGACGCCAATATTTCAGCCGCAGACTGGCGATCGGACCGTTGATGCCGTAGCTCTCCTCGGGGTAGACCAGGTCGGTGCCGGGGTAGAACAGCACGCCGTCGCCGTTGCAGTAATTCCAACCGGTCCGGCCACGGGCGGCACCGGTCTCCTCGAACCGATCATCCACGCCGTAGGTACGCGCATTCTGGAACAGGTTGGTCTGCCCAGAGTCGCTCTGGTAATCGTTGTAATAGGTACTCTCCCAGAAGAACCACCGATCGATGTCCAGCTTGTATTGCGCCCAGGCGGTCACCACCAGCGACACCCCCTCGTCCTCGGTCGCGAAGGAACCATGCTGCTGCCGCACACCGTTGTAGAAATACAGGCGTTTATCTGGATCATCGGTATAACTCGCCGCAGCGGAATCATAGCCACCAAGGCAATTCAGGGCCTGCCAGGAATTGGCGATGTCCAGGCTGGGAATCTCATTCGCGGCGTGCTCCGTATTGATCGTGGCCATGGATCTGATCTGTGCGCCGATGCCGGGATTCGATGCCATCCAGCTGGCCCAACGCTCGGTCTGGGCAGTGTCATGGGATTCGTCGATCAGGTAGACGAAGGTCTCGGTCGGCGTCTGCAGGTCCAGATCGTCGAACCACTGTTGCCATTCATCGCAACGCTCCCACATCGCCTGCCGCTGCTCCTCCTCGGTGCTCAAACCCTCGAACCAATCACCGCGCCAGTGGCCATAGGTGCCGATGGAATAGACGTTGCTGCCGACACCCTCGCCGATTCCATCGTAATCGTATGATTTGACAACACTATTGACAGCATAGGTGCCGTCGGCAGTGAACATGTCGCCCGTCAGGTTGTCGACCGCGACGTAAGTGACCGCAGCTGGACGACGCTGGCCGTAATCGTGCAGCAAGGAGATCTTGTGCCGATGCGCCATCTGGCAGTGGCGCACACTCACCTCGAGGGAACGCTGATAAGCCGGACCGGCATGGTTCGGCCAATCCTCACCGACATAGCGCCGGTGGACATTGCTGCCCTCGCCACCAACCAGCATGGTGCGGGCGGTCGGCAGATCGGGCAGGGTGAAGGCATACACCTGCAGCTCGACCGGAATACGCTGATGATCGTCTACCTCCTGCACCACCAGCTCGCCAGCATACAGACCCGGTGGGCAGTCCTTGTCGATGTAGATATCGATCCAGATCGATTGATTCCCACCACCGGCAACACTGAATTGCGGATGCAACTCCAGTGGCACCGCGATCTCCGGATAATAGGTGTCATGGTCGGGTCGATCATACCAGGTCCCCTGCCCGACCGCCCACTGGTCGTAGGGACGCTGGAAGCGGACCGGGATATGCCGCTCGTCGTAATGCGGATAGGACAGTTCGCTCAAGCCCCGGATCTGCAGATAGCGGACGTAGAACAATTCGATGTCGCGCCCGGTCCAACGGAACAGATCGTCGGCGATGCTGCCGCTGTCTACCGGCCGTCCCTCGATGCGATGGCCGCCGGGGCCGGTGAGACCGTCGAGCACGATCGAAACGCCATCGACGGTGGTGTCCGGCGCCTCCAGGACCAGGTTGCAGGCGACCACCTCGTTGCGGGCGCCGGCGATGCTGATCCGGGTGCCATCCCAGACCGCGTTGCTGACGTCGGCACCGGATGTGGCGCGCAGTTCGTCGCGAGTGACCTTGTCCTCGCCGCTGCCCGCCCAGATGGTGAGTTCGGCGCTGTGGCTGGTGGCCACGACCACCAGCATCGTCAGCGCGCTGCGTATGTACTGCATGCGACATCTTCTCCGAAATGGCTCGTTCAGGGCAGGCTGCCCTGCAAGCGTAGATGATCGAGATAGACACGAACGGAATTGCCGGCCGGCAACAACAACACCACCTGCTTGATCAGCCCCAGTTCCAGCGACCGGCTGGCGTCGTTGCTGACCAGCTCATCCAGAGCAACGACAACTTCATTGTCACCTGGTTCGAGCTCGAACTCGCGATCCCAGCGCTGGGGGTATTCGTAGGCACTGTGTTCATCTCGGATGAACAGGGTGACCGGCAACGCCGCCGGCGCGGCGAGATGCGCGGCGAAGCGCAGTTCCTGGAAATCGCGCCAATCCGACGGCAGCCCGGACCAGGTGCCGGCCGACAAACTGGTCTCCTGCTCGGGATGGGTGCTGACGGCCAGGCTGGTGACACCGTGGCTGACATGCTGCCGACTGAGGTGGAAGCGATCGGGATCGTCCAGGTCTTCGAACACGGCGATCTCCGACTGCCATTCGAAATCGGCGATCAACCCCGGCGCGCTGGTCAGGGTCTGCACCGTCGACGCCCGATCCGGCCGCCTCTGCAGCCGCTGATCGGGCAGCAGCAGGCGCTGCTCGTCGCCACGCTGCACCTGGACCCGGCCGGAGCGTACTGCCACGGTCAGGCTACCGGCATCGGTCTGCACCCAGAATTCGGTTCCCAACACCCGGATCAGGCTGTCGTCCACGGCCAGACGCCAGCCCGGCCCGACCGGCTGCGGCGTCACCAGCGCTTGCAGGCGACCGCGGTGCAACTGCAGATGCGGCCCCTGCTGCGGCAGCTGGAAACGCGCCGGACCGGTGAGATGGACCCGACTGCCATCCCGCTGCCGCAACTCCAACAGGCTGCCGGTCAACAGCTGCAGACTCGTACCGGCCGGCAGGCCGTCGCCGGCTGTCACCGCGCGGCCGGCCTGGTCGGCCACCGTCCCCTCCACCAGACCGATGTACCATTCCGGGCTCGGCGCTGGCGCCGGCGGCGCGGCCGGCCGCAGCGCCACCAGGCCCCACCACAGCAGCAGGGCGGCAGCGCTGCCGGTCAGGATCAGGCTGAGCAGACCGGCAGGCGAACGCGAGCACTGGTCGCTACGGGCCCGGCGCAGGCGGGCCAGGAAGCGGGAACCGCTGCGTTGTGCCTGCAGCCGACGCTGCAACTCTTCGAGAAATGGCTGATCATCGGCGTGCAGACGATGCAGCTGTCGCAGCAGGCGCGCCAGACGCAGATCGGCGACCCGCTCGGCGTACAGCTCGGGCTGATCACGCCACTGCTGCCACAAGCGCTGCATCTCCACGGGATCGGTCGGCTCACCGTCCAGCAGCGCCAACCAGGCATCCTGCTCAGGACTGCTCACAGGCCACCTCCAGCCCCAGCGAGCGATCGATGCACTCGCGCAGCAGGCGCCGCAGACGCAGCACCGCCATGCGCATGCCGCTGGCGCTGCCACCGCGCTCGCGGGCCAGACTCGCCAGGCTGCGGCCATCGCGGTAGTGGGTCGCCAACAGCTCCTGCTGGCCGCTCGGCAGGCGTTCCAGACAGCCCTGCAGGGCCTGTAACTCGTCCCCCAGCTCCGACTCCGGCGCCTGATTGGCCTGACGCAAGGCCCAGTCGCTCATCACCGCCGCCAAGGGCGAGGTCTCACGCTGATCGCGTCGCTGCCGGGTCCGCAACCAGGTCAGGGCCTGATGGTAGGCGATGCCCAGCAACCAAGCGATGAAGGGGCGATCGGTATCGAAGCGGTCCAGGCTGCGGAAGGCGACCAGGAAACTCTCCTGGGCCACATCGTCGACCTCGCTGGCATCAAAGATGAAACGCGACAGGTAGGCCCGGACCCGGACGTGATACCGCCGGGCCAGGGCCTCGAAGGCCGCATCCTCTGCTGCCAGGCAGCCGTGGATCAATGCCACATCGCTTGCCTTATCCAGGCCCATCGCCATCCCCCGGCTCGCCACCGCGTCGATACTATCCCAGCAGGACCTCTTCTAAAGGGGATGTGCCACCAATCGGACAAGCGTCACGGGAACATGGATCGGACCGCTTGCGGCTACCATGCGCCGAAGGAATGCCTGCCCTCCGGCTATCGGATGCGGCCGGCTACGCAGCCCCGCGTACACCAGGGCCATGGACGCGACCACATTCCTCAAGCAGCTGCATCAGCAGGTGGCCGAGCACCCCGGTGTGGGCCATTCCCTGTTGGGCCGGATGACCATCGACCCGCGCAGCAAGGCCGATTTCAAGATCTTCGCCGGGCAGCACTACGCCCTGGTCAGCATTTTTACACGTTATCTGGAAATCCTGCTGCTGCGCGCGCCGCACAGCCGAGCCAAGGTCTGGATCGCCAAGGTGCTGGTGGACGAATACGGTGAACGCTCTGAAGGTGCCGACCACGCCGAGCATTATGGCGACTTCATGCGTGCCTGCGGCTGGGATCCGGAAGAATTTGAAGACATCCCGCTGCACCCGGCAGTGGTGCACTTTATTGCCGAGCACATCCGCATCTGTTCAGAACCACCCTGGCTGATCGGCCTGGGCGCCGTGGGCCCTGGGCATGAATGGGCCATTCCGACCATGTTCGATTATTGCCTCAAGGGCCTGCATCGCGCCGGCTTCGGCAAAAAGGACATCGCCTATTTCGACCTGCACACCGAGCAGGACATCGACCACGGTGCCTGGCTGGAGGAAGCGCTGGCCAACTTTGCCGAGACCGAGGAGGAACAGGAACAAATCCAGCAGGGCTGTCTGCTGTCCCTGGCGCTACGCGAACGATTCTGGTGGGGCCTGGCGGACAAGATCAACGCCGGCCGCATGCAGCAGTACATGCCCATGGTCGGCTCGTCGACCAGCGGCGCGGAAGCCGAGACGACCCTTCGGCAATTGCGCAAACAACTACAGTTCCACCATGCCATTCCCACACAAAGAGGTGCCTGACCATGCCCATCGATAGCGTCTTGATGATCGGATTCGGCGGACCCACGCCCGGCTGCTGCCAGCGTCGCGAGCCCTGCGACTGCCCCCTCGACCGGGCCAGTGGGACCGGTGCCGAGGCCGAATGCTTCGTCTCGGGCATCCTCGGTGACAACCCGGCCCGCGCCGCTCGGGTCAGGGAGATCGCCGCGCACTATCGGCACCTGGGCGGCTTCAGCCCCTACAATCAACTCACCCAGGACCAGGCCACAGCCCTGCAACAGGAGCTGGACCAGCGGCAGCAGCAGCTGCGGGTCTACACCGCCTTCCGACACTGGCGCCCTTGGCCCAAGGATGTGCTCCGCCAGATGGCCGGCGATGGCTGCCAAGAAACCCTGCTGTGCATCATGAGCCCGCATCAATGCTCGGTCAGTTGGGACTGGTACATCAAATTCGCCGCCGAAACAGCCCTGGAGCTGGGCAATGACTCACCGCAATTCCGCGGCGTGTTGCCGCCCTGGTCGGCGGAACCGGGTTTCATCCAGGCCCTGGGCAGCCGATTGGATGAGATCCGCGTCGACTGGGATGCCCAACGCTGGCAGCAGGCCGGACTGATTTTCACTGCCCATGCCATTCCAGAACCACTGGAGCAGACCAGTCCGTATCGCAGCCAGGTCTTTGAAACCGCCACGCTGGTTGCCGAAGCGCTTGGCCATCCCGAACACCGCGTCGCCTTCCAAAGCCAGCCCGACACCCCCGGCATGCTCTGGTCGGCACCACGTATCGAGGACGTGGCCGCCGAATTGGCGGCGACCGGGGTTCAGGACATCGTGGTGCAGGCCGCTGGTTTCCTGGTGGACCACGTCGAGGTGCTGTACGACCTGGACCATGAATTGCGCGAAACCTGTCAACGACTGGAGGTGCGCTACCATCGCGCCGCCTGCGTGCACGATCATCCCGCTTTCATCGGTCTACTCGCCGACCGGGTGGAACAGGCCCTAGCCCGGAGCCCTCATGAGGATCGTCGCGAAAAGTCGTAGCGTGCTGTCAGGACAGTGCTTCGCGTGCGAGGCGGACCGGAGCGTAGCTGCGCTACGTGAGGATCCGCCGACCGAGTGAAGTGCTGTAATGGCAGTGCGATACGGATTTGCAGCAGATGTCTCATGCGGGATCCGGGCTGGCGACTGCTTGAACCACATACCAGGCAGCTGATAATGGCAGGCGGCCTGCCCCCTGATCAACCCAGGCCACTGGAGCAATCATGAAATACCTCGTGCTCATGCTGCTGACCATAGGCCTGACCTGTCCAGATGCACTCGCCGCTGCGCAGCCCAAGATCCTGTCCGGCGACGTGCTCGACGCCAAAGGCAAGCGCTTCGACGCCGCGGCCTGGCAGCAAGCCGACTATCGCATCCTGTATTTCAGTGCCCACTGGTGCCCACCCTGCCGCACGTTTACGCCAAAATTCGTCGAATGGTACCAGGACAAGGCCAAGCAACTCGGCGCCGAGGTCTTGCTGGTCTCGTCTGACAAGAACGTCGACAAAATGCAGGAATATCTGGCCTGGGGCAACATGCCCTGGGGTGGCATCTGGAAAGGCAGCAAGACGGGCCAGCACCTGAGCCAATACGCCGGTAAAGGCATTCCCTGCGTGGTGGTGTTCAACAAGCAGGGAGTGGTGATCGCGCACAGCTACGACGACAACGGCCAATATCAGGGTCCAGCCAAGCCGCTGCAGGACCTGGAAGCGATGGCGCAGTAGCAGCAGCAGTCGCCGGACCACTTTGCTCCCAACAGTATGGTCTGGCGTGGGCCTCTGGAGATCGAGAGGCCTGCCCCTCGGCGAAACAGAGCGCCATGCGATGCCATGCACCCGGATGGTTCCGCTGGCACCCGCTTGGCGCACCACCCCGCTGCTTGCTCACACTCCCGAGGCCCATAGGACCCTTCGCCCCAGGAGCTGTCCATGAGCGATTTCCAGATTTCCGTGATTCCCGGCGACGGCATCGGCCCCGAGGTCTGTGCCCAAGGTGTGCGTGTCCTGCAGTGCATCGGCGAACGCTGCGGACACACCTTCACCTGCGCGGAATATCTCGCTGGCGGCGCTGCCATCGACGCCACCGGCGACCCCCTGCCGCAGGCCACCCTGGATGGCGTCCTGCACACCCAGGCACTGCTCTTCGGCGCCATTGGTGGTCCCAAGTGGGAAAATCTGCCGCAGCAGCAGAAGCCCGAAGCCGGCCTATTGCGCCTGCGCAAGGGCCTGGGCGCCTTTGCCAACCTGCGCCCTGCCGTGGTCTTCGACGAGCTGGTGGATGCCAGTTCGCTCAAGCCCGACATCCTACGCGGCACCGACATCATGGTGGTGCGCGAGTTGACCGGCGGCCTGTACTTCGGCGAACCCCGTGGCGTGGAAGGTGAGGGTGCGAGTCGTCGCGGCTACAACACCATGGTCTATTCCGCAGAAGAGATCGAGCGCATCGCCCGCATCGGCTTTGAAACCGCCAAGGCCCGCCGTGGCAAACTGTGCTCGGTAGACAAGGCCAACGTCCTGGACGTCAGCCAGCTGTGGCGCGACGTGGTCTGCAGCATCGCTACAGAATATCCTGAAGTGGAATTGTCGCACATGTACGTCGACAACGCCGCCATGCAGCTGGTTCGCGACCCCAAGCAATTCGATGTCATCGTAACCGGCAACATCTTCGGCGACATCCTGTCCGACGAAGCCTCGCAGCTGACTGGCTCCATCGGCATGCTGGCCTCGGCTTCGATGGGCGGCCCAGTCGGCTTTTTCGAACCCATCCACGGCTCCGCCCCGGACATCGCCGGCAAAGACCTGGCCAACCCCCTGGCGATGATCGGCTCGGTGGAAATGGCCCTGCGCTACGGCCTGAAGCTGGACGCCGAGGCCGACCGTGTCCAGACCGCCATCAAACAGGTACTGGCCGACGGCCTGCGCACCGGTGACATCATGCAAGACGGCTGCACCCAGCTGGGCTGCCAGGCCATGGGCGAGGCCGTGCTCCAACGATTGTAGCCCAGACCTTGGTGGCCCCCTCCAGCGATGACGCTGCCACAGGCAACGTCATCGCTTTTTTTGCCGAGATTGTGCATCTGGTTTTACCGCCAGACCCAGCTCGTAGCCTGGACCATCATGGACGACCCCTTCGAGGCCGTGGCCGGCGACGACGACAGCTGGAAGCTCCCGCCCGAGCAGCTACAGCAGTTGCTGGACCAACAACAGTTGCCGCCACGCTTCCAGGTGCTGGAAGCGCTTGGCGCCGGTGGCCAGGCGTTGGTGTTCCGGGCACGGGATCGGGAACTCCAACGCGATGTGGCGCTGAAGTGCCTGCGCCTGGCTCCGGGCGACAGCCGTCAGGCCGCGTGGCAGCGGCTCGAGCGCAAAGCACGTCTGTTGGCCGAGTTCCAACATCCCGGCATCCTGCCGGTCTACGATATCCTCCCCCTCGGCGACCAGCTGCTGATGGTGGTGATGGCCCTGGCCCCAGGTCCGTCGCTGGCGGTGCATCTCGAGCGGGCGACCGAACAAGGCTGGAATCGCGGACTGTATTCGCTTGGCGAACGCGTACTGGGCCTGCGCCGGATCTGCGACATCCTCGCCTATGCCCACGCCGCCGGCATCGTCCATAACGACATTTCGCCAGGCAACATCCTGATCGGGGAATATGGCGAAACAGTGCTGGTCAACTGGGGTGCGGCCACCACCGCCGAACAACGCGCCGCGGGCGAGGTACCCGCCGTGGTCACCAAACGTTTCAGCGCCCCGGAACAATGGCAGGGCCAGGCCGATAGCCGCAGCGATATCTACAGCCTCGGCTTGGTCCTACGGCAAGTGCTGCGTGACCAGAAACGACTGCCACCAGCACTGGCGGCCATCAACCACCGAGCCACCGCCCTCGATCCAAAGCAGCGCTATCAAAGCATCCGGGCCCTGGCCGATGATCTGGCCGCCTGGTTGGCAGGCGAAGCACCCACGGTCTACCGCGAACCCTGGTGGCGCCGCGCCGGCCGCTGGCTGCATCGTCATCGCCGCGCCATGCAGTTGGCCCTGATGGTCATACTGGCCTTGGTCAGCCTGGTGGCCCTGAGCCTGCGGCATTATCTGCAGGAAATCGCCGGCTGGCAACTGGTCCGCTCGGGTCCCTTCACCGCCGCGGAATTGCGCGACGATTGGTCATTGGTCTTCCTGCCCGGTTGGGCAGCGGACCGACAATTCACCATCGACAACCAGGATGACCGGATCCGACTCGTCGATGACCAGCTGATTCTGGATACCGAAGCCATCCATTTCGGTTGCTACAATCTGATCTGGAAGCAGCACATCGGCAATCGAGTCCGTTTGAGCTGGGACGTTACCGCCGACACCGGTCGCGATCTCAACGTCTTTTTGGCCGGCGAAAACCGCAGTACCGGCTACTGCCTGCACGTGGCCGGCAATAATGAGCCGCGACGCATCAGCCTGACCCGACCGGGTGACCAGCAGGGCCTCTTGACGGTCCATACTGTTGTCCTGGACCAAGCCATCCAGGCCCACCGTCAATACCATTGTCAAATTGTCCTTGATGATGATCGCCTGCGTCTGCGTTTGAACGGGCGCACCGTCCTCGATTATCAGGACCCCTTCCCCCTGCGCGGTCCAGCGCATCGTCAACTCGGCTTCGAGTTCTCCTCCAGCGATTTGATCATCGACAACGTGGTAATCGAACGTCGTGGCACGCCGGAACGCACCACGCCGCTGGTGGCCGCCGCCAGCCTGGAGCAGGCCGGGGCACTGGCCGACGCGCAGCGGGAATACCAGTTCCAGGCCCGGGATCTCGGTGACAGCGACAGCGGTCGCCTGGCCGCCTTTCACGCTGCCCGCTTGCGACTGATGCATGGCGAACCGAAAGCCGCCCTGCCGGATCTGCTCGACATCGCCCGCCAGGGCTCCGGCGCCCTCTCGCACCGCGCCCGCCTGATGGCGATCCGCTGCCAACTCGCCCTAGCGTCACGCCCCGAGGCTCTGGCCACCGCCAACAGCATCCCAGCCAGTAGCTGGTCCCGGGCCTGGCGTCGCCAGGCGCTGAGTCTATTGAACCAGACACAGCTGGCAGAAGCCAAGCGCCTGGCCTGGTCGGACGATCCCCAGCACATCCGTCAGCAGGCCCTGGCCATCATCGACGAACAATTGACCTGGCGGGCACAGCTCGACCTGCTCGATGAGCCCGTCCCGGCAAACGAAGGTCAGTCCCTGGCCGTCGCCGGCCGGGAATTGCTGCGGCTCTTCGAGCCGACCACCCTGCGCGAACAACTCGGCAGCATGCAAGCCGAGCTGGTCGATGCGCTACTGAAAAATGGCGATTATCTGCCCCAAGCGATCGACAGCGCCGACCTGGTATTGGACGCCCTCGAACAGACCACGCTGGCCATCTGGCGCCGGGACGAACAGCAGATCGCGCACGCCCGAAGACTGTTGACGCAAGGCATGCAGGCGGTTCCCGATTCCCGCGCGATCCCGGCTCTGCAACAACTGCTCGACGGCAGAGCCGACCATGTCGACCCTCGCCAAGTGGAACCACGCCTGTTGCTCCCCCTGGCCTTGACGCGCGACAATTTCGATCTGTATTACGACAATGCTGATGCCATCAGTGAAAGTCGTGGTCTGCTGCTGCAGCAGCGTTATCAAGATCTGATCGATCAGAGCGTCCGGCCCGATCTGCTGGCCAAGGCCCAACTGGGCACGGCCCTGCAGGCGGCCCTGGATGGCCGCCGAACCGACGCCACCAACATCGCCACAACAATCATGGCGACCCCGCCGACCAGCATCTCTCGCGAGGAACTGCCCGCCTGGCTGCTGTTCGCGCCCCTACTGGCTGCTGCTGACGATCCGACCCAGTCTCGCGATCTGATCCGTCACCAACGCCAGCGTTATCCGACCACACCGCCGCGCTACTGGCAGCGCTGGGCCGACCAGATCGATGCCCTGCTTGCCGGTGACGATGCGACGGCAGATATCGATCGGCATCCCCTGCTGCCCGGTTTGCTCGCTGAATTCAAGGGCGACCTGCCAGGCGCCAAACAATGCTATCGGGACTGCGAAGCAGCATTATTGCCCTGGGAATCGGTGGAGCGTGATTTTCTCGCCTGGCGGCTGCTGGTCATTTCCGCCGAGCCCTGAATATTTCATTGAAAAGTCAAAGCACATCCAGCATATCAAACGGAAAACCGACCGAGCTTATTTTTCTTGCTGCCAAGGCCATTCTTGGGCAGATCGGCGGGAGTCAGGGCGCGATGACTCTCGGCACTGCGATCAGCGAGATGTGGCCGACGGCACTCGCCGCATCGCCGATATTGCCGAAGAACTGGGCTACAGCGACGCTTTCGCCTTCAGCAAGGCCTTCAAGCAACACACCGGCCTGAATCCTCGCGACTGGCGCCGGCAGTTCCGGCAGGGCTAGGCCGAGGCCTTCTGTATCATACTAACCGCCTTTATGAGTCATGTCGTCGGTTTTACCACGCCAAATAGGAGGCACTCTGTCCAGTGGAGATCTCGCATGCGACCTATCCTCGCCCTCACCCTGCTGACCCTGCTCGCACCACTGCCGGCCATGGACTGGTATGTGGCGCCACCGCCAAGGGGTCAAGATGGCCAAGCAGGCAGCGCCCAAGCCCCTTTTGCCAGCATCCAGGCCGCTGCCAACCAGGCAACCGCCGGGGACACGGTGTATGTGACGGCGGGTACCTACCGCGAATCGGTGCGGCCGGCTGCCAGCGGAACCGCCGCTGAGCCCATCCGCTATGTTGCCCAGGGCGAGGTGATCATCGATGGACGCGAGCCGATCAGCAGCTGGACCAAACGAAACGGCAACTGGGTTGCCAGCATGCCGGCCGACTTCTTCTCCCAAGCCACTCCCGGCGATGGCAGCAACCTGTATGATGCCACGGTCCAGAACCAGGCTGACCAGATCTTCTGGAACCATGACATGCTACCGGTGGCGCGTTGGCCCAACGATGCCGACTACGACCCCAGCCTACCGACCAAAGCCGTGTGCGATGCCTTCATCTCCCGCACCCGCAACGCAGACAACTGGACCGAGTCGGTCATGCAGGACGCGGACTTCAAGCTGGGCACCAGCGTGGTGGGCTCCGAAATCATGTTGCAGCCCAACAACGGCGGCTGGAGCTGGATCACCAGTGGTTTTATCAGCAAGGTTGATGGCGACCAATTCACCATACGCACCCGCAGTACCGCTGGCGAGCAGACTTTCAATGCCGATCGCTATCACAAACACAGCCGCTATATCATCTTTAATCATCCCGACTTGCTGGACACCCCAGGCGAATGGTATCACGACAAATCAGCTGGCGAATTGATCCTGCGCAGCCCCGATGACAGCAACCCAGTCGGCCGGGTCTCGGCCAAGAAGCGTCTGTACGGCTTCGACTGCTCCGATCGCTCGTACATCCAGATTGAGGGCTTCCGCCTGATCGCCTGTAGCATCACCACCGATCGTACGGTTGGCGGCGACAATATCGGATTTACCGCCGACGGCGGCGTTCGCTACCCATGGCGAAACCCCTCCTGGAAACTCCCCAAGGACCCCTATCACCAGATCGATGCCTACAAAGATGCTCCCAGCCGACACATGACCCTGCTGAATCTGCGCATCGATTATCCAACCCACTTCACCGATGTCTCTGGGCACTTTGCCAACCAATGGGGCATGTCATCAGGGGTGGTGCTCTCCGGTCGCTTCCACCTGATCAAAAACTGCCACATCCGTTACAGCGCTGGTAACGGCATCAGCTTGTTCGGGCGCAATCATCGTGCGATCAGTAATGTGGTGGAAGACACCAACTACGCCGCCGTCGGCTGTGCCGCCATCGACTGCGGCCACATTGCCCGCGGCTCCTCCGATATGCTGATCGCCTACAACACCGTAAGTCGCACCGGCCGCAGCGCACTGAACCTGAACTACTACCGCAGTGATCCAGAAGACCCACAGAGCCCGGCGCGCGTGCATCACAACGATGTCAGCGGCTGGGGCATGCAAGACTGGGATGTCGGCGGCACCTATTCCGGCCCGGATCACCGCTTTGTCCGTATCGACCACAATGTCTTCCACGACGCCTGGCCCAATGTCGACAACATACCTGGCATCGGCGCCTTCACCACCTCGGGCGTCTATCCGGATTATGGCAGCAACCTGATCATTGATCACAACCTGATTGTCGATACCGAATGGGGCATTCACATCCAAAATCAAAACAACAAGGACGGCAATGCCAATTTCCTGATTCTGCATAACACCATTTCCGTCCGCGGCTTCAGCGACCCCCTGCCGGGCTACGGCCCCTTTGCGATTGTCACCAATAGCGGTGCCAGTCAGGCTGGCACCGTGGTCCGTGGCAACCTGGCCTGGTGCAGCAACAACTCGCCACGCTTCCGCTTCATTGATTTCGATAATGACCCAAGCAAAAATCGACTGGTCGACCATAACCTGTGGTGGGACGGCATCGATGGCAGCGACACCGATCCCAAGCTGCTGAGCGGCAGCGACCGGCCCCAGGGCTTTATGCCCAGCACCGACTCCAGTCTGTTGATCGAAGGCGGCACGGTTTATGAAATATTTAATCGCGATGGCTGGAACGTCCCCGTCCCCATGGGCACCATCCAAGGCGACCAGCCCGATATCGGCGCCTTCGAAGCCAACACCCCACCCTGGTTCGCCGGTCACCGAGCCATACGGACGCTTTCCATGCAGGTGATCGATGGCTTCCGCTGGGAAAGCCAGATGCCATCAGATCGCGCAATGAGCGACATCTTCAACCAGCAGCAGATCCTGGCCATCGGACAGGATGAAGATGCCGAAATAGCGCCAGTCGGCGATGGTGACAGCTGATACCAGCAGGTAGCCAAGAACACGCGAGTAACCAAGCATGCTACCCGAGCCCACCCTCATGCCGAAAATCCCAGTATTTTAGTAGAAGCTGAGCTCGCAAAAACTTCGAGAGGAAAAAGTTGTTTTTGCGGGCTCAGCTT
>CAYONM010000083.1:0-14290 GCA_964405325.1 uncultured candidatus Brocadiaceae bacterium | reverse complement strand
CCACGGGCTCGATCGTATCGGTCGGCGCCCGGTTTTGACTCTTACATCGAGGGGCTGCGCCCCTCGGACCCCGAAGCCGAGGCTGCGAGAACAACTTTTTCTTTACGAAGTTCTCGCAGCCTCAGCTTCTAACAGCTCAAGAGCTGGATGATCTCGTCGGCGCTGCGGCTGGCGATCAGGGCTTCCTGGCGCTTGCCGTCCTTGAGCAGCGCTGCGACGGTTGCCAGGAGACGCAGGTAATCGCGTCGTTCCTGATCGGTGGCGCCAATCATAACCATGAATCGGACCGGCTGACCATCGCTGGCGCCATAGCTGATGCCGTTTGGGGCGACCCCGATACCGATCACGAAACCGCTGATGCTGGGCAGCTTGCAGTGCGGTACGGCGATGCTATGGCCGATGCCGGTGCTGCCGATGGCTTCGCGCTCCATGATCGCTTTTTGAAAGGCGGCGGCATCGCTGATGCCAGGGGCGGCAGCGACGCAGGCGGCCATGCGGGCAAGGGCGTCAGTCTTGTCTGGGGCATCGTCAAGGAACAGCACTCGCTCTGCAGCGAGATAAGGAGCCAATGGGATGAGGGGGGCTTGCGGAATGGGCATGCGTCAGTGGATCCCTCACAGGTTCCGTTCAAGCGGCGGACGTGGCACGAAATCGAGGGGTGGAAGGCGGTGTGATGCTGGGAGCCCCTCGGCCGGGACGGATGGAGTGTTCAGTTTTCTTCTTCGAACTCGGCCAGCAGGCTGATCAGCCCCTCGGCGTCGATGGTCTGGCTAAGGAAGTCACAGAAATTCTCGCGTCGGATGATGCCGGCGAAGTTCTTCATCAGATGCAGGTGCTGCTCTTTCTGATCGTTAGGGGTCAGCAGCAGGAAAACGCTGTGAACCGCCTCGCCATCCAGGCTCTCGAAGTCCAGCCCCTCGGCGCAACGACCGAAGGCGCAAGAGATGTTTTTGACCAGATCGGTTCGGCAGTGCGGAATCGCAATGCCGTGACCGATGCCCGTGGAGCCGACGGCTTCACGGGCCATGGCGCCTTCGACCACCTCGTCAACGTCACCCGCTTTGATCTTCCGGGCGGTGACGAGGCTTTTCGCCAGTGTCGAGATGATGCTGCGCTTGTCCGCTTCAGACGGAAGTTCGGTGAAGGCCTTGGGTACAATGGCTTGGGACATGCGATTGATCACACTCACAACGGCGTCTCCGTCTGTCTGTGGTTCCCTCGGCCATGCACGGTGTTCTGCTCCAGCAGCTCTGGCGGCCGAGGGGCCTCGGGAAGCGACTCCCGTTGATTGAGCAGCATGGTCCTGGATCCGGTTGGGCGCCCATGCGCCTGCAGCCCCGGATGTAGGAACTTGAGGATGATGGTGAACCAAGTGGGAGGGTCAACGGCAGAGATGGGCTGCGAAACCGTCTTGGCCCGCGGCAGGAGCACCTAAGGATGGCCTTCCCATCATAAGCCTCGTTCGCGAAGCTCTGAGCCGGACTGGCGTCGAGAGGTTGGTCGGGAGCGGGGTGTTTACTGCGATGGCCAAATGAGTTACCACAAAGTGGCATCGGCCATCGCTGGCAAGAAGAGTGCAGGGCCCCTCTGACTGTGGGCGCCAAGGATGCAGCGCATGACCGTGATCCAATCCGTCAAGAACCCCTTGGTGAAGGCGTGGCTGCGTCTGCATCGTCCCGCAGGACGTCGGCAGGCGGGTGTTTTCCTGGTGGAAGGTCGTCGTGCCATCGAGGGTTTTCGGCAAGCGGGCTGGGCGATCCAGGACGGTCTGCTGCGAGCGGACTTGGAGCAGCCAAGCGACTGGCCGCCGTTCCGCTTGGTTTCTGCGGCCGTTGTCGATCGCCTCTCTCAGAGCCAGACGCCATCGGGTTATCTGGCGATGATCGCTGTACCCTCGGCGACTACGATTGCGCCGGAACAGGGTGGGCTGCTGCTGTGGGGGCTGCGCGATCCCGGCAATCTCGGAACCCTCGTGCGCAGCGCGGTGGCTTTTGGGCATCGACAGGTGATCTTGGTAGATTGCTGCGATCCCTTTGCTGCCAAGGTGGTCCAGAGCAGTGCTGGCTGTCTGGCGGCGGTGCAACTGGTCGAATGGGAGGACCAGCAGGGCTTGGCCTTGTTGCAGCAGGCGCCGGGCGTGGCCCTGGTGGCGCGTGATGGGATTGCGCCGGAAGATCTGCCCCAGGAACCGGTGTGGATGCTGGTCGGCAGCGAGGCGCATGGCTTACCGCAGATGGTCAGCCAGGCCTGTCGTTTCCGGGTCACTCTGCCGATGCATCCGGAGGCCGAGAGTCTCAATGCTGCCATGGCCGGGACCATCATGGCGTATCTGCGCCGACGTTGATCGGTCATGACGGCCGTAGGAGAAACCGGCTGGTGCGACCCAGCTGGAGATGCGGCATGGTCCACTCTTCGCAAGCTTTGCGCGGTGCTGGGGCAAGCCCCCTCTGCCATTGTCGCGCCGCCGGCAGTGGCAAGACTATGTCCTATGGTCGAGCTCGCGGATTTGCCAGCCGTTCCCGAGGTGCCCGACGATCAGTTGCGCCGGCTGGTGCAATTGCTCAATCTCCGGGCTCGTCTGCTGCAACCAGACGATGCGGTGTATGCGGGCATCGTCGCTGTTTGTGAGCGCAGTGGCGGGCGTCATTCGGGCAGTGGCAGTGGTAGTGGCAGTGGGAGCGGTGTTGGCGTCCTGGTCCGGACCGAAGCAGCGCAGGTATCGGCCCGTATGCAGCAACTGGCACAGAGCCCGGAACAAGCCATCGCCAGTGCCGAAACCATGTTGGAGACGCCGCGGAGTGTCGAAATGGGCAAGGAGCGCTTGCTGCGTTCGCGCGGCCGTCTGCAGCCAGGGACCATCGTGCATGGGTATCGGATCATGGCCCCCATCGGCTCGGGCGGCATGGGACAGGTCTTCCGGGCGCATCAGCTGACCCTGGGGCGCGATGTCGCCGTTAAGGTGCTGCATCTGCGCTACAGCAAGAATATCACCTTCCGTAAGCGCTTTCTGCGGGAGGCTCGCAATACCGGTCGTCTGCATCATCCGCACCTGATCGGGGTGCACGAGGTGGTCGATGATGACGACCTGCTGTTCTTCTCCATGGACCTGATCGAAGGAGTGAGCGTTGGCGATCTGCTGGAGGACGATCAACGGCTGCCGGAAGCACGCTGCGTTCGCATTATCCGGCAGGTGCTGGAGGCACTCCGTTACGCCCATGAGCGCGGCGTGGTGCATCGGGATATCAAGCCAGACAACATCATGTTGGCCGAGAATGATTATGTCCGTCTAGGCGATTTGGGGCTGTCACGGGCGATCGGTCCGCAGAACGGTCTGAAGGAGAGCGGTGTTACCGTTCCCGGCACCATGATGGGGACGCCGTTCTACATGGCCCCGGAACAGGGCGAAGACGCCCGTGGTGCAGACGAGCGGAGCGACCTGTATTCGGTTGGTGCCACGTTTTATCACATGATTTGCGGCAAGGTGCCCTACCACGGCACCAGCCCGGTGGAGGTGGTGGTCAATGCCAGCACCAATGCGCTGCGTTTTCCGGGCGAGGTCAACCTGAGCCGTGGCGTGAAACGGGTGATCAAAAGACTGATGGCACGTGATCCCGGCTCCCGGCCGCAAACCGCGCAAGCAGCGTTGGATCTGTTGGACCAGTCGGAACAGATTGCCACCAAACCGCGGATCAACCTGCTGCGCTGGGGTGCCATTGCCGCTGCGGTGGTGATCATGGCGGTGGTCTTGGTGGGAGTGATGCAGCGAAGCGCGCTCAGCCGGGAGCGGGAGCGGATCAAGCAGGAGGTGATCCAGTTGGTGGAGCACCACCGGTACGCACAAGCACACAACCAATTACAGGCCTATCCGATCCAGCAGGATCAGGATCGCGAACACGTCGAGCGTCTGCGCGGGCATATCGACAGTGCTTGGAACAACTGGGCTGGCAGCCAGGTGGCCCCGGTGTTGCATCAGGCTGAGGATCGCCTGGCAGGGCACGCCTATGCCGACGCTTTGGCCTTGCTGGATTCCGTGCCGGCGGGACAGCTTAGCCCCAGCGTCAGGCAACGCCTGGAGGCCAAACGCGCCGATGTCTGGAATACACTGGTCCTGGATTGGCGTGACAATGGTCCCATGCGTCGGCGTCGGGCGGCAACCGGCTCAGGGCAGGTGCCAATAAAACAGGGACAACAGGGGTGGCGTTTCCGGCAGCGCGGGGCCACCGGCCTGCTGCCGCCCGATATCCAGATCGGCATTCGTCAGGCGCCGTTGCAGGTCCAGGTGCGGGGACCGCAGCATGGCGGTCAATATGGCTGGGAATTCGTGCTGTTGGATGATCGCGGCACCGAAGCGGCGGCCGTGTCGATCCAGGACGGCCACGTCCGTCTGCAGGACACACGTCGTGGCGAGAGCACGGATCTGTTCACCGTTCCCACCAGTGGTCTGGGGGAGATCATCCTGCATGTCGAGGTCGATGCTCTACGAGTGGTCTACGACGGCGGGGAAGAGACCATCACCTGCCCGCCCTACCTGCCGGCCTTGGTGCGCTGGCACCTACCGGGTGGCAGTCTGGTGCAGATCAACCAGGTAGAGTGATCAGGCGCTGCGGCGCCAACTGCGCAATTCGCTGGCGCGCTTGTGTGCCACCATGAAGACTTCGCTGATCTGGTGGATGATCTGATCATCGATGGAGCCGCCCAGCGGAAGTTGCAGCAGGCGTGTGCTAAGGAGGTCACTCGTCGGACAGGCATATTGTTTGGATCGGTAGGGTTCGACCCGATGCAAACCTGGTGAAAAATAGCGCTTGGCGAGAATGCCTTCGGCATGCAGTGCCTGCTGCAGGTAGTCACGGTTCAGGCCGAATTCCTCCGGATCCACCTCCATCACCAGATAGTGATGATTCCAGCCCGGCCCACCGCGGCAAACATGCAGACCAGGGATGCGATGCAGGCGGTGTCGATACCAGCAGTGTTGTTGGTGGATGCGACGCTGCAACGCGGGCATGACCTCGGTCATGCCCAGGCCGAAGGCAGCCGAAAATTCATCGAGTTTGCCGTTGATGCCTAGGCCGACGGGGGCATCGCGGTTACCATCGAAGCCAAAATTGGACAGACAACGTATGGCATGGGCCAGATCCGGATCGTTGCAGATCACGGCACCACCCTCGCCAGCGCCGATCAGTTTGGTGGCATGGAAACTGAGTACCGCGGCTGTGCCCATGTGGCCAATACCCGCGCTGCCGAAGGCATGCGCGGCATCGTAGATCAGCGGCAGCCGATGCGTTTGGGCCAGCGCCTGCAAGGCGGCGTGGGGGCAGGGTCGGCCCCAGAGATGGACTCCCAGGATGGCGCTGGTGCGGGGCGTGATGGCGGCTGCCACGGCGCGTGGATCCAGGTGGTGACGGTGGCGATCCACATCCACCAGCACCACATCCAGACCCAGCCAGGCCAGGGCGTGGGCGGTGGCGGCGAAGGTAAAGGCCGGAACGATCACCTCACCCTGCAGGTTCAGGGCCTTGGCCAGCAGCATCAGGCCCATGGTGCCATTGCAGGTGCTGACGGCATGCGCACAGCCGCAGGTAGTGGCGATGGCTGCCTCGAAGGCCTGCGCGTAGCTGCCGAAGTTGGCCAGCCAGCGTCGGTCCAGCATATCGTCCAGGCGCTGATGTAGCTGGTGGCGATCCGGAAGATTTGGCCGCCCCACATGCAGAGCCTCGCGAAACAGCGGTGGCCGTTCGCCCAGGCAGGCGAGGGTGGTCAGGTGACTACTGGCGGTACTGATCAGCATGACGGTCAGCCCATGGGCCCAATGCTGACAGAGCGTAGTCCTGCTGAGAACAAGTTGTCCATCATGGGTACGACCTCGTGTTATGAGTATCGGTTACGCATGAGGTGTGCCGAAGGTGTTTTCAGAGATGGGACGTGGTCAACCGCGTGCGATGGGTTTGGTCAACAGCCGGTCTCGCTTGCGAGTATCAAAATCGCCAACCAGCTCCGAGCCGCAGGTAGGGCCCGCCCAGATCGACACTGGCCCCGTCGGTGTTGTCCCAGTCCAGGTAGGCGCGGCCGGCTTCGTACCCAAAGGCCGCGGACCACAGGAAGTTGCCGCGGACCAGGCCGATCAGGTCCAGGCGGGCGCCCAGCTTGCCGGTGGCGCCCCAGCCGGAATCCGGTTGGTTGTTGTAGTCCACGAAGCCACCGCCCACAGACAGGGTGGGCGCCAATTCGATCTGGATGCCCTCGTGGCCCAGCCAGTTGCCGTATTCGCTGTGCCAGCGCATCACCAGGCCAGCGCGGTAGGTGAGCGCCAGGTCATTCAGATACACGCCGGCGCCGATACGGTCGTCACCGCGGTGGCGGTCGTAAGACAGGCCCAGGCACTGTACCCAGCCCAGGTGACTCACGCCCACCTTCCACCAGGCTCGCTCCACGCCCACATGGATGCCGGCTTGCTTGTTCAGGTCGCGTTTTTCGTCGTTATCGGGGATGCCCTTCAGGCGGATGCTGTCCAGGGCAACGGCATTGCCGGCGTTCAGGCGCCAAGAACTGCCGCGCAACTCACCACGGACGATCAGCTTGGCCTCGTCAGGGGTGCTGGCAGCAAACAGGGTTGTGGCGAACAGGGCGAGCAGGAAGGAACGGATGGGCATGGGGAGAGTCGATCTTTGCGTAGTGAAAATGGGTTGTGGGCTGGTCGGGCGCGATGCTCCTGGTAGCGCAGGCGTCTCGTCTGCATTAGAAGCTGAGCTCGCAAAAACTTCGAGCAGAAAAAGTTGTTTTTGCGGGCTCAGCTTCGGGGTCCGAGGGGCTTGCCCCTCGATGTAAGAGTCAAAACCGGGCGCCGACCGATACGATCGAGCCCGTGGGCTCCGGGCGGCGCCCGGTTTGTAAGCTGAGCTCGCAAAAACTTCGAGCAGAAAAAGTTGTTTTTGCGGGCTCAGCTTCGGGGTCCGAGGGGCTTGCCCCTCGATGTAAGAGTCAAAACCGGGCGCCGACCGATACGATCGAGCCCGTGGGCTCCGGGCGGCGCCCGGTTTGTACCGTAAGGCGGCCAATCGCAGGGCTTGCGCCATCAGGGGGTGCTGTCCGGGTCATCGCCATTATCATCCGGGTTGTCATCATCGCTGTCATCCGGCTCATCGACCGGATCCGGTTCGGGGATCGGTTCGTCCGGCTCCAGCACCAGGCGGACGCCGGCAGTGGCGTAGGGGGTGAGTGGATCGATGCTCATGCGATTGCTGACGTGTGCACCCTGCACCGGATCGGCCCAGGAGCCGCCGCGCAGGCTGGCGGCGGCGCTCTCGCCGATCCATTCCCAGACATTGCCGTGCATATTGCGCAGGCCCAGAGCATTGGCGGTACCGCTGGTGGCACTGCGCGGACCGTTGCCGCTTTTGGTTTCGGCGACCAGGGCCCATTCGGCCAAGCCGTCGGGGCTGGTGCTCTCGCCCCAGGCGTAGCGTTGACCGGCGTGCTGCTCGCCGCCGACGCAGGCATACTCCCATTCGCTGGCGGTGGGCAGGCGCAGTTTCACGCCCCGCTGTTCGTTTGTCGTGTTCCAGGTATCCAGCAGCTGCTGGATGTTCTCGTGGCTCAAGCCATAGGCGGGTAGGTCGTCGCCGGTACCGCCGAAATTACCGCTGGGTTTGACCTGGTTCCAGGGGCTGGTTTGCACGCCGCTGCCGGGTGCCTGTTGCACCAGTGTCTGCCACTGGGCCTGGGTCAGTTCCTCATGCATGATATAGAAGCTCTGCACCGAGTTGGGGGTGGTACCGCTCTCCACCACGCCGGTGGGGCCCAGGCTGTCGGCGGTGTGCAGGCTGACACTTTCGGCGCCACTCACCTTGACGAACACGGCGTGGCGGTCATCGCTGCCGACGATATCGCTGCGACCGTTCTTGTTGCCATCGGCCAGATCGAGTTGGTAGACCGCCGGTTTGTTGGCGAAGTCGTCATCGCTGTCCTTGTCCGGATCATTCGGCAAACCGCCAAGCGAACCGGAGCCGGAGGAACAGGCGGTCAGGGCTGCCAGGGTCAGGCTGGGCAGCAACCAGGTCTTGGCGAAAGCCATCAGGAGCGTCCTCCGGTGTTGATGTACAGGACCAGCAGGCGTTCATACCGGCGTTGGTTGCTGGTGCCCGGCCGTTTGGTGGTGCAGGAGATCTTGGCCAGAATATGTTCGCCGGTCGGGAGTACCGTGTCTTCGGCCACCGACAAAGTCAGCAACCACTTGCCGGCACCGCCGGAGCTGGGGCCATGACTGATCTGCAGGAGATTCTTGGTATCGGACAGGATCTCCACCTGACTGTCGGTGATTTCCCAGCCAGAATTCAAGGCCAACTCCAGGCTGGCTTCCCAGCCGGCGGAGATGGAGACCGCATTCAGCTCGGCCGCCAGGGCCTCGAAGCTGCTGCCGGTGCCGCTGCTTTCGCCGTCGACCACCATGCTGGAGGCGGCCAGGCTGCCATCCGCACCGGGCTCCGGCAGGGTCATGCCGGCTTGCAGCAGGCCATTGCCGGCCAGGTCCTCGATGGAACCATCGCTGGCGATCAAGGCATCGGTGCCGGTGATATCCAACAGCTGGGCCAGATCACCGTTTTGCACGGTGTAGGTGAAGACAATTTTGTTGTCGTAAACCGGCTCCTCGCTGTCCGGATCCTGTTCCGGTGCTGACAGCTCCGAATTGTACGCGGCAATGGCGATGCCGTCACTGTTTTCGCCACCTTCCTGATCCAGTTGCAGCTGTAGGGTGGGGGTCCCGGTGGACACGCGCACATCTTCGGAGAACAGTACTGCGATGTCGATGGTATCGCCCTGCAGGTAAGTGGCGGCCAGGCTGCGGGCCTCGATTCCGGTGACCGTCGGGCGGGTGGTGTCGATTTTGGCATCGGTCAGACCGCTCTTGTCGACCTGGTCGTTGGAGCTCCATACGTTACCGGCGATGTCGCGGATGACCCAGGTATCGGGATAGTTGATCGTGTCGGTGGTATCCAGGGTCTTCTCGGTTGCACCGAGGGAATCCTCTTCGCGAACCACATAGGTGAAAATCCATATCTCCGGATCGCCATCATCGACGCTGGCCGGATCCAGCACTGCTCTGCCGGGATGATCGGCAGCGCCCAGGGCTACCAGCAACACCGGCTTCTGGTCGTCGCTGGTGCCGGCGAGGTAGGCGTCGTCGACGATTACCGAGCTGTCGGTCGTGGTGTTCCACAATTCCATCGGTTCAGAGAATGTGATGCTGATCTCGATCTCGTCGCCGATGCCGTAGCGGTCGGCTGGGGCCGATGCTGAGAGGATGTCCGGATCGGATTCGTTGAAAAAGACGCGGCTTTCTGGTAGGGCGTTGGGGTTGGTGGTGCCGTAGGGAAGATTGTTTTCTCCGATATTGTCAGCGCGATCCTTGATTATACCTCTGAGTCCGTTTGCTTCCGATCTAACATCGATGGGATTTTCGCTGCTGTCATCGGCCATGACCGTGTAATCGAAAACCAGTTTATTAGTGCCGTTGCCGCGTAGGTAGGCTGCTTCCCGTGTGCTGCCTGATCCGGTTTCCAGGGAGAGCCTGGGGGATGAGCTGGTGAAACGAACTATCTCACTGAATTCTACAGAGAATTCGACTCGGTCATTGGTTTTATAGCTGTCGCTTGTGGCATAAACCCTGGTCGCGGTCGGCTTCAAGGTATCGAGTCGCAACTCGTAGCCCTGTGCCAGGCTGCCCGTTTCGTTGGTGCCATGGGGGAAAATCGAGATGGTTTCGTCGCCAACCGTCTTGCTGCGTGGCAGCACCTTGTCGTCATCCCGGTCAACCAGATCAGCCAAGGGGTTATCGGCGGCATCGGTGATCGTGCCATGATTCATCAGTAATTCGTACACGTCCAAACGATCGGTTTCATCGCCGATTTCGACCGTGTAGAGGAATTCCAGCCAGTCATCGCCCTGGTCTTCGAACAAGGCGTAGGTGACCCGTGGCTGGTCGTCATATTGGTTGGTCAGGAGGCCGAGTTTGGGAACGCCGCTTGTGTCAATGTTCTCATCAAAATGAACAGTGATGCTGATTTTATTGCCTTCCTTAAAGGAGCCCTGGAGTGTGTTCGCCGTGAATCGATCAATGGTTGGTGCGGTGCCGTCCTGAATGGAAATATCAGTACTGTCTCCCAGGCTTCCTGAGCTATTCGGGCTAGGCAGAGAGAGCACGGCATCGTTGCCGGCGCTGTCTGTGATGGTGGCATCGGCAAGCGCCAATGCGTTGGTGTCGGAATAATCCAGCGAGTTGGTCTGGTCACCGCCGGTAAAGGTATAAGTGAACTCCAGGATCGAACTGTCAGCGGCAGCGACGCCTTGATATTCGGCTTTGCTCTGGGCGCTGGCGTTAAGGCTGAGGGTCAAGGTGCCATCCTCGCCATCACCTAAATCCGTGACGACGAGGGCTTCTGAAAAATCGATGGTCATAGCGATGGTGGTGCCGGCTTCTTGGATACCAGTGGCGTCCGAGCTGACGACGACGATGGTCGGTCTGGTGGCGTCGACGTTGACATTGAAGGGGGTTTGTGGCAAACCAGGTTGCAGGGCATTGCCGTTAGCATCGGTGATGCTTCCCCCCCCGAGCACTATGGCGCTGGCGGCTTCGATGGTCAGGTCGCTGGTCGTGTGGCTGGTGTCATCTGCAACCGTGTACGCGAAGATCAGCTTCGAGGCATCGTTTTCGTCCTTTTTGTCGTAAACGGCCGTGCCGCCGTTGCTGAGCGCAAATTCGGGACTTCCGCTGATGGTGCCAATGTTCTCGGAGCAAGTGACCGTGAAGGTGATGGTTTTATCGATGCCAATGGTATCAGTTTGGGTTGTGCTGACTCCTGTGATGGTTGGTTTGGTTGCATCGATTGTAATGTCGTTGGGGAGAGCCGTGGTGGCCGAACTCTGATCGAGTGAATTGCCCGCCGTGTTGGTAATGCTGCCGCCATTGAGTTCGATGGTTTCGTTGGCACTGGTTTTGATATTAACCGCAGCGGTATCGGTGTCGCCTTCGCTGACGGTGTACCGGAAGATGGCCGTGGTGACACCGTCTGCTGTCGAACTGCTGGCGAAGGGAGCGCTGGCGTTGTTGGTCAACTGCAGCGCAGGCGTTCCGCCAGATTTATTGATGCTGACTTCGTCGTCGAAGGTCACCGTGAAGTCGATGCTTTGCTCGATGCCATAGATGGTGTTCTCGTCAAATGCGGCCGTGACCGTGGAGATCGTGGGTGCTGTGGCATCGATGCTGATGGTCTTGGTCAGCGTGAGATTGGAGTTGTCGTTGGTGATAGCGTTGCCGGCGATGTCGATGATGATGCCGGTCAGAGGTGTTGATGCGATCGCCAAACTGTCTGTGCTGGTGTCACCTGCAGCTATGACATAGTTGAACCAGAGCGTGTCGCTCTCGCTCTCGATAGCATCGTAGGTGGCAGAGCTGTTATTGCTCAGTAGGAGTGTTGGTGAGCCGGTGACGGTCACATCCTCGCTGGTATTGATTTTGATGGTGATGGTGTCGCCTATGCCGTAGGTCCCGTCAGTGTTGGTGATGGCGGCGGAATTCATGGTTGGTGGCGTGGCGTCGATAGTGATGTTGTAGCTATCTGAAAGGGAGAAGCCGTTCAAAGAGAGGTTGGAATCATTGCTGGAATCGCCGGTAGCGTAGATTTCTTCGGCGGCTTCCAATATAATGTTGGCGCTATTGTTCAACGATGGGGTGTTGTTGTCATTAGCGGCAACCGTGTAGGTGAAGTTGACGGTGTCGGTGTCGGTTTGGGCAGTGGCAGCTGCCGTGCTCCCATTGCTGAGAACGATGTGGGGGGTTCCCACGACATCGACCGCTTGGTCGAAGGTGATGGTGATGGTGACCGTTTCGTCGATTGCATAAATGCCATCAGTCGAAGTGACGCTGCTGACAGCTGGTGGGGTGGCACTGGCAGGGTTGACGATGATGTCGGAGGTGTCAGATAGGCTGTCGGCCGCCCCGGGGGCAGGAAGGATGAGACTGGCAGCGGCGTCGCTGCCATCCTTGATGGTACCGGTAAGGCTTATTATTGAGGCGTAATCAAGGTCCGCGCTCGTGTCTTGACTTTGAACAATATAGGAAAAATACAGAATTGTATTGAGGGCACTGCTTGTGACATAAGCGGCAGGTGCGGTCTCGTCGTCGAATTGCAGTTTCAAGGTTGGTGTATCAGTGACGAATACGGCTTCGCTGAACTCAACACTAATAACGAGTTCGCTTCCAGTGTTGTAGGTGCCATCTGTGCCTGCGACCGTCAATACAGAAGCGGCGCACCAGACCGGTGTGATTGCCAGCAAGAGGAGTAAGCTACGGATTAGAATTCGAGCCATGTCATCACCTTTGTAAGGGCGGCACAGGATGTCGTGTTTTCTCATCGAACAAGTCGACAAGTCGGATAGGAGACGCCCCGCCCCGCCCGTCCTGACAGAGTGTCCGCCGCTCAGTCGGCCGTTGCATCGTGGTGGATCAGTTTGAAGCCCAGATGCCAGCGGAGGGGGGGGTACCGGCAGCTGCAGGGCACCGCCTGGGTGCTGCCAGCGGCTGGACCAGATCATCTCGCCGCTATCTGCTTGCCACCACGGGATTTCCAGATCGCCGGCCTTGATCTGGCTGCTGATGTCGATGGCCGTGTTCTGGTGGGCCGGGGTCTGCTCGTAGTTGGTGGCCCAGGTCTTGCAGAGCAGGTAGCCGAGGATGCGGCCAGGGCGGGCCCAGGCGCGGTTCCAGAGTGGCAGGGGGTCGTGGATGTTCAGGTGTAGGCTGCGGGCTTTGCTGCTGCGCAGGTCCTCGCCAGCAACCAAGGCAGCGATGGCGCGGTAGGGGCGTAGGTTTCGGTCTGGTCGACCCATTGATGCCACCAGCAGAAGGGGGCGACGGTGTGGCCAGCGACCAGGCCAGCCCAATGGCCGATGCGGATTTCGGTCTCCGCCTTGGCCAGGGGGCCGTCCTTTTCCCGGCCACCAAACTCAGTGGCAAAGACCGGCTTGCCCAGGCTGCCCAGACTGCGTGGCGCAGAGGGTGATGCCGAAGCGCTGGCAAGCGGCCCAATCAGCGGCGGTGGAACGGCGTCCGTTGCCGGTCCAGTTGGTATTACGCTCGAAGCGCAGCAAATGTCGACCTGCTTCGAGAGCCTGAGGATGGGACTGCTGAAAGTGGCGGTCGCCAGACCGGTCGACGATCCAAGCACTGACCAGGACCGGCCCGGTGCTCGGGTCCACATGCAGGCTGCAGATGATGCTGCAGGTATCGGCCGGCAAGGCGGTATCGGCCTATATGCACCAAAGCCAAGGGGGCGGGGATCTGCAGCACTTGTGCCAACAGGCCAAGAAGTATCAGGCAGAGGAGCAGGGCTCGCATGCGTGAGCCTGGGTGCAGCGGCTTAAACGGCAACACGCCGGCAGGCAGCCGGCGTGTGGTGCGATGCTTCAGTACGCGTTGATCGGTATTAGCGGCGATTCCACTTTACGGTGCCACAGGCAGTGGCGCGCTGGCGATTGATGATTCTACGGCCAGCGTGGCTACGCATACGACGACGGAAACCAGTCATGCGGCGGTGCTTCAGCGATGAATTACGGACGTACATCTTCATGGTGCGCTCCTTGGGAGGGGCAGGAGGTTATAGTGACGACTGCTCTGTCAACTGTTTCATCACAGAACGGTGCTGCGGGTTTTTGGTTTGGCCGAGGGCTCACCCGCAGCTGCGGTCGACGGACTGACCGTGGAACGTGATCAGACCGACCCGCGCAGTGCCCATTTGCATTGGCGTTCGACCCCTGGTGCCTGTGGTTATCTGGTGCGTTGGGGGGTGCGGCCGGACCAGTGCTACTGCAGCCAGCTGATCTACGATCAGACCGCCGTCACGCTCCACTGCCTGCATCGCGATCTGCCGTATTGGTTCCGTATCGAAGCCTGGAACCGCAGCGGCATCGGTGACATCAGCAAGGCGGTCGCTTGCCCAGTGCTGGCCCCATAAACCCTTGCGAAGCAGAGCCCGTTCTCCGCTTATTCAAGCCCAACGGGGTGGCCTCGGGAATGGCCCAGGTACATCATGCTGTGGTCGCACCCCCTGGGGCTGGGTGCCGGCGTCGCCCGTCCAGTCACGCAAATCATCGACGATGATCATCAGGACATCGGGTCGTTCGCTGGCCGTCAGGGCCAGGGTCAATAGCACCAGCATCGTTATACGCATGGAATGAGTCTCCTGGTCAGGGCACCTCTATAAACTCAGGTCGAGCCAGGCGCAGACGATTTTTGGTCCTG
>CAYONM010000082.1:0-14297 GCA_964405325.1 uncultured candidatus Brocadiaceae bacterium | reverse complement strand
TCGGGCCGCCCCGGCCAGGGTGATGCGAGTGATGGACCCCTCGGACAGATACTCATTAGCCAACGGCGTACCACCTCCCGGGCAGACCACGTTCGCGCACGGTCCTGACGGATACGACCAACAATATGGATGTGGTTGCTAAGCACGACCAGTGCCTCGATATCAAACGCTGCTGCCTGGGAAAGCAGTCGTAAACGATGTTTAATCCAACGCTTACGGTGCTCAACATCGCGACCATCGTGATCCTGACCAGCCAAAAACGCTCGACGAATACAACGAGAGATGCAATGCACCCACGGTGGGTTGGACGGAACAAATTGCTTACGACGAGGCACGAGCATGACGCCTTGTAGCTGATACGTGTGCATGGCAGATTTCCAGCTGCAGCTTTCTGATCCTCGGCTCATCAGAGCGTATCTGGTTGGTCGAGGCGATCTGAGACCAGCTGGAGGAGAATGCCATCGCAGGCATGACGGAGTCACAGCTGGCAGAGGTCCGTAGGCGCGATGCCTACTTCGCAGAGCATCCCGATGCCAGCATGCCGACGCGTTTGGCCATGACGCAGTTGCGACGTTCAGCTCGTCATTGAACTCTGCCGTGATCTGGCTGTGCTCTCTTGGAGCAGCCGATCCCGTGCGTGGCCGGGGCTTGCTGGCCTGGCCGAGGCTTGCTGCTGCTTGCCCGTTCAAGCGGTAGCCCTATCCCCTCCTGTTTGCAGCAACGACAAGGAGTCAACATGTCAGCAGCCTTCGGAACCTGGATCGAGAGCGGCCAAACCGGTACCTGGCAAGCGCAGGTGGATGCCCTTCTGGTGGATGACGCCCGCTTTCCCTCGCTAATGGCAGCCGCGGCTGATGGCGTGTCCTTTGCCGATGCCGTGGTCTTGGTGACCGGTGCTTCGGACCCGGGTTCTATCGGCTATGCGATTGCGCGGAATTTCTGCCAGGGCGGGGCCAAGGTGGTGATTACCGGCAGCCGCGATCTGGCGCGTATTACTGCCACGGCTGAGCAGCTGGTCCAGGACGCCGAGGCCGGTGCGGCCCTGCCGGCGCAGGTCAACCAGGGCGATCTGGCGCAGGTGGATGCGCTGTTGGAGCACATCAAGGGCCAGGGTCTGGCTTTCAGTCATGTCTATCCCTTTGCTGCGATCAACCACGCGACCTTGTTCTTCGGTATCAAGCCTGAGGACTACGCTCGGGTGTTCAGCATCAACGTGTTTGGCGTCTATCACCTCTGTGTCCGGCATTGCCGTCTGGCGCCGCGCAAGGAGCCCTGGTACGTGGTGGTGCCACTCTCGCCCAACGATGGCCGGCTGCAGGGTTCTGGCCTGTATCCCGCCAGCAAGCAGGCGCTACGGCCACTGGTGATCCAGGGCCAGAACGAATACGGCAATCGCAAGGGCGGCTGCTACACCGGTATCGATATCGCGTGGACCCGTTCCAGTTTGATGAGCAAATTGGATGATGGCGTCGAGCAGGTGCAGGCCCAGGGTCTGAAGGTGTTCGAGACCGCCGACACCGCCGACTGCTGTACTTTGCTGGGCACCCCAGCAGCCAAGGAATTGGCCGGCACGGTGCTGGATGCCGGTGGCGGTTTCGGCAGCGTCAGCCCTGAGCAGATGGGTGATATGTTCAAGAAATAAGCGTCCGGAAAACGCTCCCAGGGACTGCTTTCTGAAGGATGCTTACCGGGCTTGTCGTTGCTGTGCCATCACTTTGGCCAGACGCTGGATATCCGAATCCTTATGCCCCAAGGTCACGGTCAGGCGCAGACGGCAGGCGCCGGCCGGGACCGTTGGTGGGCGGATGGCCGGTGCGTAATGTCCGGCCTCGCGCAGTTTTCCGGCCAGTTCCAGGGTGTTCTGCTCATCGCCGATGATCACCGGCACGATGGGGCTGCGACCTTCGGGAACCTGCCAGCCTTGTTGTCGTAACTGGGCGCGGAGAGTCATCGCCCTTTGTACTAATTGTCCCGGCATTTCGGGTTTGTGCTTCAGCAGGTCCAGGCTGGCGATGGCTGCGCCCACTGCGGCCGGTACCGGCGCGGTGGAATAGATGAAACTGCGGCCGCGATTGACCAGCCATTCCACCACCGAGGCATCGGCGGCGATGAAACCGCCCTGGGCGGCCAGGCTCTTGGAGCAGGTGGCGATGATGACATCGGCGTGTACGCCGGTTTCGGCGCACAGGCCGCGACCGCCGGGGCCGAATACGCCGATCGCGTGCGCCTCGTCCACCAGCAGGATGGCGTCGTGGCGATCGCACAGCTTGCGAATGTCGGCCAGGGGAGCTTCGTCGCCGTCCATGGAGTAGACGCTTTCGACGCAGACCAGTTTGCGTCGGGCGTTGTCGGCGCGTTGCAGTTGTTTATCCAGATCCGCCATGTCGTTGTGCCGGAATCGCAGCATGCGCCCGGCGGATAGGCGGATGCCGTCGTACGTGGATGCATGGCAGAGCCGATCACAGATGATGACATCCTCGTTGCTATCGGCCAGGCAGGTGATGGCCGCCAGATTGGCCTGGAAGCCGGTGCTGGTCAGCAGGGTGTCTTGGCGTTCCAGCCACTGTGCCAGGCGCAGCTCCAGGCGCCGATGCAGGCGCGAGCCACCGGCCAACAGACGGGCGGCGCCAGCCCCGGGGCCGTATTGCCGTAGTGCTCGGGTTGCACCATTGCGAATCTGGATGCGTTCGATGCCACCCAGGTAGTCGTTACTGGCCCAGTTGTGCAGTTTGCGGCGCCTGCTGCCTTCCTTGATGCTGAGCACCCGGCCGTCAGGGCCATCAAAGACCGGCCGCTGCCGTAAACGGCCCTGGCCGGCCAGTTCTGCCAACTCCGCCGCGCATGCGGCTTGTAAGGTATCACCTGCTGTCATAGGGCGGCCCATGGTGGGCTGTCGGCAGGTAGCGCAATCGCTCGCGCTGCTTGTGCTGGCATTGACCACCTGTGGCCCAGGCGACTATGCGTATGTGCGAGGAGACGGCATGGATTTCTGGGTTCACGACCTCGACCCTTTTATCTTCCAAATCGGCGGTTGGGGTCCGCGTTGGTACGGTCTGGCCTACCTGGTCGGCATCCTTTGGGGCTACTGGCTGATCAAGCGTTGGTCGCAGCAGGGGCGTTCTCCCTTGTATCCGGACGAGGTGCAGGATTTTGTGACCTGGGCTGGGATCGGTATGGTGGCCGGCGGACGTCTGGGTTTTTGTTTGTTTTATGACCCACAACTTTTTGTCGATTTCCGCGGCAGCGTGCCCTTCTGGGGCGTCTTGGCGGTGCACGAAGGCGGCATGGCCTCGCATGGCGGTGCCATCGGCATGGCGATCGCCGTCTGGCTATGGGGCTGGCGACGCGGCCGCTCCATTCCGGCCCTGGCCGATGCCTTGGCCACGGTGATCCCGATCGGCGTGATCTTCGGTCGCTTGGCCAATTTCTGGAACGGCGAGCTCTGGGGCCGGGTGAGCGCCGTGCCGTGGGCGGTGATCTTTCCCGATTCGGTGCATTATCAGGAGCCTCGAGTCATGGTGCCGAGCGACCTGGAACGCGGCAGCGCCGAATGGATTGCCTGGATGCAGGCCAATGTCCAGCCACGCCATCCGAGCCAGCTCTATGCGATGTTCCTGGAAGGCGTGGTGGTGTTGTTGATCAGCCTGTACGTACACAAACGGCATCGGCGTCCGGGATTGAGTGTCGGCGTGATGGTACTGAGCTACGGCATCGTCCGCTTCATCAGCGAAATCTGGCGGCAGCCGGATTTCGGTTACGAGCTGTATTTCGGTTGGCTCAGTAAGGGTCAGGCGCTCTCCATGCCCATGTGGTTGATCGGCTTCGGCCTGATTTGGTACGCCCGCTCGCGGCCACCGCGGCCGGAGGCCTATCTGGATCCCGGCAAGCGTCCGGACTAAGGGCCCGTCAATAAATAAAGGTAGCGTCTCACTTGATCTTTTGCCGCCCTTCTGCGTTGCTTATCGCTTACATATACTCGATATGCTCGCTCTTCGCGCCTTGAAAAATCGACAAAATCTCTGCGCGATCTGCTACCTTTATTTCTTTCCGCACCCTAAACGCCGTCACACCGGTAAGCCGGCGGCACGCATCACCTTCAGGGCGTTGGTGCTGGCCAGGACCCCCTCGCGCAGGTGGTAATCGAAGGCGACGTCTTCTGCGTCTTCGGCGGCACGGTCGGCGAAATGGGCCAAGTGGATGCGCTCCGCTTGTTCGGTGGCCAGTTCGGCCAGGGCGAGATCGTGGGTGGTGACCAGAATGGCAGCGGGTTGGCCGGCCAGATGCTTCAGGATGGCGGCGGTGCCCAGGTGGCGCTCGCGGCTGTTGGTGCCGGCCAGGATCTCATCGAAGAAGAAGAGTACCGGGCTGGTGCCTTCAGCGGCATGGTCCAAGGCTGCCTTCAGCTGGCCAACCTCGGCCTGGAAGCGGCTCAGGCCACGGTGGAGGTCGTCCTGAACCCGCATCACCGCTGCAAGGCGCATGGGCTGGAGCCGACAACTGGCTGCTGGCACCGGAGCGCCGATACGCGCCAACAATACCGCTAGGCCGACGGTACGCAGATAGGTGCTTTTGCCGGAGGCGTTGGCGCCGGTCAGCAACAGGACCTCGTCTGTGGCCAATCGGGCCGGGTTGCTGATGCGTTGTTGCCGCGGCAGCAAGGGGTGAGCGAGCTCGCTGGCATCGAACAAGGGTTGCGCGGCTTCCGCTTCCTCGGCCCAGCAGCCGCCCTGCTCGGCGGCGTAGGTTGCGATGGCGCTTTGTACCTCGACATCGGCCAACTGCTCGCGACCACTTGCCAGGGCGCGGGCGTGTTGCCGCTGCCAGCGGCGCAGGCGTTCGACCAGGCTGGCATCGGCCAGGTACAAGGGGGCCACCAGGTACCGCCACAGGGGATTGGCGCGCGCCGCCAGAGCCCCGGCCAGGCTGCGGCTGGCTTCCAGGGTCGTCAGCCAGGTTGTCATTTCGGCTTTTGTCGTGGTGTCGATGAGCTCCGTGCGGCAGACGTGTCGAGCGGCTTCGCTCCAGGCTTCCACTCGACGACGCAGGCCGTCGGGATCGCCCGCTGGCAAGCGGCCACCAAACGATTCGTTCAGCGGGGTCAGTATGAGAGCGAACAGGATGCCGACCACGATGGCGCCGGGGATGCCGCTCTGCCACCAGGCCGCGACCAGCAGTGCCAGAACCAGCAGGCGCAGACACCAGGTCAGGATGGACCACCAGGTTGCGATCGATTTGGGTTCCTGTTGCCAGCTGTCCAGGCCATCGGCGCCGGGTGCCAGGCTGAGCTGCGCAGCCAATATCTCGCGCCAGGCATGTTCTGACTGGAGACGACGGACCAGGGTGGTGTCGGCCAGGCCGGGTTGGTCATCCAGCAGGCGTCTGATCAGCCGCTGGCCACCGAGTTCGCTCCCGGTGGTGTTCAATAATTCGAACAGGCTCCAGGGGCCGACCACGTCCAGATCACGGGCATAGGGATGCCAGCCGGCATCCAGGTAGGTGCTGCCATCGGCTTGACCGTGCCGCCAGTTGCCGGCCAGACGCTGTTGACCCTGGCTATGTCGACGGACCAGGGCTTCCTGCAGGCGGGCTTGATCCAGGCGGCGTCCGAGCATGAGCGAGACGGCTCCCAGGGCCAGGCCACTGACCAGCAGGCCCAGCAGGGCTGGTAGGCCATCGCCAGCCAGGAAACGATAGCCGACCACCAGGGCGGCCAGCACCAGCAGCAGTCGAAGCAGGCCCAGCAGGTCGGCTTGGCGGCGCCAGCGGCGCGTCGCGGCTTTGGCGACGGTGGCGAGTCGGTCATGGGGAGGCTGTTGCATGGCCCTACCTTGCAGCCGCCCGGCGGGCTTCCAGCATGGCTCCATGCCCGGACGGATTAGTCGACGAAGCATGCTGTTGGTGGGCCTGGGCCTGTTTGGGCAGGCCTGCACTGGCCGCCGGAGTTCCTCGGCTCGGCCGGTCGGGGCGCCCGCGCCAGCCCCCTTGGCAGGTTTGATCTACACCGTCGAGAAGGGGGACACGCTCTCCTCCCTCAGCCGCCGCAGCGGTCTGACGGTTAAAGAGATCTCCGCCGCCAACGGTCTGCATAGCAACATCATCAAAATCAATCAGAAGCTGCGCCTGCCCGGCGTGCAGAGCCTGCGTGTCGACCCGCTGGCCGACATCATCAATGCTCCGGCGCCAGCCAAAACGGTCCCACGCCGGTCTCGTGGTGGCTATCGCCTGGTGCGTCGGCGGCAGTGGACCAAGGCCTCGGTGCGCTCCAATCACCGCCTGATGGGCGGCGTGCACCGCATCACAGTGCATCATACCGGCGAGCACGGTTCGCTCAGCAAGCGCTCGGACCTGGAGGTGGTGCAGGCGATCGAGAACTACCACCGCAACCAACGCAAGTGGGCGGCGATCGGCTATCATTTCCTGGTTGGCCGCGACGGCCGGGTGTACGAGGGCCGGCCGCTGCAATACCAGGGTGCGCACACCCGTGGCGCTAATCGCAACAACATTGGCATCTCGGTGATCGGCGACTTCAATCGCACGCTGCCCAATGGCAAACAGCTGGTCGCTCTGGAGGCCTTCCTGGACGAGAAACGCCAGCGTTACGGCATTCCCAAGCGCCTGATCTTTGGCCACCGCGACTTGTCCGCCAGCCAATGCCCGGGCAATGCGCTGTATGGCTGGCTGCAGGGGTATAAACGCCGTTGAATCGGGTCGTGTTGACCACGGCAGAAGGGCTCGCTCAATCCTGACTCGTCCATCGGAGGGGGCGTTGCCCCCTCGCGCCTCCGGCGCACACCCCCACGGCCTCGGTCGGACCTTGCTCGCTTCGCTCGATTGTCCCGAGCATTCCGTTCCGCCCTCTCCGAACCGCCCCGGCTTCGCGCCGCTGCGCGGCTTGAACGGGCGCTGTGAGGGAAGCCTCAATCTTGCTTATGCAGGCTGCGGTCGGAGGGGATCTGCTCGTCGCTATCCATGGGTGGGGTCGATACCTGCTTGCCTGCTGTCACCAGTCGTATCGGTCGTCGTCGCGGCAGAACACGCCGAACGGCACCAGGCGCCAGTTACGGTGCGCCGAACCCGAGCACGATCTGCAGATCGAACAAACCGGGATCGCCGTCCAGGAGTTCGGTGCGCAGCTGCGGGCTGAGGTTGCAGATGATGAAGCGATGTTGCGGGAAGCGGCGCATCACCTGGTTGCGTGGATCGGTCAGCTGGCCGGTAATGACCAGGTCGCGTGGGTAATACAGCGTGCTCACCGGGGCCCAGTGTCCGTCCAAGCGAGTGCCGATGGTCTCCAGGCCGGTATCGGGGGTGCGCGAACCGCCTGACAGCACTGCGGTACGGCTGGCCAGCTTGGTGCGCACGGTGTCGGTGCCCAAGTACTGCAGCAGGATCAAGCGTTCCATGGTACGGGCGCAGGCCCGTGCCGTGGCGGTGAGCAATGGGTCGGGGTCGTCACCCTGACTGGGGTCGGGACCGGTATCGCAGGCCACCAGGCGGGCCTTGCTACTCCAGAAGGTGCGCATGGCGCAGCGCTCGGTGCCACGGGCATCGCGGCTGGCGGGCGCCATGACCACCAAGGGAATGGCGGCTCCGATGCGGATGACGTACAGGCCTCGACCACCGCTGCCGCGGTCGCGTAACAACCACAGGTGCTGGTGGTCGGTTTGCAGCGGGATCAACTCGAAGTGCAATCGTTCGGCGCGTTGCGCCAGGCCGTGGGTGGCATCCAGATCGGCGAAGACCGCGGCGTTGAGCGCATCTGCCAACAACTGCTCCCAGCTCAGCAATAGGCTGGCGCTGGCCTGGACCCTGGCGTTTTCCGACCAGACCGCATCCATGGTCCGATCCAGGTGACGCCACGCCTCCTCGCCGCGCAGCGGAGCGGTGAGAACCAGGGTAACGACACCAATCAGCAGCGGGATGTGCATAAGCAGGGTATGATCCATGTGTTACGCCGGGTCGAGCCCAAGGAAAGCCGCGGCTGATCCCGGGACCGGATCAACGCGTGTTTCTAGGTGTCCGCACAGGCAGATAAAGTGTTTTAGTACTGTGTCTTACGCTTCCAGACCAGGTTCGTTTCAAAAATTTGCAGCCAAGCTGCCGAGACCTGGTCCAGGTGCAGGGCGACTACCAACAGGCGGTCATCAGGTAGCCGTTGCAGCCACAATCGTTGGCGGACGTGGCTTTCTGGCCGTGGCAGGAGGATCTCCAGCCGCGCCCAGCGCTGGTCGGCCTGCTGCAGCGGGGAGCGTTCTGTGCATGTGGCCTGGGGGGCCACGTGGTGCAGACGCTGGCGGAAGCTGGTCACGGCATCGCACAGATCCGTGCTGTCGTCGGCGCGGATGACCGCCGCCAGGCGCGGCAGCGGCAGCGCGGCGGTCAGTTGGTCGATGTGTTGGGCATCGCTGGCGACGACTCCCCAGCGAGCCACCGCTGGGGAGTCGCTGGCCAGGGCGATCCAATCGGCGGGAATGTGGAGGTGCAGCTGCTGGTGCTGCACCTCCTGCCAGTCCACCGCCGGCAGCGTCAGACTGAGCAGGCACAGCAGACCAAATCGCATGGTTATTCCGCCTTCGCCGCTTGCTGCAGTTCGTACAGCAGGTCCAGGGCTGTGCGCGGGCTGACCTCGTCGACATTCAGGGCCTTCAGCCGCTTCAGGGTCTGGCTGTCGCCGCCGGGCGCGAACAGGCTCAACTGCATGGGTTGCTCGTGCACCTGGCGCGGCGGATGGGCTTCGGTTTCGGTCAGGGTGACGTTGTTGCACTCCAGGGTGCCCAACACTGCCTGCGCCCGGGTGATGACCGTTGTTGGTACGCCGGCCAGCTTGGCGACGTGCAGACCGTAGCTCTTGGTTGCAGCGCCGGGGACGATGCGGTGCAGAAAGGCAACTTGGTTGTCTTGTTCGGAGACCGCCACGGTCAGGTTGGCGATGCCGTCGCGATCGTCGGCCAGGTCGGTCAATTCGTGATAATGCGTGGCAAATAGGCAGCGGCAACCGATCTGGTCGTGCAGGTGCTCGGTGATCGCCCAGGCCAGGCTAACCCCATCAAAGGTGCTGGTGCCGCGGCCGACCTCGTCCAGTACCACCAGACTGCGGCAGGAAGCGCCAGAGAGGATGGCCGCGGTTTCGGCCATCTCGACCATGAAGGTGCTCATGCCCTGAGCCAGTTCGTCTCCGGCGCCGATGCGGGTGAACAGCCGGTCCACCAGGCCGATGCGGGCTTCCGCTGCCGGCACGAAACTGCCAGCTTGGGCCAAAATCACCGCCAATGCCACCTGCCGGATGTAGGTGCTCTTGCCGGCCATATTGGGGCCGGTGATCAGGCCCAGGCGTGGCCCCAGCTGCGCCTGGCCGTCGAGAGTGACGTCGTTGGCGATGAAGGCCTCGCGGCCGATGACCCGCTCGACCACCGGATGTCGGGCGCCATCCAGTTGGATGATCCGGCTCTCGTCCACGGTGGGGCAACACCAGTCGCCGCGACGAGCGGTTTCGGCCAGGCCAGCCAGTACATCCAGTTGTGCCAGCGCCTCCGCGGCTTGGTGTAATTCCACCAGCGCGTCTTCGGCCGTCTGGCGCAGGCCGAGGAAGAGCTCGTACTCACGCGCTCGGATGCGATCTTCCGCGCCCAGGGCGCGGTCTTCGTATTCTTTCAGTTCCGGGGTGATGTAGCGCTCGGCATTGACCAGGGTCTGCTTGCGGACGAAGTTGTCGGGCACCTTGTCGGCGTGTGCTCGGGAGACCTCCAGGTAATAGCCAAATACCTTGTTGTAGCCGACCTTGATCCTGGGGATGCCTGAGCGCTCGGCCTCGACCGCCTGATAGTTGGCCAGCCAGGTGCCAGCATCTTGCTTCAGGCTGCGCAGCTCATCGATTTCGGCGTCGATGCCTTCGCGGATCATGCCGCCTTCCTGCACTGTCAGGGGGGGCACTTCCACCAGGGTGTTGCGGAGTTGCTCGGCCAGATCCCGGTGTGGCGCCAGGTGCCGCTGCAGGCGGGCCAGCAGGGGTGGCAGCTGCTCTTCGATGAGGCGGTCGGCGCAGGCGGCAGCGGCTTGGATGGTACCTCCCAGCTGCACCAGATCACGACCGTTGCAGCGGCCGGTGCTGACCCGGGCCAACAGCCGTTCCAGGTCGTAGACCTCGGCCAACTGCTCACGTAGGTCCTCGCGCAGACCGTCCTCGGCCAGCAGGAAGGCGACGCTCTCGTGGCGGGCACGGATCGGCTCCAGACTGGCTAGGGGTCGAGCCAGCCAATCGTCCAGCAGGCGGGCGCCGGGTGCGGTGCGACAGCGGTTGACCGCCTGGAACAGGGTGCCATGGCGGCTGCCGTCGGCGGCCCGCAGCAGGTCCAGATTGCGGCGGCAGACGCTATCGAGCACCAGGTGCTCGCCATGGTAGAGTCGGCGCAGGTCGTGGATGTGGTTCAGCTCGTTGCAGGCCTGCATGGCGGCGTAGCGCCACACGGCCGCCGCTGCCGCTGGTAAATGGGTTTCTGCGGCGCTGATGCCAAAGCCTTCGAGCTTGGCGACCTTCAGGCGCTCGCACAGGCTGCGCACGGCCTCCTCGTGCTGCCAGGCATAGGCTGGTAGGCTGGCCAGGGGCGGAATGGGGCTATTGCCGAACAGGGGCTGGAGCTGTGACTCCAGCTGCTCGGTGTACAGGGCCTCGGGCAGCAGGAGTTCCGCTGGCTGGAGACGAGCCAGGGCCAGAGCCAGTTGGGCGGGGCCATCGGCTTCTTCGACCGTGAAGCGTCCGGTGGAAACGTCCAGGGCGGCAAGGCCCAGCAGGCCGTCCAGGGCCGTGACCGCCACCAGGAGATTGGCGCTGGCGTCGTCCAGGACGTCTTCGTCGATCAGGGTGCCGGCGGTGATGATGCGGGTCAGACCGCGTTTCACCAAGCCCTTGGCCTGAGCGGGATCCTCCAACTGGTCCATGATCGCGACCTTGCGCCCGGCTGCCAGCAGCTTGGGCAGATGTCCCTGCAGGCTGTGGTGCGGCACGCCGGCCATGGGGATCTCGTTGTCCTCGTTTTTGTTACGCGAGGTCAGGGTGATCCCCAACAGCTGCGCCGCTTCGCGAGCATCGTCGAGAAAGAGCTCGAAAAAGTCGCCCATGCGCATGAACAGCAGACAGTCGGGATGTTCGGCCTTGGTGGCCAGGTACTGCTGCATCATCGGTGTGGCGAGGGGGTCGGAGGTCTTGGCCATGGGGGGCGGATTGGATGTGGGGCGCGGCAGGGGTTCAAGCGGCAGATGTGGGGCTGCCTTTGGCGTGTGGTCCATTGGCCTCGGGTGGCTGTCGATTTGTGCGTTTGGAGGTTGCTTGACGTGGCGATTGCGAGGACATGTACGAGCGAGCATGGTTGCTCCGTGTCAAAGGAGCAGGAAAACGCGTGCAATGGCGGGAGCCCTGGTGGCGTCTCTTTCAAGCAGGAGGGTGTTTTGTGCGGAATATCAGTTGGGTCGTCGTGTTGGTGCTGGTCGTGGCCGGGTGTGATCGGGGTGGCGGTGATGATCCGGAGCGGCCGGATCCGAATACGGCGCCGACGGCTGCGGATATCGCCCTGAGTGGTGATCAGGGTGAGACCATCACCATTCTGCTGCAGGGAGACGATGCCGATGGTGATCCCCTGAGCTACAGCGTCGAGCAGCCACCAGCAGTGGGGACGTTGTCGGCCCTCACCGGGACGACCCTCAGTTATACCGCGCCGGACGGCTGGCAGGGCGTGGACCGCTTCACCTATGTGGTCTCCGATGGCCAGGACCGCTCTGATCCGGCGACCGTGACGCTGACCGTCCGCTATATCGGCGAGCGCGATCCGCAGCTGATCAGCACCGCGGTGGTGCTGCCCGTACTGCCCTCCTACCAGGGGGTGGTGGCCGAGGCGTGCTTGGCCAGCGCTGGGGAGGAGCTGGTGTTCACCAGTCGCGCCCGTGGTCTGGTGACCGGTGACAGTGATGACTGGCAGGATGTCTTCCGCTACGAACTCGGTAGTCACGCCCTGCAGCGAGTATCGGTGGCCACCGATGGCAGCCAGGGGCAGGGCGATAGCCGTGAGCCCGCGGCCAGCGGCGATGCCCAGGTGATCGCCTTCGTGTCCGACGCCGCCAACCTGGTCTCCGGTGACGATGCCGGGTTCGCCGATGTCTTCGTGCGCGATATCGTCGGCGGCAGCACCAGTCGGGTCAGCGTTGCTTCTGATGGCTCCCAGGCCGACGCCGCCAGTTCATCGCCATCACTCAGCGATGATGGTCGGCTGGTGGCCTTCGTTTCCCGTGCTGGCAATCTGGTTGCGGGTGATACCAACGGTGTTGCCGATGTTTTTGTGCACGATCGTCAGACCGGGGTAACCCGTCGGGTGTCGGAAGGAGTCTTGGGGCAGGCCAATGCCGCCTGCGAACAGGCGATGATCAGCGGCGATGGCAACTGGCTGGTGTTCACCAGCCGGGCCAGCAATCTGGTTGGCGGTGATGACAATGGTGTTGCCGATGTTTTCCGTGTGAACGTGTCCGGCGGTCAGATCCAGCGGGTCTCGTTGACCAGCGATGGCGGTGAGGCCGATGTCACCAGCGATACGCCCAGCATCAGTCGCGATGGCTTGCGCGTGGCCTTCCGCAGTGATGCCCGTCTGGCGGAGGGCTCTGCCGGCATCTTCGTGCGCGATCTCGCGCAGGGGGAAACCTGGCTGGTCTCGCGCGATGCCAGCGGTCCGGCGCCGGGTTATGTCGCCGAAGCGCGGATCAGCGCCGATGGCGAGCATGTGGTGTTCACTGCCGCCGATTCGCTGGATGGCGCCGACAGCAATGGTCGCCTGGATGTGTATGCTCGGGATCTGGCCGGTGCTCGCACCCGGCTGGTGTCGGTTGATGCCGAGGGACAGGTGGGTGCCGGTGATAGCCGGTCGGGGTCGATAGATGCCAACGGTACCATTGCGGTGTGCCTGACCGCGGCTGCCGGAGTGGTGGGCGAGGGTTTCAGCTTCGACGATGTGGTGATCCGACTGCTGGATGCCGAGGCGACCAGCGGTGTGCGCCTTGATGGGACCGCCGGTGGTGCCGATGGTCCCTCCGCTTGGTCGAGCATCTCTGCCGATGGCCGCGTGGTGGCGTTCGCCTCCTCGGCCAGCAATCTGATCGAGGACGACAGCAATGCGCATGCGGACGTGTTCGCCTACGATGTCACCACCGGGGCCATGCAGCGCTTGAGCCAGGCTGCCGATGGTCGGCAGAGCCTGGCCCCGGCCGGCACCCCGGCCCTGAGCGACGATGCTCGTTTCCTGGCTTTTTTATGTCGCGATGTGAGTCTGGCGGGCTCGCGCGCTGGTGATCATCCCGCACAGATTCTGCTGCACGATCTGAGTACCGGTATCCTCAGCCTGGCCAGTCCCAGTATTGTCGGCGGTCCCGCTGGCGGCGCCTGCTTTGCTCCGGCGGTGAGTGCCGATGGTCGTTATACGGTTTTTGCCAGCGACGCCGCCGATCTGGTGAACGACGATGGCAACGGCCTACGGGATGTTTTCCTGTACGATCGGGCCGACGCCATCATCGAACGCGTCTCGTTGGCCAATTCCGGCGCCGAGGCCAATGGTGCCAGTCATGAACCGGTGATCTCTGGTGATGGTCGTTACATCGCCTTCGCCTCTGACGCTGACAACCTGATTGCTGCCGACGGTAATGGCCTGCGCGATGTCTTCGTGTACGATCGCAGCCTGGGCACGATGCGTCGACTGAGCGAAGGGGCCGGCGGCCTGGATCCCGATGGGGTGTCCGACGAACCAGCGATCGCCGCCGATGGCGCCTGGGTCGCCTTTGTCTCGGCTGCTGGCAACCTGATTGCCGGCGATAGTAATGGCGTCCGCGATGTGTTCGTGGTTCCGGTTGCCGGTGGTATGCCCGAACGGATCAGTGCTGCTGCGTCTGGTGGCAGCGAGAGCGCCGATAGCACTGGCCCGAGCCTGAGCCGTAATGGCAACTTGGTTGTGTTTAGCACTGTTTCGGCTCTGGTGACTGCCGATGGCAATGACCAGAGCGATGTCTATCTGCATCGTCGCGACGTCGACACGCTGATTCGGGTCAGCGTTAGCGCCAATGCCGGCGATGCGGCTGGTGCCTCGTGGGAGGCATCGCTGGCGGCTGATGGCAGCGCGGTGTCCTTTACGACCACTGCCGACGATATCGCCGGTGGTCGCACCGGGGTGCGGAAAGTGGTTCGACGGCTGGTGGCACCGTTGGCGACCAACTGAAGGGCACCGCTAAAAACTCAGGCACTTCGCCAGACTTGCGCTTTCCGGCCCTGC
>CAYONM010000081.1:0-14399 GCA_964405325.1 uncultured candidatus Brocadiaceae bacterium | reverse complement strand
GATCGACAAAATCTCTGCGCGATCTGTAACGTTTATTTCTTTCCGCACCCTAAGTGGACAATGAATCTGGAGGGCAGGGGGACTGGCCATGACCGTTCGGAGCTGTAACAGCCAGCCACGGAGGAAAGGAAGGATCAGCGTTGTTTTTTGCGACGGAGTTGCTGCAAGGCGTTATGCAGGTCTGCTTCCGAGCGTGGGGCATCCGTTTCGTTATCTGGCAATCGTTCTGCCGCAGTTTTGGTTTTGGTGGAGGACGCCAGCGAGTGTCGTTGCCAGGTCATGCGCAGTAGACGCGGCAGTAGCTGCAAGCGGCAACGACGGATGGCGATTTCTGCGACCAGCAGTACGAGTGCTGCGATCAGCAGCCAGGTTGACAGATTGCGGAACTGGCCCGGGCTCGGCGGATTGTCGAAAACGCCGTGCAGGTCTTCACGCAGGCTGCCGCCGCCTGCCAGGCTCAGTTCCTGGAGTACTTGTTTGCCGTCTGTTTGGCCGTAGCGGGGGGCGTGTTCTGGTGCATAGGGCAGGCAGATGGCGCCGCCGGACAGGCTGCGTGAGCCCAGGCGTGCCACCGGTAGCCAAACGCGATCATCGCGCAGGCGACTGCGGGCCTGCCAGTGGTGTTCGTCCAGCTGTCGGGCGGTGGTGTCATGCACCTGGCCGTGGGCATCAATTAGACGGATCAGTGGCAGTTCGTCCTGCCATTGGTCGCGCTGGGCTGGATCCAATTCCAAATCGATGATCAGATCGCGGCCCTGGCGACGGCTGCTCAGGCGACCGATCTCGTCCTGCTCGTCGCTGGCGGTCCAGCGGCACAGGCTGCTGAGGAAGGGGGCGTAGCCAGGCCAAGCGGGGAAGCTGGACAAGGCGGCTTCGTCCAGGGCGGTGGCAATCACTGCGCAGCGGCCACTGCCGATATACCAGGCCGCCGCAGCTGGCACCCGCGGATCCGCCTGGCAGGTGGCCAGGACCGTGGCGCGATCCCGTGCCCAGGTGACGTTGTGTCCGTCCCACTGCGGCCAGGTCGGTAGCGGCAAGCCAGTGCCCAGTAATAATTCCAGACCGGGTTCGGCTTGCACCGCGCAGGGCTGATTGTCCCAGGTGGTCCGGGCTACCAGCATGGTTTCGTGCGCGAATAGCCGAGGTAATTCTACCGCGTCGGTGGTGAAGACACAACGACCACCACCGCGTTTCGCGATATCACGCAAGAGCTCGGCGTCGACATCGCCATTGGTGCCGAGACCGATGACTGAGACGTTGACCCCAGTTGTCTGCAAATCGGCCAGTAATTGGCGGTAATCGCCAGGCTGCTCGGCATCGGCGGCATCGGCGAACAGCACTATGTGCCGGGTGCTGCGGTCGGAGCCCAGCACAGCTTCGGCCGCGGCCGCCAGGGCCTCGTAGACGAAAATCCCGCCACCGCCGGAGTCGATGCTGAGAATATCATCGATAATGGCAGCTTTATTGTCGACACGGCGCCTGCTGACGATGGTGTGCGGCGCGGAATCCACCGCGAACACGGCGACCTCGTCCAGGGAGGAGAGCAGTTCGGTGGCCGCGACGGCGCCACGATTGGCCAAGTCCATCTTGGTGCCGCCCTGGAGGGGCGCGCCCATGGAGCCGGAGCGGTCCAGGGCCATGGCCATGGCCAGGGATAGGCGACGATGCTCGTCCCGCAATTCCAGGGAGACCGGCAGGATCGGATCCAATGGCGAACGATGATAGCCGCCGGAGCCCAGGGCGCGCTGACCTCCGCCCACCAGCAGACCACCGCCGAGTTCCTGTACCCAGGTCGCCAGCCGGCGCATGCCATCGTGGCCCAGCTCCTGGGCTGAGACCTGATCCAGTACCACCGCCTGGCAAGCGGTCAGTTCTGCCAGGCCAGGGCTCCCGGCCGGCAGCCGGCGCACCGGCATGCCGGCTGCCTGCAGGGCTGCGGCGACATTGCCGGCCTGGCCATCGCTACCGATGACCAGGACCTGTTCGCCACCGCGCACCCGGATCACGGCGGTGGCTTGGTCGTTGCCGGGGCGGCTGTCTGGGCCGCCGTCCAGTCGAATGCGATACTGGGCGATGCCCGCGACCGGGCGGTCGGCGAAGCTGATGTCAATCGAGCGATTAGCAGACAGGCGTAATTCCTGCCGGCGAAGTTCGACGCCGTCCCGCTCCACCACCAGCTCACGACGGCAGGCACGGTTGGCCTGCACTTGCACGGTGCCGAGAAAACTCATGCCCTGGCGTAAGCGTTCTGGGACCTGTATGTCGATGATGGCAGCATCGGGGACGTCGGGCCGCAGGTGGGCCAGGGTATCGAGTACGAGATCGCGCTGTCGCAATTGCGCAACGACTCGGCGCGGATCGGCATCGGTGGCTTCGCCATCGGAGACCAGCAACACCCGACCGCTGCGTCCCGGCGCGATCAGGCCATCGGCCCGGATCAGCGCCCCGGCCAGATCCGAGCCGGAGGGATCCAGGGCGTCGTCACGCAATTCTGTCAAACCGGTGGTCTGCGGTCCCTGGATGACGCGGGCTTCCGCGCCGATGCCGACCACCGCCAAGCGATCGTCGCGGCCGCGTTGTTCGGCCACCAGGCGCAGTAATTCCTCGTGTCCATCGCGGGCTTCGGCCATGGACTGCGAGCGGTCCAGCACCAGGACCACGTCACTGCCACCATGCCCCCAGTGCAGCGCCGGACCGGCCGTTGCCAGCAGCAGCAGCAGGACCACCAGCAGGCGCAGTGGCAGACCGGGGCCGATGCCGCGTGCCCACCACCAGGTCAGGAGCAGCGCTGGCGGGAGCAGCAACAATATTTCTGGCCGAATCCAGATCATCGGGCCAGGCCCTCCTCACGGGCGTACACCCGCCAGGCAACCAGGGCGGCCAGTAGCCCCAGCAGGGCTGGAATGATCCAGGACCAGCGGCCGCGCCGCCGTTCCACCTCGCTGCCAGTTCCGGCGGTGGCTGCGGATTCAATTGTTATTGTCTGGCTGAAATCGCTCATCATAGGGGAAAGGCGGTGGACGGCGATGTCTGATACCGGCTGATCGTGCGTGTCTACGACTTGCCAACGACCAGCTGATAAACCGGTCAGTACCAGCTGTCCGTTGGCATCCGCCTGGAGCTCCTGGAGCGTGTCCTGCGGTGTCCGCAGCCGGGCGCTGGCAAAGGGGGCACCCAGGCAAACGTCCACCGCCGCGCCGGCCGCGGCATTGATCCGCCTCGGTCCCGGTAGCTGATCGGCCCGCCAGTGGATCAGATTGTGGATCAGCGTCGGCCAAGCCGGGTGCCGGTCGAAATGGCTCTGTGTCAGGTCGGCGAACAACCGTATTTTTCCGTTTTCGGCTTGGTCGATCAGGACCTGATCACCTGCTGCCAGCAGCACCGTGGCGGAATGATCGTCACTGCCACCGAGCCAGAGCAGGCCCTCGGTGGGGACATCTTGCAGCAGCGGATGGTGCCGGCGGGTCAGGAAGGGGCCCAGTTGGCGGTGTGGCGAGCCGGTGGTGATCTGCACCTGCCAACAGTCATCCAGCACCGGCCGACTGGCGTGGCTGAAGCGCAGCTGTGCCTCCGTGGCCACCAATTGTACGGCCGCCACCGCCTGCAGGGCGCGCTGCAGGACCGGCTGGTCGAGATCATTGCGGACCCGGACCTGCTGCGCTGTCGGGCGCAGAAGGGTGACGGCGTCATCGACAGCAAAGCTGTCGTTTTCGGAAAAGCGAAGGCTCAGTTCGCTTGGCGGATCAACCAGCGGCAAGCGATGCTGACTGGCGCCGGTCGGCAAGCGGATTGCCACTTGCTGCTGGCCCAACAGCAAGTGGCGGCTGTGCGCTTTGCCGCTGTTGAAGCAGTGCAGAAACAGGTACTCGGTCGCACCTTGCCGATGCCAGATGGCGGCGGTCAGCCCACTTTGTGCAATGGCTTGGCCGTGGCACAGCAGGCCCCAGCCATCGTTTTCCGGCAAGGGCCGGTCGCTGGCCAGGTACCGACGGGCCTCGGTATCGCCCAGTTCCTGTGCCAGCTGTCGCGCTGCCGTCAGGCTGTGTACGCCGCGATCCGCGCGCCAGTCGGCCAGCGCCGCAATGGCTTCCCGTGCTGGCACGGCATGTGCCAGGAGCTGTCCTTGCCGGGCGCTGCTGATCAGGCTGATCCGATCCTGCTCGGGTAGCCTGGCGAGCCGCTTGCTGAGATCTGTGCGCAGCCGCTGATGTACGCTCATGCCATGGTGGCTGGCCTGCAGGCGCGCTTGACTGTCCAACAACCAGATATGATGTACCGCCGGCACCGAATCGCTGATATGCGGATCGCTCAACAACAGGCTTACTGCCAGGGCGGCGAGTAGTTCGGCGTAGAGACTGGTCCGCTGCCGCAGTCGGTCCTGGCGTTGGCCGCTGGTGTCTGGTTGAGCGGTGGCGCCCCATAAAAACAGGGCGCTGCTGGGCCGTTCCGGGTATCGTCGTCGGAAGAGATGGATGTATAAAATGGCAGGGATCGCCAGCAGCGCCATCAAGCCCCAGGGATTGCCGAACAGCATCAACCGACCCCCATGGCCAGCAGGCCGCGCAGGCAGACCCGGATGGCCGCCTGCAAGCCTTCTTCGGCAACACAGGTGAACAGGCCGGCTCCGCGTCCACGCAAGGCCTTGCTCCAGGCCTGTTGATGTCGGGCCAGGCGGGCGCGATAGGCCGCGCAGGCCTGCTGATCACAGATCAGATCCAGTTGGGCGCGCTGTTCCAGATCCTGCAAGCGAGTGGCGCCGCTGGCCACCGGCTTGATTTCCTCGCGACTGAGCACCTGCACCAGACTGATGCTGCCAGCCGCCTGGCCCAGGGGTCGGAGCACGGCAGTGGCGCCAGTTGGCTGCAGACCATCGGAAATCAGGATGCGTTCGCTGCCGGGATGCAGTTGTCCCGAAACAGCCATAATAGGGTCGTTCTGTTCAGCTGATGCGGCCAGGAGTTGTTCACGCCAGACGCTGGCATCCAGACGCTGGTTGCCGATGAATACGGTGGTGCGGCTGCCTTCGCGTAGCGCCACCGAGGTTAAAAGATCGGTCAGGGCCGCTGCCAGGCTGAATTTGTCGTTGGTGAAGGCCATGCTAGCGGAAGCGTCCAGGATCATGTCCAGACGCGGTTGTACCTCCTGTCGGTGCCGACGCAGCAGCAGTTGTCCGGTTCGGGCATAGGCCCGCCAATCCACTCGGCGGGGATCATCGCCCTGGTGATAATCGCGGTAGTCATGAAATTCCAGGCCACTGCCGGCCTGATTGCCCAGATGTTGGCCAGCGCCGCTGCGTTTGCGCCGTGGATCGACCGTCAATCGCAGGCGGCGACTGGCGGCGGCGACTCGAGCTTGGTCCCATTCCGGCATCAGGACGGCTCTGCTTCAGCACGCACGCGCTTGGTTTTCAGACTGCGGTGTCGGGCACGATTCAGCATCGGAATCAAACCCAGACCGCCCAGGATCAGGATCGGAATCGCCAGTTCCCAGGCCGCCTCATCGGTCAAGAGGGGGACGGCGAAGATCGGGCTGATGATGATCAGGGGGCTTTCTTCCAGATCGTTGGTGCCGGTCAAAAGCGCTAGCACCGGGCCGATGGCTGAGAGCAGCAGGATGGTGATCAGCAAAGTGGCGCCGCGTTTCATCGGTGTGTCCAGCAGGGGAGCCAGCGCTCCGCGCCAGCAGAGTTCACCCAGGCCCATGAACAGGGCGGTGTAGCCGAGGAAGAGGGCGGTGCAGACGGAGAGCTCCTGGTCGACACCCATGGACATGGAAACGACCAAGCAGACCAGTGCCGCGAACATCACCGTCAATCCGGCGCTATGGCCGCGGGCCGAACCGGGCCCGACCAGGCCGATCAGCAAGCGGCGGAGGCCGCGTGCCTCGCGAATGCTACGGGCCTGACGCGGACTGAGCGCAGTGTCTTCAATGCCGCCGAGGAAGGCAATGACCATGGCCATAATCGCAAGCCAGAGGGCTGCCATGGCGATCACCTGGTGTGTTTTGGTGTGAGAATCTATTATTTTGATCAAACTGATCCAAATGAGGCCGTTGACCACTGCCCCCAGCAGGCTCAGCCGAACGGCTGACGAGCGATCGCAGGCGGGATGGGTCAGCATGTTGGCAGCGAGTATCAGGCAGCAGAACACGGTTTGGACCCAGACGTTGACCCAGAACAGAGAAAAGAGCCAGACTTCGCCATCACCGTTGCGCAGCCCCTGCACGATCCACGAGGTGATTTCCGCCGGATTCCAACCGATCGCGAGGATAAAAAAACCAAGAAAAACAAAGCCGATCAGCAAGGGCAGCCAGACCAGTCGTCGCACCAGCTGATGCGAGGTCGCCGAGCCCGCCAATAAACCGAAGGTGGCCGAGGTCACCCCCATACCGAAGACAATAGTCAGTGACAGCAGCACATGCCCCAGGTCGACACCGCGTAGCAGATAGGCCATCACCAAATAGGGCGTAATCGCGGCGACGATCAGTGCCGCTTGCGCCATGGAGCTCTGCAGCATTCCGAGCACCACTTGCATCGGCCGCATTCCCGAGAGCAAGACCAGTTCCCAGGTGCTGTCCTGGCGTTCGCGCAGCATGGCCTGATAGGCGTTCATGACCTGGATCGGCATCAGGACGGTCACCAGAACCGTGAACAGCGTGCCGAACAGGTTGCGGCCAGCATCGATGGCTTCGGGTTTATCAATGGCGTAATCGGCAAAGATCAGGGTTGCGATCAGGGACGCCAACAGTGCCAAGAGATATTGGCCGAGATAGGTCCGGCTACGCAGGGCTTGGCGGATACCGCGGATCAGCAGGGGATTGGCGTGGTCGTCGAGGCGGGCAGACAAGAAGGACATCATCACTGCACCTTGCCTTCCGTCAGTTCCATAAAGCAATCCTCCAGTCGCCGTTCTCGGCCGCTAAAGCGGTAGATGGGCAGGCCGGCATCCAGCAGGCGTTTCAGCAGGGCGGCCTGAGCGGGGGTGCCGCCGCCGACCAGCAATTCCGCTCGGTTGCCGTCAACTTCACAGTGCCGGACCTCCGGCTGTTCCGCCAGCAGCTGATCCACGGTCAGTTCATGCTCGTCCAGCCAGGCGCATTCGACGATGCGGTCGGCCTGGATCGCTTCATGCGTGCCGGTCTGCGGAGTCTGGCTGCGGCCGGTGATTTCGTCGACCCGGCCGGTGGCGATCAACTTCCCCTGTTCGATGATCGCTACCGCGTGGCAGAGCTCTTCCAGCTCCGCCAGGATGTGGCTGCTGATCAAAATCGCCTTGCCCTGGGCGGCGAGGATGCGCAGCAGATCGCGGAATTCGATGCGGGCACGCGGGTCCAGACCAGCGGAGGGTTCGTCCAGGATCAGGACTTGCGGATCGTGTACCAGGCAGCGCCCCAGACACAGGCGCTGCTTCATACCCTTGGACAGGGTGGTGACGGGTTTTTCAAGCAGTCCGCCTAGTTGACAGAAGTCGATAATGTCAACCAGGCTGCGATTGCGGCGCTCGCCGCGCAGGCCATGCGCGCGGGCAAAGAAATCCAGGTAATCGTGCACCGTCATGTCCGGATAGGCGCCGTAGCTGTCGGGCATATAACCGATCAGGCGGCGGACCTCTTCGGCATCGTTCACCGAGGACAGACCCGCGATCCGGCAATCGCCATCGGAAGGCAGATCCAGGGTGGCGAGGATGCGCATGGTGGTGGATTTGCCCGCGCCGTTGGGACCGATGAAACCAAAGATATCACCGGCATCGAAGTTGAAGCTGATGTCATCAACGGCGCGGACGCTACCGAAGTTGCGACTGAGATGGGCGATGTCCACCAAGCTCATGGCTGAGTCTCCCGTGGTCCTGCCAGTCGACCGCAAAGCCAGGCCTGGGGGTCGACCTCGTCGATGGCCGGTGGCCCGGATGGTGGATGCAGCGGTGCTTGCAGACGCGCCTGGAATTCCAGGGGGTCCTGCCGCGAGCGCCAGCGCCAGATGATGGCTGGTGGCAGGCGGTGCCACTCGTCGGTCAGACCGAGATCAATGGCATTCTCCAGCAGGGGGGCGCTGCCGCCGGCGGGAATATGTTCAGCATGGCGATACAGGCCGTCGGCATCGCGCAGGCTGATGGCGTCGATGCCCACATCCAGACCGTTGAAGAGCAGCAGCCGGCCGTCGGCCTCGCGATGTAGCTGTATGCGGCGGCGTTCGGCGACGGGGCGAAGGGACACCAGCATGCGATGATTGCGTGAGGGGACCCAGTCGCCTGCTGCCGTTTGTCCCTGGGTCCAATCCAAGCGAGTATGGGTGGCATCGCTCTGCCAACGGTGGTGTGGCTCGTAGGTATTCGGTAGCCGGACGCAGAGCAGAGTGCTGGGATCGCAGGGGAAGGATCCCGGTGCCAAGGGGGCATACAGGGTGAGGCCCTCACCGACCACCGACTGGCCGTTGGCGAGATCCACCACCTGGATCGCAGCCCGGCGGGTGCTGACGCCTTCGGCAAAAATGCCTGCAAATATCAGGACCAGGCAGGTCCCAGCTGCGAAGAGCGGTGTGCGTACCACCACTCGTTGCAAGCGGCCATCACGCTTGGCCCACCATAAATTCAAGGGACCGGCCAGCAGGAAGAACAACACCGCCAGAATCATGCTCAGGCCAGCCAGATTGGCGCCAACGTCGGGAACGGTATGACGCTGGAAATACGGCAGGTTGCCGGGCATATCTTTGCCGCGGGTGATCTGCTGTCGGACCCGAGTGAGATCGTCCTGTTTCTCGAGGGACAATCTTGGCAAGGCGCTGTCGATGCGGCCGCTGTCATCCAGCAGAAAAATATTCCCGCTGACCAGGGCCGAGGTTCTCAGGGCGCGTTGGCTGGCAACTGAGAGCGAGTCCCAATACAAGCCGTCGACGATCACCGTCAGCCAACTGGGATAACCTTGCCAGCGGTCTGGCGCCTGTTCCGGGTTGATCTGTTGGGCATCGCTGAAGCCGGCATTCTGAATCTCGGCCAGGCGTGCCGGATTGTCGCTGAGCAGAACTTCGTGTGTGTCTCGGTAACTGATCTCGACAGAACAATGCAGTGAACCGCTTTCGCCCAGATTGTTGGACCAACGCAGTTGGAACCAGGTTTGATCTTGTTGGTGACTGGGTACCAGGATGGTTTGTCGGAGCTGCTGCCGAGCGCGGCATTCCAAGCGGTCGCTGGCTGCAGGACTGCCACCTCGCAGGATATCGATGTCTACGGTCTGGTCCTGGCGCGGATCGAGGGTGACGATGATCGGGGCGTAGCCGCTCTGATCGTCCCAGGGGCAGTTGGCAGTGACCTGCAGACTGTCGAGGGCCGCCAGTGGCGAGAACGTGAATAATATGGTCACCACCCAAGCCATCAGAAGCGTTTGCTTTTGCGGCGGTGCAGAGACGCAGCCCGTGAATATTTTCAGACCACTGCGCTCTTGCACCTCTGCGAGCGATTTTTCTAAAGCAGAACCAGATGTTTCCTTGAAAACCATCATTCCACCTCCGGAACCGCCGTCAGCAATCGGGCAACGATCTGGTCGGTGTCGATGCCTGAAAGCCCGGCTTCGTAGCTGGGGATCAGGCGGTGGCGCAATACGGGCGCAGCGAGATTGCGGACGTCCTCGAAGCCCACGGCCGGTTTGCCCGCCAGCAGGGCCGAAGCGCGGCCGCAGGCCGCCAGGGCGATGGCGGCGCGGGGGCTGGCTCCCCAGCGCAGATACGAGACCACCTCTTGTGGCGCATCGCTCTGTTCTGGCCGGGTGGCGTTGATCAGTCGGGCGATATAACCCGCCACCGCCGGTGGCAGGACGATGCGCTGCACGGCGGCGAGCAATTCCCGCAGGCCGTCGGCATCCAATACCGCTGCCGGGCGTGGTGGTTGGCCATCGGGGCGGTGGTTCAGCAGCTCGGTCAGGACGGTGGTATCGATGCCGGTGACCAGCAGTTTCAGGCTGAATCGATCCAGTTGTGCTTCGGGCAGGGGATAGGTGCCGTCCTGCTCGATGGGGTTCTGGGTGGCCAGCACGAAAAATGGTCGAGGCAGATCGTAGGTGGTATCGAAGGCGGTCACGGCGCGTTCGGCCATGGCTTGCAGCAGGGCCGATTGGGTTTTCGGGCTCGCGCGATTGATCTCGTCGGCCAGTACCAGTTGCGCGAACAGCGGCCCCGGCTGGAAATGCAGGCTGCGGCCATCGCTGCCCACCATCTGGGTGCCGGTGATATCTGCCGGCAGCAGATCGGGTGTGAATTGAATGCGGCTGTGGCTCAGGCCCGAGAGGGTGGCCAGGGCCTTGACCAGCTCGGTTTTGCCGAGACCAGGCAAACCCTCCAGCAGGATATGGCCCTCGGTCAGTACCCCGATCAGTACCAGTCGTGTCAGTTGCTGTTGCCCGAGAATAATGCGATCCAATTCCTGCTGTAGCTGGCTAGCGCGTTGGTGCAGGGGAGCGAGTTCGGCTTCGGAGAGCAGGTTGGGCATGGGGAAAGCGCCTTGTCAGAAAAAGGGGAGGTGCTGCGTCGGGTGTCAGGTTGAATTTTCACAGAAGGCAGCGAGACATTGAAGCGAGGAGGTCGAGTGGCTTTGCATCTGCTCCGCATGTCATCCAGCGTCAGGATAACCAGTTTTGTCAAGGTCATATCTCTCTGTTATCTGTGTTGAAAATAATCAGGAATTGTGATCGGCATGAAAAGTCTGATAGGAAAGGGTGGTTGTCGTCACGGTAGGTCCACTGGCGGTGGTCGGGGTTTTGGTTTCGGGGCTGGTTCTGCTGCAGCCATGAAGCGGGTGACGGCGGCGCGGTGGCGGGGTGCGCTGCGAGCGGTGTTGGCAGCGGCCTGGCTGGCGGCAAAATCCTGCTGCTGGCCGCGTTGTAAGGGGCCGGGCTCGTCCTCGGGCATGTCGGGGTCGCGGTGCTGCAGGGCCAGGGTCACAGAGCCGTCTGGGTTGAGGATCGCGCCGGGTGGCAGATCCTGAAGCTCACCTACTTCGCCAGCTTCGCTGCCGATAGCACCTTGCAGCGGGACGTGGCTGGGACCGCGTTTCACGCCGTAGCCAAGATCTTGCAAAAAAGCAAGACAGGCTTTATCAGCACCGATCGCTTTCAGATTGGCGCGTCGCTCGGCCAATTGTTTGGCCAGCTTTGCACCCAGAGCGCGGAGTTCCTCGGCGTCACCTTGACAGAGTCCGTTTAGGCAGTCGCGCAGTGCCTGCTGGTCGGCGCGCTCTTGGAGTAATTCTAGCAGTTCCGGTTCCAGCTGATCCGCTTGCGGCAGCAAACCGGGTGTCTGGCGTGCCAAGTTGGCCAAGGCTTGCGCCAATTCTGGCAAGCGAGCCATGGTCGACTGCGGTGTGGCCAGTTGCTGGGCTGCAGCCGTCGCTTCGGCCAGGTGCATCGCTGCCGCCAGGCCCTGCCGCTCCAGTTGCTGCTGCAGGCGATCGATCGCCAGCCAGGCCTGGGCATCCAGTCCGGTCTGTTGCAGACGCTGGTCCAATTCGTCCAGCTGCTGGCGGATCTCGGCCTGGGTCTGTTCCGGCAGTAGATCCGCTTCGGCCAGGGCCTGTTCCTGGTCACGCAAGGGTTCCAGGACCCGTGTCGGTTGTGGTGGTGGCCGGGTCAGGTCCGGGGCCTTCGGTAAGGGCATCAGGCCAACCAGCAGCAGGCACAGCAGGGCCAGCAGCGGCTGTTTGCCGGCCTGCCAGCACCAGGCCGGCAGCGTTGCGTCTTCCAGCGCTCGCCGGACCCGTTCCAGCCAAGCCGGATCGCGGTGTTCGGCGGCTTGCATGGCCAGGCCCATCACCAGGCCGCGGGCCTGGCAGGCGCGGTCCAAACAAGCGGCTACGGCGGCATCGGTTTCTGCTGGCGGGAGGCGGAACAAGCGCAGCAGGGGGAAGAGAAACGCGGCGGTCAGCAAGCTGGAAATCAGCGCCGGCCATTCCAGCATGCGCAAACCAGCCAGGCCGACTGCGGCGATCAGCAGCGCCACCGTCCAGGCCGGCAACAGCGTATCGAAGCGCTGTTGCCATCGTGCCCGGCTGGCAAAGGCAGTGAGACGGCGATCCAGCAGATCCATAGCGGTCCTGTTGTCCGGCGGGGTGGTCTGATCGCAAGCAAGACGATGGAACTGGTGCTGAGTCTCAGGCTGTAAGTCAGATGTGTGTATGGCAACTTACTTAACTTTCTTAGGAATGGCTTATCGACGGAAACGTCGACGATACTCGGCCGGCGTGCTCCCGCAGAAACGGCGGAAGGCCTTGCCGAAAGCGCTCTGGTCGGCAAATCCCGCATCCTGAGCGATAGCGACAATGGCGTTGTCGCTATCGCTCAGGGCCGCCTGCGCCTGCTGGAGCCGGGCCTCTTGCAGGCGCTCGCGGGGGCTGCTGCTGTCGAAGCGACGGTAGATCCGAGCCAGATAGGAGGCGCTGATCTCCAGACGCTCGGCCAATTCGGCGATGCTCGCGACCTGGCCCTGCTGCAGCAGGCGCCGACTGTGCCACCAGAGCGACTGGGCCGCCGAGGTCTGACCGCCTCCCAGGCGATCGAACCGTAATTGATACAACCAGGCCTGCAGCAGATGGCCCGCTTGCAGACCGACCTCCGAGCCGCCGGCAGCGCAGCAGGTCTGCAGCTGACGGAGCAGGGCCAGAGCCAGATCCGGCTGATGCAATTGCAAGGCGCCACTGCGGGCATCCAGGCAGTGCCTGGTCAAAGCATCCAGTGGCTCACCACTGGCGCTGACGATAATGACATCCATGGGGGCATCGGCGGCGCACCAGAAGGCGCGAGCTCGATCGGGCGCATGCCAGACGACGGATCCGGCTCGCAAGGCGACGGTGCCGTGGTCATCCCGGAACCAGCCGCGTCCAGTAAGCACTTGGAATCCGCCGTAGTGCCCAGGGGCGAGATTGCAGGCGCAGAAATCCGCAGCCCAGCGTTCCCGCGCCACGTTGAGCAGCGATACCTGAGCCGGCGCACCGGTCCGACACTGCCAGGCCTGCTTGGAGCGGAAGCGGATGCGGCGCGGCGGCAGGTCCTCGAGGTTCATATTCAGACCACTATGGTTCATGCGGGCACCAGAACAACGGTTCGAATCCCTCTACCATGATTGCGAATAGACCAGGAGCCACTTCATGCCGAACGTCGTCTTCATCTGCACCGACACCACCAACCGCCATCATCTGGGATGCTACGGATGCGATGCCGCCAGCACCCCGCATCAGGATGCCCTGGCCCGCAATGGCCTGCGCTTCGATAATGCCTACTCGGCCTCGCCGGTCTGCACCGCTGCCCGAGGCTGCATGTTCAGCGGCTGCTATGCACCGGTGAACGGTGCCACCTACAACGATGCCACCCCTTACAGCAATGTGCAGCTGATGGGCAGCATCGCGGCCGCGGCCGGCGTATGCTGCGCTTACGCCGGCAAATGGCATCTGGATGGCGGTCTCTACAACGGCTACGGCACGGCCCAGGGCGGCTTTCCGCAGCGCTGGTGGTACGACGGCGCGTGCTATGTCGATGACATCGGTCCGGACAAGGCGGCGCAGTGGAAGCAATTCGGACGCAGCGATTTCCCGGGCAAGCTGAAGCTGGCCTTCGCCGAGGAGGATTGCTGGGGCCACCGGGTCGCCGATCGCGCGATCGATTTTCTGGAGCACTGCGACGGCTCGGATCCCTTCCTGCTCTGCGTCGCGTTCGATGAACCCCACAGTCCCTTCATGTGCCCGCGCCGCTTCCTGGAGGCGGTCGATCCGGAGCGGGCACCCTTGCGACCGAACATGCATCCGGACCCGGCATCGTTATCCGTGCAACGCCGTGCGACCATCGCCGATCACGACAACACCGAGGCAGACATCAAGGCCTACTGGCGCTACTACGCCGCCTGCAACAGCTTCGTCGACTACGAGATCGGCCGGGTGGTGGCGGCGGTCAAACGCCTGCACGGCGAGGACACGGTGATCATCTGCACCACCGACCACGGCGAGCAGATGGCCTCCCATGGCACCTGGGGCAAGGGCTACGTGCCCTATCAGGAATGCCTGCACATTCCGCTGCTGATCAATGGTCCGGGCGTAGCCACGGGCCAGAGCACCGTGGCCTTGAGCAGCCAGATCGACTATTTGCCGACCATCTGCGATCTGCTGGGCATCGATACGCCGGCGCAATGCCAGGGCAGCAGTCTGGTGCCGATCCTGCAGGATCCAAGGCGACGAGTCCGAGACTTCGCCGTGTTCACCCACGATCGTTTCGGCAATCAGGGCGAACCCGGCCGCTACCCCGACCGCCGGGCCGAGGACCAGCAGACAACGCAACAACAGAAGCAGGCCTTTTATCCCATGCGCGGCATCGTCGACGGCCGCCTCGTCCCCTGATGAAAAAAGCTGCATCGCCATGCCCCTGCGCGCTTG
>CAYONM010000080.1:0-14437 GCA_964405325.1 uncultured candidatus Brocadiaceae bacterium | reverse complement strand
TCGCGCCTTGAAGGATCGATAAAATCTCTGCGCGATCTGTAACGTTTATTTCTTTTCGCACCCTTACAAACCCCCAAGGAAAACCCATGACCGACGTCGTGCTGTCTGTTCGTAAACTCTGCAAAACCTTCCTCGTACATGTGCAGCAAACCACCATTCCTGCCATCCGTGATCTGAGTTTCGATGTCTCGGCCGGATCCATAGCCGCTCTGACCGGACCTTCCGGCGCCGGCAAGAGCAGCATCCTCAAGTGCATCTATCGCACCTATCTTCCCAGCAGCGGCATGATGCTATTCCGAAAAGCCGTGGACAACGGCCCTGAGGACGGCATCGATCTGGCCAGTATCGCAGAATTGCATATGGCCGAGTTGAGGGCACAAGACATCGGCTTCGTCACCCAGTTCCTGCACTGCCTGCCACGCAAAAGTGCCCTGGACGTTGTTGCCGAACCCTTGATCCAACAACGGGTCGATCGCAACCGTGCCCACGAACGGGCAGCCATGCTGCTGGAGCATCTGAGCATCCCCAAGCGTCTCTGGAACCTGGCTCCGGCCACTTTTTCTGGCGGCGAGCAGCAACGTATCAATATCGCCAGAGGATTTGTCCGACAGAACCGCTTGCTGTTGTTGGACGAACCCACCGCCAGCCTGGATCCGGCCAGCGCCGAACGGGTGCTGGAATTGATCGAACGGGCCCGCGACGCCGGCAGTGCCATCATCGCCATTTGGCACGATCGCGCCATCGTCGAGCGCCTGGCAAACACCACCGTCGCTGTGGAACCGGCGCCGGCGGCCATCAGCATCTGAGGCTGCGCAGATGGATGAAGCACAACAATCCTGTTCATCGCCGGCCATCCGCCCGGCACACCTGGAGGACAGCGACGTGTTGCAGGGTCTGCTGACGAGCCTGGACCAGGAAACGCCGCCGGCGGCGGATCATGCCCGTGCCTGTCTGCAGCGCTGTCAGGATAATCCCAACTGCACCGTTTTCCTGGCCTGGGATGGGGACCGTGCAGTGGGCACCTACTCGCTCTACCTGCTGGAGACCGTCGGCCATGGCGGTGCCTTTTTTGCCGTGGTCGAAAGCGTCGTCGTGTGCCCGCGGCAACGCGGCACGGGCATCGGTCGCTGCATGATGACACATGCACGCTACCAGGCCCAGGCCGCCGGCTGCTACAAACTCATGCTCTCATCGAACGTGAAACGCCAAGATGCGCACCGATTCTACGATGCCCTGGGTTTCACCCGGCACGGCTATTCCTTCAGTGTGGACATCGACTGAGGCAGATCGCAGCGCGCAACGCAGCGCCAATCCTCCACCGGCCCCTGCAAGCGCCACAGCGAGCAGGCGCCGATGGAGATGACCGGCCAAACGAAATCACCTAATTCCTGTTTGATCACGGTCTTTAAAGCAGGTGATAAATCCGCATACAGCAGGCTCAAGTGCGCATGCCAGTCCTGTTGCGGATCCAGGCCGGCCCACAACCGCACACGACGGCGCAGGCTCTCCGCTGCCGGGGTCGGCTCGCAGCTGATCACCACCGCCTGATAGGGGTTCCCATCACCGATGCGCAAACCCGGTTGATGCGGCTGCATGCGCCAAGCCGACAAGTCATCCGTGGCGGCCTTAAAAGCATCGATGCACGCTGCTTCTGGGCCGGCAACACCACTGGTCAGGGTCAGATGCAGCGGAAATTCCGGGCCACCGAATCGTTCGCGTAGCGAGTCCTTGACCGTCTGATAAACCACAGCCTCGGCCGGATCCGGATCCAACCACACGGCATACCGCAACTCGTCCCTGGTCATGCTTCTCACGTTTGGACCCGTGCCGGCTTGGCGGGCTCGTGATAGCGCTGAACGAATGCCGCCGTATCACCAGTCATATCCTCTATGCGCTCGGCGATGGTCGCATGATCCCAATTCCACCAGGCAATATCCAGAAGGGCGGCAATGGTCTGATCGTCGAAACGCTTCTTGATCGGCCGGGCCGGGACGCCGCCAACAATCGTGAAGGGCTCCACGTCCTTGGTCACCACCGCGCCGGCAGCCACCACCGCGCCATCGCCAACGCGCAGACCGCCCATCACCGTGCAACCGTGTCCAAGCCAGACGTCATTACCGATCACGCAGTGATGCGCCGCCCGCCAGGCGAAGGTTTCAGCATCGTCCTCGCCGACACCGTAACGTTGACGACGATAGGCGATGTGGTGCTGACATGGCTGGAAGCTGGGATGGTTGACCGGGTTGACCCGCACATGGCTGGCTATGGAGCAGAATCGACCGATCGTACTGTGAATGATATCGACCTGCTCGTGACAGTAGCTGTAGGCGCCGAAACTGCTGTGATGAATACGGCAGGCATGACCACAGTCCGTGTAGGGGCCAAAATCGCTCTCGCGAATTTCGCAACTCGGATGCAGCGTCGGTTCTGGACCAAGCTCCCGCTGCTCCCAAGCCGCAACTTCAGGGGGACATTGATTGATTCGTCTCATGTCATCATTAAGCATGGCCAGTTGGACTGGACAATTAATAAACCATAAAGGGATGAATAATAAGAGTAAACAAACCGGGCGCCGCCCGGAACCCAGAGGTTCAGAGGTTCAGAGGTTCAATCGTAGCGGTCGGCTCCCGGTTTTGACTCTTACATCGAGGGGCAAGCCCCTCGCGTCCAAGAATCTGATGTCTGCGGCCGATCCATTTACGCGCCACGGCAACTCACTGCGGGTTCGGTCCGACCTGATAGACCTGCTCGAAATACCGCTGATCCAATTTCCAGGGACCAATGGCATAGGGATCTTCATTTTCCTGCAGGGCGCCAAAGCGCTTCATCTCGCGTAGGTAGAAATCCTGATAGACGAAGTATTCCTGGAACCAACGCGGCTGGCCGTATTGCTCCAGGATCTGATCCACGAAGGTGCGTAGTGCCTTGAAATCCGGATCATCACGACTGGTGAAGACCGGTGGCTCGGGTGCATCGGCGCGCTTGCGACTGTTCTTCTCGCACCAGCCCAGGCCACCAGCCTGCTTGGCCAAAGGTGCCAGCAGCAGCAGGGATTTGTCGGGATGGGTGACGTTGTAGCGATGCGCCTCACCCTTGTTTTCGCCTTCCAGCCACAGCGCTTGGCCACGCCCCTTGTGACAGACCACGCAACGCTGCTGCAAAACCGGCCGGACCGGATCGTCTTTTGCAACCGTGATCTTATTATCCCGGGAAACACTGCCGAGCGCGGCGTAACTGCCAGCGAAGGTGCTGCCGGCATCGATCCAACGCGCCAGCATTTCCATCTCCAGATCGGTCAGCTGCACCTCGTGATGTCCGGCCAGGAGCACCTGCATCAGATAGCTGGCACCGGAAGCGGTGCCATAGGCCTTCAAGGTGGGACCGACCCCGGCCAAGCGGTCGCTCCGTCGACGCTGGGTAACTCGCGGCCATGTCATTTGCTGATAGCTGACGCTGTAGCTGGCGGTCATATCGCCGACCAACAACAGCTTACCCGCCGCCTTCTCGTAATTGTGGCAAGAGACACAGTGTTTATTCAAAATCGGCTGGATATCGCGAACGTAGTCGAACAGTTCGGGCACCCCGTCCATACGTTTCAACTGGCTGGGTCAACTGGCTGCCGTCGGACTGGATGGCGTAGAGGTGGAACTGGTTCTCGCCACCCTTGCGGTACGCAAACACGATGCGCTTGCCATCGTAATCTACCGCCGGATCGCGGACATCGCCCTCGGGATCGTCCAGCAACACCCGGACGGTTCCCGTTGTCACATCCAACACCCCCTCGCTCCTTCGTCGCGGTTCGCTCGCTTCGCGAGCGTTTTGGGCGGCGCTTCGCGCATTTTACGCCCAAAACCACCGCTCGGTCGGACGAGTTCGCGCTTGGACGCGCTCGCCAGGGCCAACCGAATCCGACTCCTGCGGGACCCTTCACATCTGGCCGTGTGGACGGAACGTCTGCTCGCAGGCGAGTCGTCAGTCCTCCGATCGCAACCAGCGACTGGGCGCCACCCCGGTCCATCGTCGGAAGGCCTTGGAAAAGCTGAACACATCGGCATAGCCCAACTGTTCTGCAATTGCTGCCAGGCTGAGCACGCCATCGGTGAGCAGCTCCTGCGCTTCCTGACAACGCAAGCGGTCCACGCTCCGGCGTGGACTTTCGCCACACAATTTGCGATAGCGCCGGCTGAAGTGCGCCAACGACACACCGCACTCACGGGCCGCGGCCTGGACCGGATCGGCCTGGAAGCAATGTCCAGCCACCGCCGCCCGCAGCAGGCCGCTGGAGTCGTTGCGGACAAAACCCGGCAGCCTAGCCGCCTGAGCGTAGCGCAGCAGCAGTTCGACATGGGCCAGCAACAAGGCCGGCACCGGTGCGGAGTGACCACGGCTGCCCAACAGGCGCAACATCGCCAGCACCTGCTCCTCGGCCGCTGGCGAACTGGGAAAACGGCCATGATCTGCGCCCAGATACCGCCGGAGTAAGCGCGCCACTCCTCGTCCGGCCAGGGCGACGCGGAAACAGCTGACCCCACCGTGTCCGGTCTGCCGCAGCTCCTGCCGCCGACCCGGGGCCAGGATGCACAGCTCGCCAGGACCCACCGGCTGCCATTCCTCATCGTCGAAACACAGCCGTAGTTGGCCGCTGCGGATCAACAAAAGCGCCCAGTTGGGCCGATCCCCGCCCCGGATGTAAAATTCCGGCCGCCAGCGTTCACTGCTGACCTTCTCGACAACCAGTTTGGCATCGTCCGGAACCGGCAGTCGATAGACTACGGCACCAAGGTCACGAGCCGGATTGTAGGGATCAAGCATGGCCTGCATGATACTGCATTCAAACCATGTTTCCAGCAGCACAACAGCAATAGGATTAAATAGAGACATGCATTGGCGGCGATAGGCCGGCGACCAGGCTTGGATGACCAGCCCATCCGCGCCAGGACGCTGTCACAGCAAGGCGGTAGAGCATGGGCCTCGTTCGCACGGCGTCAGTAGGGCGCTCGTGTCATTTCGAAAGCTCCACAAGGCAGCAGCTGCACTGCGCCAAAATTTTCCGAGAGGTAACTACTCACGGCAATTCAGTCGCCGTTTTCAGCAGGTCATGAACAGCACCCCCTGGCAATATCTGATCAGTCTGAAAATCGAGAGAGCAAAGGAATTGCTGCTCGATCGCCATCTCAGCATTCACGAGATCTGTACCCTGGTCGGCTATGCGGATCCCAGCCATTTTCCCCGGGTATTCAAGCACAGCGTCGGCCTCTCACCCCGTGCCTGGCGTCAGACGCAGCGATAAGGCGGGCTCGGGAGTGTCGAGCTCCAGCTCGACACTCCCAGGAATTGACGCTCGGAACATGCAGGATGCTTGGACAACAAAGCAATTGGCGGGAAGCAGTGTAATCGACGGCAGTGGCTTTGACCCGTATGCAGGCCTGCCTCTGCCAGATCTCGATCAGATCTCGATCAGATCATATTCTGACATCTTGAAGTCATGTGCATCCATGGCCTGCACCGCTGCTCTGTGCTAGGCTCATGGCCGATGCAGGCGGGACGCCTGCGATCCCAGCGCAGAGGACACCAGCATGAGCGACACCCGACCCAATATCGTGTTGTTGATGACCGATCAGCAGCGCGGCGACTGCCTGAGCTGCGATGGACATCCGGTTCTGCAGACACCGAATCTCGACAATCTGGCTGCTGATGGCACGCGATTTCGACACGCCTATTCCGCCTGTCCGCAGTGCATTCCCGCCAGACGTACGCTGATGTCCGGGCAGACACCCCACGGCCACGGCGTCTATTGCAACCATGATACCATTCTCAATGGTCCCACTCTCCCGGGTGAACTGAGCAAAGCCGGTTATCAGACCCACCTCTGCGGCAAACTGCATCTGTTCCCACAGCGCAAACTCTACGGCTTCATGAGCGCCGACTGGGCCGATGCCCCGCACGAGGGCGTGGTTTCCACCGGCGATTACGGTCGCTGGCTGCGCGAGCAGGGCATTCATATCCCGGATGCCGGCATGGCACACGGCGGCACCCCCAACGGCTGGGTGGCAAGGCCCTTCCATCTGCCGGAGCAATACCATTTCACCAATTGGGCCACCGACTGTGCCCTGCGTTTTCTGGAACGACGCGATCCCACCACACCCTTTTTCCTGAAGGTCAGTTATCATCAGCCGCATCAGCCCTGCATGCCCCCACAACATTATTGGGACCGCTACATGCAGCAGGACCTGCCCGAGCCGGTGATCGGCGACTGGGTGGAGCAGCAGGAATTCAAACCCGGCCTGTCGGTGCAAAGCTGGAATGCGCCGCTGCCCTGGCGCTTGCTGCGTGAATGGCGCGCCGGTTATTACGGCTGCATCAACCACATCGACGATCAGATCTGCCGCATCCTGCGGAACATCCCAGCACATACCTTGGTGATCTTCACCTCCGACCACGGCGAGATGCTGGGCGATCATCAATGGACCCGCAAGACCCGCGGCTTGGAGCCGTCGGCCCGCATCCCCTTCCTGCTGCGCCCGCCGCGTAGCTGGCAGGCGCCCGACTGGCAGGTCCGTGACGAACCGGTGGAGCTGATGGATATCATGCCCACCTGCCTGGACGTGGCTGAAACCACTATTCCAGACAGTGTCGAAGGCAGCAGTCTGGTCCCCCTCCTGCGCGGCGAACAGCCAAACTGGCGTGATCATGTGCACGGTGAATGCAGCATGCTGGGCGGCGAAAACGGCGGTACGCAGTGGCTGACCGACGGCAAACGGAAATACATCTGGGACGCCGGCATGGACCGCGAACTGTTCTTCGACCTGGAAACCGATCCGCAGGAATGCCACAACCTGCTGGGCGAGGCCAGCCGACAGGCGGAAATCGAAAGCTGGCGACAAGGCCTGATCGCTCGTCTGCAGGACCGCCCCGAAGGCTTTGTGCAGGATGGCAAGCTGAACCATGCCGCCACCCTGCGCCGCTGCACGCCGGAACTGCAGGAGTATCGGGAGACCTGTGGCTTCAGACCGGGGCTGTAGGCCAAAACGTCAGGGGATCGACCCCGCCTTCGACTGTGAATGGCACTGGACCATGACCCGTTAACCATGTAAATTTGTAAAGATGGTTAGCAAATTGCATGGTTATCTGCCTCGACGGGCTGAATCACAGCTGGATCGCGCCCTGAAGCGCAGTCCGGTCGTGGCCCTGTTGGGACCGCGGCAATGTGGCAAGTCCACCCTGGCGCGGCAGGTGATCCGTGGTCGGAACGCTGTCTACCTGGACCTGCAGGACCGCGCGGATCGGAACAAACTCACCGAACCAGAACTTTTTTTCGACGGCCATCGGCAGCAACTGGTCTGCCTGGATGAGATCCAGCTCGTACCCGACTTCTTCAGCCTGTTGCGTTCAGAGGTGGACCGTGATCGCCGACCTGGTCGCTTCCTCTTGCTGGGATCGGCGTCGCGGGATCTGATCAGGCAGTCGTCTGAAAGCCTGGCTGGCCGGCTGAGCTTGGTCGACCTGACCCCCTTCCTGTGGCCAGAAGTCGATGCCGTCTCCACGATCCGTGCACACTGGCGCCGCGGCGGCTTTCCCGACAGCCTGCTAGCGACAGATGAACAAGACAGTTTCGACTGGCGGCTGGATTTCATTCGCACGTTCCTGGAGCGGGATATTCCCGCCCTGGGCCTGAGCATTCCCATCCCGATCATTGAACGCCTCTGGCGGCTCCTGGCGCATTATCATGGCCAAACAATCAACTATTCCAAACTGGCCAGTAGCATCGACGTTAGCACCCCGACCCTGAAAAAATACATCGCCATCCTGGAGCAGACCTACATCATCCGACTTTTACCACCGGCAGAAACCAACCTTAAAAAGCGGCTGATCCGTTCCCCCAAGCTCTACCTGCGCGACAGCGGCCTGCTACACGCCCTGCTGGATCTGGAGGATCACGATCAGATCCTGGCGCACCCCTGCCTGGGCGCTTCCTGGGAAGGCTATGCGACCGAACAAATATTGGCCACACACCCTCGTTGGCAGGCCTCATTCCTGCGCACATCAAGCGGCGCTGAAATAGACTTGCTGCTCGAACGAGCCGGCAAGCAGGTGATGATCGAATTCAAGGCCTCCAAAACCCCCAAGCCATCGCGTGGCTTCCACGAGCTGATCAACGACGTGCAACCAGAACGTGCCATGCTGGTTGCACCGGTCGATTCGGGTTATCCATTGACCAAGCAGGTCGATGTTGTGCCGATACCTGAATTCCGACTCTGACGGACAACCCGAACATCCACTCGCTCGCGAGCGGCAGTACCATCACGATCACTCCACCAGGACCGGGGCCAGCCAACGGACCGCCTCGGCTTCGGACATGTTCTTCCGCCTGGCCCAGGCGCGGAGCTGATCGCGATCGATCTTGCCGAGGTTGAAGTACCTGGCCTCCGGATGATAGAAATACAGACCACTGACCGAAGCCGGTGGATTCATGGCATAGCTTTCGGTCAGACTGACGCCGATGCGTCGTTCGGCTTCCAATAGCCGCCAGATGCTGCCTTTTTCCGTATGGTCCGGGCAGGCCGGGTAGCCGGGAGCCGGACGGATGCCGCGGTATTTCTCGGCGATCAGATCGTTCACGCTCAGATTCTCAGCAATGCCGTATTCACGTCGGACGCGGCCGTGCAACCATTCCGCCAAGCCTTCGGCAATGCGGTCGGCCAGGGCCTGAGCCATGATCGCGGTGTAATCGTCACCGGCTTTTTTCTGGGTCTGCGCAAAGGCCTCGATTTCCGGACCGGCACTCACGGCGAATGCGCCGATGTGGTCAATTCCCTCAGGCAGGACATAATCGGACAGGCAGAGACATGTCTCGGCATCGTGCTGCTGCCGCAGGCCATGCAGGCGGGTCAGTTCGCCGCCCTGCTCATCCCAGACGATGATATCGTCGCCATCGGCATTGGCGCGCCAATGTCCGTATAAGGCCCGAGGTTTGATGACGTCTTCGGCCAACAGGCGGTCAAAGAGAGCCTGGCCTTCGTCAAAAACCCGACGGGCTTCGGCACCGCGCTCGGGATGCTCGAAAATCGCTGGATAGGCGCCCTTCAATTCCCAGGACCAGAAGAAGGGCGACCAGTCGATCATTTCTCTAACTTTGCCGAGATCGATATCTTCCACCAGCTGCACGCCCAGACGCGGCTCGCCATCGGGCTGATGCCGATTCTGGAAGGCACGGGTACGGGCCTGATCATAGGGAATCAGCTTGGCGGCCCGGCTGCCGGCTCGCTTGGCGAAGCTCTCGCGCGCCTGTTGTTGCTTGGCCTGCAATGCGGCAACATACTTGTCTTTACCCGAACCCAGCAATTGTCCACAGACACCGGTAACCAACGAGGCATCCAACACATGCTCGAGCACGCCCTGGTAATGCGGTGCCAATTTGATGGCGGTATGCTGGCCCGAGGTGGTGGCACCACCGATCAGCAGCGGCTGGTGGAAGCCTTGGGCCTGCATTTCGGCGGCAACCGTGGCCATTTCGTCCAGACTGGGCGTGATCAGGCCTGACAGGCCGATAATGTCGGCATGCTCGGCGCGAGCAGTTTCCAGGATCCGCTCGCAGGGCACCATGACGCCCAGATCGATCACCCGGTAATTGTTGCAGCCCAGCACCACGCCAACGATATTCTTGCCGATATCGTGCACGTCACCCTTCACCGTGGCCAAGACCACCGTGCCCTGCTGACTACCACCGGCCTTTTCCACTTCCATGAAGGGCAGCAGATAGGCAACCGCCTGTTTCATGACCCGAGCCGATTTCACCACCTGCGGCAGGAACATCTTGCCGGCACCAAAGCGTTCACCGACCACCTTCATGCCATCCATCAAGGGGCCCTCGATCACATCCAACGGCTTGTCGGCCTGCTGGCGTGCCTCTTCGACATCGACCTCGACATGGGTGGTGATGCCCTTGACCAGAGCGTGTGCCAGGCGCTCGGCCACCGGCAGCTCACGCCAGGCTTCGGTCTTCTCGGCCACCTTTTCACCGCTGCCGGCGGCCTTGACGGCCTCGGCCAGTTCCAGCAGTTGTTCGGTGGCTTCCGAGCGGCGATTCAGCACCACATCTTCGCACAGGCTGCGCAATTCCGGCTTGATGTCCTCGTACTGACCAAGCATACCGGCATTGACAATACCCATGTCAAGACCAGCAGCAATAGCATGATACAGGAATACCGCGTGCATGGCTTCGCGGACCACGTTGTTGCCGCGGAAGGAGAAACTGACATTGGAAATGCCGCCAGAGCAGCGGACACCGGGGCAGGTCTGTTTGATCTGTCGGACCGCTTCGATGAAGGCAATGCCGTAATCGTTGTGCTCCTCGATGCCGGTGGCGACGGTGAGTACATTGGGATCGAAAATGATATCCTGCGGATCAATGCCAACGCCTTCGGTGAGAATCCGATATGCGCGCTGGCAGATACGCACCTTGTCATCCAGATTGGCAGCCTGGCCATTTTCGTCGAAGGCCATCACCACCATGGCTGCACCGTAGGCTCGGATCGCAGCGGCGCGCTCGCGGAAAGCCGCCTCCCCCTCCTTCAAGGAAATCGAGTTGACGATCGCGCGGCCCTGGGTGCATTGCAGGCCGGCCTCGATCACCTCCCACTTGGAGGAGTCGATCATCAGCGGCACGCGGGCGATATCCGGCTCGGAGGCGATCAGATTGCAGAAACGGCGCATGCAGGCCGGGCCATCCAAAAGGCCATCGTCGAAATTCAGATCAATGACGTTGGCACCGTTCTCCACCTGCTGTTTGGCGATCGCCAGGGCCTCGTCGTATTTTTCTTCCTTGATCAGACGCTTGAATTTCAGGCTGCCGGCGACATTGGTGCGCTCGCCCACCATCAGGAAGGTCGCCTGCTGCGGCAGCAGGGTGAGTGGCTCCAGGCCCGATAAACGCAGAGCCGGCTGGGGTTGGACAGGCGCATGCGGCGCCCAGCCATTGGTGGCGGCAACGATGGCAGCAATGTGCTGCGGCGTGGTGCCACAGCAACCGCCAACCATATTGACATAACCGTCACGGATCATCGGCAGCAGATTAGCGCTCGTATCCTGCGGACCTTCATCGTAACCGGTGTCGGCCAAGGGATTGGGCAGACCGGCATTGGGATAGACGCTGATAAAGCAATCGGCCCGAGCAGCCAGAGCCTGAATATAGGGCCGCATGGCCTTGGCACCCAGGGCGCAGTTGACTCCCACCGATAGCGGCCGGGCGTGCATCACCGAATGCCAGAAGGCCTCGGTGGTCTGCCCCGACAGGGTACGGCCCGAGGCGTCGGTGATGGTCACCGAGATCATCACTGGTACGCGGACAGCTCGCGCTTGCTGCGCCTGATCGATGGCCATCAACGCCGCCTTGGCATTGAGAGTATCGAAAATAGTCTCCAATAGCAGCACGTCGGCACCGGCATCCAACAAGGCCTCGGCCTGCTGACGGTAGGCGGTCACCAACTGCTGGTAATCGGTGTTGCGCGCGCCCGGATCGGCGACAACGGGCGAGATGGACGCGGTGCGGTTGGTGGGGCCCAGGGCGCCGGCGATGTAGCGCGGCCCCGCCTCGGGATACGCAGCGGCAAAGGCTTCGCACGCCTGCCGGGCACACTGCACCGAGGCCTGGTTGATCTGGTCCACCAGGTGCTCCAGGCCGTAGTCGGCCTGGGCGATGGTGGTGCCGGAGAAGCTATTGGTCTCGATGATGTCCGAGCCGGCTTCCAGATACTGGCGATGGATGTCGACGATCAGCTCGGGTCGGGTCAGGCAGAGCAGGTCGTTGTTGCCCTTCAGATCTCCCGGATGCGCGCGCAGGGCGTCATGATCCCGAAAGTCGGCCTCCTGTAGCTGCTGCCGCTGGATCATGGTGCCCATGGCACCATCCAGATAGACGATCCGTTCGCGCAACAGTTGCAGCAGGGCCTCGGCGGCCGGGGTCCACGGGAGCATCGACATCAGCAGCACCTCCGCCGGCATGCTACGGTGAAGCTTTCATCGACAAATCATGATTCGTCGATGAATCCGCAAGACCGCTTCCGAATTCTTACCAAACACCGTGTTCTGGAGACCCGCTTGAGGAAAATGTTTTCCTGAGCGATACTTACGCCAGGAGTCTGACCATGCAGATCCTCATCGTCGACGACGACTTCTCCAACCGCCTGCTGCTGCAGAAATGGTGTGGTCCCTACGGCGAAAGCCATTTTGCGGCCAACGGCACTGAAGCCATCCAGGCCTTTGATCTGTCCTTGCAAGAGAAGCGGCCCTACGACCTGATCCTGCTGGACATCATGATGCCCGAGCTCAACGGCCACGAAGTGCTGCAGCAGATTCGCGACAAGGAACAGGCAGCCGAGCGTTACCCGCCCTACGCCACCCGTATCGTGATGGTGACCGCCCTAGACGACATGAAGAACATCTTCTCCGCCTTCAAGGGCCTGGCCGACAGCTACCTGACCAAACCCCTGCAGCCAGAGCAGTTCCGCAAGACCATGACGGAATTGGGTGTCGAGGCTACGGCGCTGGAGTAGCGCCGAAGGTGGCTGGATTGCTGGCCGGCAGCAGTGAAGCTGCGCCGGCATGAGCGAGTTACAGCGGGAGCAGGAGCTGGCCGGTACCGGCCTGGAGCGCGGCGCCCTGTGGCGCACTCTGCGCCTGCTGACCCCCGTGCGAGCGCTGGTCCTCATTGCCGTGGCCACCGAGGTGGTTCTGGTCAGCACCATTCTGGTGCGACCCTGGTTTTTCCGGCAGGCTATCGACCACGGCTTTATCGGCCAGGACCGCAGCGCCTTGCACTGGGATTTTCTACTCCTGCTGGGCCTGGGTCTGGTGGCCACCTGGGTGCTGCGCTACGTGATGTTCGGCTTCAATCGCTACTGCCTGGGCAAAGCCGCGGTGCGGGTACTGGGTGAATTGCGCAAGGACGTGTTCGCGCATGTGCAGACACTGAGTATGGCCTATTTCGATCAGACCCGAGCTGGGCGCATCATCAGCCGCGCTGACCGCGATGTGGACAGCCTGGAGGCGATGCTGATCGAAGGTCCGCCGGTGGCGCTGTCGATCGGCCTGCGTTTTTTCGGCGCCTCCATCGGCCTGTTCCTGCTGGCACCACAGATCCTGTTCTGGCTGCTGCCGGTGGTACCAATCCTGATTACCGTGCTGCTGGGATACAAACGCCTGGGCCGGCGCCTGCACGGCGCTATCGCCGAAGCCAAGAGCGCGGTGACCGCGCATCTGGTGGAAGGCATCGGGGGCGTGCGGGTACTGCAACAGGCGGTGGCGGAACGGCGCGATCAGGCCGCGTATCAGCAGGAATTGGATCTCCTGTATGCACGAGAAAAAACCGCAGCCTGGGGCTGGGGCTGGCTGCCCAGCTTCGTGACGGTGATGTTCACCGGCGGATTGATGGTGGTGTTGGCCCGCGGTACCTGGGCGGTTTCGGGTCCGCAACCGGAGATGAGCCTGGGTCAGCTGACCCAAAGCCTGTTCTATGTCTTCCTGTTTCTCGGTCCGCTGACCGACGTCGGCAGTCTGTACGAACGCATGGCCCAGGGCCTGGCTTCGGCGGAACGAATATTTCTGCTTTTGGACACTCCCGCCGGCATCACCGATGCCCCCGATGCGCAGGCCCCAGAACAGGTGCGGGGACGGATCGATTTCAACCAGGTCCATTTCGGGTATCTACCGGGCAAGCCAGTGCTGCACGGTATTGACCTGCATATCCAACCTGGCGAAACACTGGCCATCGTCGGCCCCACCGGACATGGCAAGAGCACCCTGATCCGATTGCTGGCGCGCTTCTATGACGTCACAAAAGGCTCCATCCTCTTGGACGGCATCGATGTCAGACAACTGTCACAGGTCGCCCGGCGACAACACCTCGGCATCGTCCTGCAGGACAACGTGCTCTTCACCGGAAATATTCTGGACAACCTACGTCTGGCCAAACCCGCAGCCAGCGACCAGGAGTTGATCATCGCCTGCCGCGAACTAGGCGCCGATGGCGTCTTGGAACGGCTGGACCAGGATTATCGCACCCCGGTCGGCCCGCGCGGCAATTTCCTGAGCCACGGCCAACGGCAGCTGGTCTGTCTGGTGCGCGCCTACCTGGCCAATCCGACGGTATTGGTTTTGGATGAGGCCACCAGCGCCGTGGACGCCTACACCGAGCATCGCATCCAACAGGCGTTGCGGCACCTGTTGGACGGCCGCAGCGCCATCGTCATCGCCCACCGTCTGGCGACCATCCGCGACGCTGACCGTATCGTGGTGATCGAACAAGGCCGGATCATCGAAAGCGGCCGGCATCAGGAATTGGTGCAGGCCGATGGCGCCTACGCCCGCCTGGCGCGGGCATAGGTATTTAGGGCCCGTCAAAAAATAAACATTACATTTCGCTTGATCTTTTGCCGCCCTT
>CAYONM010000079.1:0-14490 GCA_964405325.1 uncultured candidatus Brocadiaceae bacterium | reverse complement strand
TGGCCGAGATCGAAGTCCACTTTGGCACAGGCCACCACTGCGTTGCTGACTGGGCATTGATTGCTGCCGTGTAGCGGTCCGGTCTGTTCCAGACTGTCTGCCACAGGGGTGCCGTGTATTTTGCAGAGATTCCGCACCTGCAAGATGGGATTCACGATGTCACCTCCTCGGTTGAAGCGCGCATGCGAGCGCAGTATTCGGTATCCGAGCAGCGCCAGACCTTGCCGCCGTCGTCTCGGATGAATTCCTCAAGATAGCTGTTCTGGGAACCGCAGGCGACACAGGCCAGTCGTTCGCCCGCCGCATTTTCAAAGCGTTCGATGCGGAACGGCACATCTTCAAAGGCCAGGCTGTCGGCATCGCAATAAGGGGGGACGGCATAGAGCATTTTTTCCCGGCCGGCGCCGAAAAGATGCAGAGCCGGTGATTGATGCAGTTTCGGGTTGTCGAAACGGGGAATGGGTGAGGGATCCATGATATAGCGACCGTTGATGCGCAGCGGATAGCGGTTGGCGATGCGGATTTCGCCGAATTGCACCAGGTCTTCATAGAGCCGGATATACAGCGGAGCGTAATCGCCTTCGCCATGCAGCTGCCTACGCCGGGCGGTGGAGGCCTCGACAATATCCAGGGCGTCCGGTTTCGGCACCTGGTAGACCATGATCTGGTTGTTTTGCAGCGGGGTTTCCGGCACCCGGTGTCGGGTTTGAATAATATCCGCGCTGGCGGTCTCCTCGGTGGTGCTGACCCCCGGCGACATGCGCGTGATGAATTGTCGCATGGCGACGGCGTTGACCGAGTGATCGCTCCCCTGATCGATCACTTTCAAGGTATCATCCACTCCCAGCAGGGAGAGACTGATCTGCAGACCGCCGGTACCGAAGCCACGCGCCATGGGCATTTCCCTGGACGAGTACGGCACCAGATGACCCGGCAGGGCCACCGCCTTGAGCAGGCAACGTCGGATCTCCCGTTTGGCAAAGGCGTCGAGAAAAGCGAAATTATACGCGGGTTCGTGTGCAGGTGTGTTCATGGCCATCATCCTCGTCCATTCGGTAGGCGACCACCGGCTTTGATATAGGCCTGTTCCTGGGCGTAGCGAAGGCGGTCGAGGTCGCTTTGGAAGGTCACGTAATGCGGGAGTTTGTAGTGATTGCAGAAACCCATGCTTTCGATCCCGTCTACATGCAGCAGTACGAATTCCTGATCCTGGTTGGGCGCTTGCGCCCCCCGCGACCGTCCCAGGTTGAGTGAGCGATCGAGCATGGCCATGGCGATGGCTTTGTGTTCATTGTGGCCGTAACAGCAACCGTAGCCCAGGCCGAAGGTTGGGCGGCCTTCGCGCATGTCGTCCTCACCGAACATGGCGATGATCTGGCATTCGGTCACCAGGACCTCGCCGGCTTCGATCGGCTCATCGGTTTGAGGGTGCGGCAACATGATCGGCAGGTAGCCCACCCGCAATTCGGCGATGGTGGGATGGATGTCGCCATAGGAGCGCATCACGCTGTAACCGAGGGACAGCACGCCGCCAGTTTCGCCGCGGGAGAGTATGGACAACTGGGCTGAGCGTGGCAGTGGAAAAACAAGCGGCTCTCTGGTGATGTCCATGGGGTCACGTTCGGCGTCTGTGGACTCCAGAGGTGGCAACAGGCCTTCGTCACGCAGCGCTTCAACCACGCGGGGAAATTGCAACTCTTCGTCTGGTAGATCGAGGTCGGTCTGATCCATCCAGGCACGCGCGCGAGCGCGAAAGGCCTCGCCGTTTTCCTCCAGCAGATCGAAACGAAACAGACGTTGGGTGTAATCGCGGGTGGCGCCGAGATGCTGCCCACCGCTAATATCCTTGAAGGCGGAGGAGATGCGGCGGATCAACCGCATGCCGCCACTGTTATGGGTGGGCGTGCTGGGCAGGCGCGGTTTGGTGCTGCGATAGGCGCGCAGCAGGAAGGCCGCTTCCAGGCTATCGCCACAACTCTGTTTGATGGCCAGATTGGCCAAGTCGGGATCATATACCCCGCCCTCTGAGAGGACACGCGATTGCAGGGCGTGCAATTGCGCGCCGATATCCTGGGTGGACAGCGGTTCCCCTGCATGGAGGCCTTGGCGACAACGTAGGAATTCCAGCGCTTCACTGGCCTCGTTGATGGCTGCGGCGCCTCCTTGGATGGCAACGTAGGCCATGGATCAGCCCTCCTTGTCGATGGTGGTGGTGCGCGGCAGGCAGAGCACCGATTGATCGCCACACACAATCAGGTCGATGCCCATGGGTGGTTTGGCGCAGTACAGCGCGCGCAGCTCTAGCCAGGCGGGGTCGAGTTTGTCGATGAATACATCGGTGCGCTCGGCAATGCCGGGTCCGGACAGCTGCAGGTAAGTGCCGGTGCCAAACTGCACGCCGCGCAGGACCACGGTGCACGAGGCTTCCGGCTGGTGAATCGTCCCACAGCGAAGCGACCAATCTGTCTTCGGCGGCTGGTCAGCCGGCATTACCAGCCAGTCGGCTGCTTCCGCATCGCTCGCCGTGGTTTCCAGCAAGCGCTGGTCGGCCTGGCTGATCAGTTTGGTCGGGTCGGACAGACGGCAGGCATGATCGAGCAGACTGGCCAAGACGGCCAGGGCGCAGTCGGCATCGGCGATGGCATCGCTGCAGTCGACGATGCGCCCGGGATAACTCATGGCCTGCAACACATGGCGAAACAAGAACTGTTGAGCGTTTTCCGTCCAAATGGGATGCAGCGTGGTGGTGCTCATTCGTTGTCTTCCTCCAGCAGGTCGAAGGTCACGGCGGTGCGGCCCATTATGCCGGCCCGCTGACGGTCGAGTTCGTGTACCTGTGCTTGACCCCGGCACACCAGTTGGGCGACCTGCTCCGCGCCGGGGAGTGCGTTGGCCAACACTCCGTCGCACAAGGCCAGGGCCTCGACCAGGGCCGGATCGGTGGTCATGGCCTGGGCCGCGCCGACGTGAGTGTCGCCGCTTGCGTCGGTGATCTCCAACTCAACCACCCCTACGGGAATTTCGCCGAGATTGAAGCGCTCGCCATAGTTGGGCTCGCGCATTTCCAGCAAAGCCAGACCCGTTTGTGGAACACGGCGGTGGCGAATGGTCAAATGCCGACGGAGTTCGGCTGTCAGGCCGAGTACGGCCTCTGGCTCGAGCGCTTGCAAGCAGCGTAACCAGATCCCGCGCGGGGGCAGTTGTTCAGTGGTCATGGACGTATCTCCAATTGGCAGCGATCGGCGCGAAAACGGCTGATGCAATATTCGATAGGTTGGTCGTTGCTGATATCCACATTGACCGAGCAACAGCGCAGGACGGGTCGATTGCGCGGTAATCGCAGCGCATGCGCTTCCTCGGTTTGCGGCATCACGGCGGTGATCAACGAACGTTTGCGGCGCAGCTGCAGCTGGTAATTGGTCTCCAGGTGCGCGTGCAACGAGCCACCGCGGTAGGCCTCTATCAAACCGCCAAATCGTTTTGCCGCGAGAAAAATGGTACTGACCGACACCGGTTCCTGCTCGACCAGTCGTTGCAATTCCAGCCATACCACCTCGTCACCAGGGGTCAGGTCCAGTTCGGATGCGGTTTCTGGTGTGACCGCTGCAATGCAGGCGAACAGCAGGCGACTATCACAACTGTTGCCCATGGTTTCCATGGATTCGGTGAAGCGGGTACGGCTGCGAATGGGAAAGATAATGGCAGGATCGATAACCAGGGTGCCCCGACCACGTCGGCGTTCCACCAATCCGGCGTCGATCAATTCGTCCACGGCACGGCGGAGCGTGTGCCGATTCACCTCGTAGCGGAGGGCGAGTTCCTGCTCGCTGGGCAGGAATTCGCCTGGTTGGTACCGTCGGCAGATCGCATCGCGTAGTTGCCGGGCAATCTGCTGGTAGAGGGCCTGTTTGTCGTCACGAGGTGGCTTCATGAACATGCCCTATTGTCTAGACAACTCCGATCGGCGCTCCAATAAAGAACAGGAGAAGTGGACGTGAACCGCAAATTCATTTGCGGAGGGATGTCGATCCGGGCATAGAATGCACTCGAATCATGGAGAAGCACATGCCCGTCCGTTTGGTCAACTGCAGCGTTCTGCACGAAGACGGTGTTCACCCAGATACCACCATCACCATTGATGCAGGCGTTATCACGGCGTTGAACGGTTTCTGCCAGGGTGATGACATCGACTGCCAGGGGGGCTTGATCATCCCTGGCGCGGTGGATGTGCACTGCGATGCGCTTGAAAAAATTATCGAGAGCCGACCGGGCGTGACTATGCCCATGCAGCATGTGATGCCTCAGGCCGATCGCCTCTACGCCAGTGCCGGGATCAGCACCATCTATCATGCGGTGAGTTTTGCCGATCATGAATGCAGCGTCCGTTCGGTTGCGATGGCCTCGGCCATCGCCCGCGATATCGCCTCCTGGCAACCCTATGCCGCCATCGACCATCGCCTGCATGCGCGCTACGAGGTGACCGACGCCGGTGGCTACGATGCCATCGTCGCGCTCATTGATGAAGGCGCGGTGGACTTGCTCAGCATCATGGATCACTCTATAGGTCAGGGTCAATTCCAGACTTTCGAGGCATTCAATAATTACTACGGCCGTGCCTATAAATTGAGTGTCGAAGAAGTGATGGTTTTGGCCGAGGCCAAAAATGCCGCCGCCGATGAAGGCTGGGAGCGGGTGGCCGACCTGGTTCGCCATGCGCGAGGCAAGGGCGTGGCCGTTGCCAGTCACGATGACGACAGTGAGCAACGGGTGCAATTCATCAGCGCCCTTGGTGGCACCATCAGTGAATTCCCGATCAATCTGGACACCGCTCGTTACGCCCATGCGGCCGGTTTGTGCACCATCATGGGGGCGCCGAATATGGTACGCGGCGGCAGTCAGTCTGGCAATATGCGCGCCCTCGATGCCGTTCTGGATGGTTGCCTGGATGCCCTCTGCGCCGACTACGTGCCGTGGACGATGCTGGCTGCCGCCTTCGCTTTGCCGGATATGAGCCAGTTGTCGCTGCCCCAGACCATCGACATGGTGGCTGCCGCTCCGGCACGGGCTGTTGGCCTGACGGATCGAGGCCGGATCGCCGAGGGTATGCGTGCTGATCTGGTGCAGGTGGCCCTGGTGCGCGGTCTGCCTCAGGTGGTGTCGTGCTGGTCGGCGGGGCGCGAGGCCTACCGCAGCCAGCCGCCGCAGGTACAGGCGTGGCCGGTGCAATCGGAGTTGTCGCTATGAGCGATGGTCGTCGTCTGATGATTATTGCCGGTCCCAGTGGTGCCGGCAAGGACAGCTGCATCGATTGGTGTCTGAAGCACCTGGATTCGTCCAGATTCGTCATCCGGGCGCACCGTTATTGCACCCGCCCCACCGGTATCGGGGAGAATTTCATATCATTGGATCAGGCGGATTTTTCCCGCCGCCTGGCCATCGGTGCCTTCGCCCTGCACTGGTCGGCAAATGGCCTGGACTATGGTATCGGCATCGAGTTGGACCACTGGCTCGCGCATGGCGCCACGGTGATACTGAACGGTTCCCGGGGTGCCCTTGCTGATTGTCTGCACCGATATCCGGCGGCGACCATCGTGCATATTTCGGCGGATGTCGTGGTCCGGGCCGAGCGTTTGGCCAAGCGTGGGCGGGAGAGTCGCCAATCCATTGCTGAACGTCTACGGCGGGACATTCCCGTCATCATCGACGGACATCACATCCACCGCATCGACAACAACTACGACCTGGCTCACGCCGGTCGGCAACTGTGTGACCTGCTGATGCGTCAGACCGGCGATGAACCGGTCTACGCCCAGTGCGCAAGGAGCCATTTATGAGCGATAAACCTTTGGCGGTGCGCGTGGAGCGTTTGAGCAAAACCTTCCGTTCATTGCATCGAAAACACAAGGCCTTGCACGAGGTGTCGCTTGAGATCGCCGATGGCGAGATGGTGGGCCTGATCGGTGCTTCCGGTTCTGGCAAGAGCACGCTCCTGCGGCATCTCACCGGCCTGGTGGCGGGAGACAAGGATTCCGGGACCATCGTTGTGCAAGGTAAGAAAGTCCAGTCCGGCGGACGTTTGGCCAAGGATCTGCGCCGCGTGCGTCAAGATATCGGATTTATATTTCAGCATTTCAATCTGGTCGATCGCCTGAGCCTGCTGACCAATGTCATGATCGGCCGCTTGGCCACCATGCCGATCTGGCGCAGTCTGACCGGTATCTTCACCCGCGATGAAAAACGTATGGCCATGGCCGTGTTGAGCCGCGTCGGTATCGCTGATCACGCCGGTCAGCGGGCCGGCACCCTCTCCGGTGGTCAGCAGCAGCGCGCTGCCATCACCCGGGCCATCATCCAAGGGGCAACTCTGATGTTGGCCGATGAACCCATCGCCTCGCTCGACCCGGAGGCCTCGCGCAAGGTCATGCAGACCCTGCGTGATGTGAACCGTATCGATCACACCACCGTCGTGGTCTGTTTGCATCAGGTTGAATTCGCCAAGCGTTTTTGCCCGCGTATCATCGGTCTGAAAGATGGTCGCATCGCCTTCGATGGTCCACCACAGGATCTGGATGTGGCGACTTTGCAGGATATCTACGGTTCCGAAGCCGACGACGCCGGTATTCTGGATACCACGACCGCCATTCCCCCAACCCACCCTTCCCACCCTCTTCCCAATGCTGCAGCCATGGCCGGCTAGCAGCAGCATCTTCATCTTCCACCGACAAGGAGTCGCTCGCCATGAGCACTATCATTCGTTTTGCGGCCATTTGCGCCGTCTTCCTGCTGGCTGCTGGCCTGCACGCCCAGGAACAGGAACTGCAGAAGCTTCGCTTCGGCATCATCTCAACTGAAAGCAGCGAAAACCTCAAGGCCAGCTGGGGCGGTTTCATCTCTGCTATGAGCAAGAAGACCGGCTACGAGATCGAGCCCTTCTTCGCCCCCGATTACGCCGGCGTCATCGAAGCGATGCGCTATGATAAAGTGGAATTCGCCTGGTTCGGCAACAAGAGCGCCATGGAGGCGGTGGACCGCTCCGGCGGCGAGATCTTCACCCAGACCGTCGACGTGGAGGGTAATCCAGGCTATTGGTCTCTGATCGTGGTGCACAAGGACAGCCCCTATCAGACCATCGACGATATCATCGCCCAGGGCAGCAACCTGAGCTTTGGTAACGGTGACCCCAACTCCACCTCCGGCTTCTTGATTCCCAGCTTCTACATTTGGGCCCGCCGCGGTATCGACCCGGTTGACGCCTTCGCCAACGTGACCAATGCCAACCATGAGTCGAACCTGTTATCGGTAGCCAACAAGAAGGTCGATTTCGCCACCAACAACACAGAGAGCCTGCGTCGCATGCAGCAGAAGAACCCGGGTGTTGCCGATCAGATCCGGGTCGTCTGGAAATCTCCCCTGATTCCGAATGACCCTTTTGTCTGGCGTAAGAATCTGCCGGATGCCAACAAGCAGACCCTTAAGGCCTTTTTTCTGTCCTACGGTCGTCTCGGCAGCGATGAGGAGATCGCCCAGGCCCGTGCCGTGCTGGCCAAGACCAGCTCCGGGTTGGCGCCTTTCGTGGATAGCAGTAATCACCAGTTGCTGCCTATTCGCCAGCTCGCCTTGGTGAAGAACAAGCTCAAGTTGCAGAAGAGCAGCGACTACTCCGAGGCCGAAAAGACGGAGCGGATTGCCGCTATCGACGAGGAATTGACGCAGCTCGACATCATGAAAGAGCTGCTCGCACAGGGCAAATGAGTGTCTTGCCGGGTCGCGCAGTGGTGCGCACCCGGCATGCCCGATTGCTGTTTCCCCGGCTGCTGTCTGGTTAGCGACAGCAGCCGCGCGAACAGCATTCCGACATCCCCCCATCAGCAGAAAGGCAGCGCGTGAATCATCCTGCCATGCCCCACGGTGCCTACAGCACTGATATCCCTCTGCCACCGGCCCCGAGCATGCTCAAGACGCTGCGCTCCACCCTTCTCTGGACCACGCTGCTATGCTTGCTGCTGTGGGGATGGGTGGCCTGCAATATTCGCCCGTATGAATTGCTCGCCGACAGCGGTAACATGCTGACCATGGCCTTCGGCGGCACCAGCGCTGCCAACGGCATTCATCAGGCGGGTTTTTTGCCGCCGGATTTCCGCAGCTGGCAGACCTATCTGGAGCAGATGGTCATCACCGTGCATATGGCCATTTGGGGTTCCCTGTTGGCGGTGATCTGCGCCATTCCCTTTGGCCTGCTCTCGGCCGAAAATATGGCACCCTGGTGGATACGCCAGCCGGTGCGGCGGATGATGGACTCGGCCCGCGCCATCAATGAACTGGTGTTCGCACTTATCTTCGTTGCTGCGGTTGGTCTTGGCCCCATGGCCGGTGTGTTGGCCTTGTGGGTCCATACCACCGGCGTTCTTGCCAAATTGTTCAGCGAGGCGGTCGAGGCGATCGACCATCGTCCGGTGGACGGCATCACGGTGACCGGGGCCAATCATCTCGAAGAAATCGTCTACGGTGTCATTCCTCAGGTGATACCGCTGTGGATTTCCTTCAGCCTCTATCGTTTCGAATCCAATGTACGCTCGGCCACGGTGGTGGGTCTGGTTGGTGCTGGTGGTATTGGCATGGTGCTGCATGAGAGCATGCGTTCGTTCGATTATGCGGCTGCCGGCGCCATCCTCATCATCATCGTCCTGGCGGTGGTCGTTCTGGATGTGATGTCAGCGTATTTACGCAAGATGTTCCTGTAATTCCTGTCCACCCGTCCGCCCCAGCGTGCAAGGATACCCAACGTGACTGACCTAAGCGAATCAGCGATCCTCTCCCCGGATCCCTTTGAACAGGCCTATCTGCAGATGCAGCGTCGCTACTGGTCCGGCCTGGGCATGGTTGCGGCTGCTGCCGTCGCCTTGGTGGCCTGCTTCGCCTGGATCACCAGCCTGCCTATTTTACAAGACGGCGCATTGTTGGCGGCTGTTCTGCCGATTCCATTTCTGTTCGCAGGAATGCTGTGGTATCGCCAGGACGCTCTGGTTCCACGTCGTCTGATGCAGAGCCTGATATGCACCATGCTAGCCTGGATTCTGGTTGGCTTGGCTGCATTCTCCGAGGGATTATCGCTAGGCTACGAACGTGAGTTGCATGAATTGGAGCCGGTTGCTTATTCCGTTGCAGGCGTGGATGACGCTGATCCCGAGCAGGCGGCAATCTGGGCTGCGATCGAACGGGCCAAGAGCAATCCCACGCCCATTTCGTTCCGGGTGCTGGTGCCGTATCTGGATCGGGTGCAGACCGATCTGGTCATGCCGGATGGGAGTTTGCGCAATACTGCCGCGGTGGTGCGTGAGGTGCTCTGGTCGGACAAGCAGTTGTTGTTCCGCGCCATGGATGCCGAGGCACGGGCCATGGCCGCCCTGTTGCCGGCTGATGCCGTTATTCCACGGCAGGTCACCATTCCCGTGGCGAAGCGCCTGGAATTCGCTTTGAAGACCTTGATCACGGCACACAGCGAACAGAAAATCCAGACCTCTTTCGATGTGCCGTCGGTGGGCATCAATATCAAAGTGGAAGCGGAACCTGCCGGGACTGAAGCTGACACAGCGGCTGATGTAAGCACAGGTGCAGCGGTCGTCGATGCCGCTGCCAGTGTGTCGAATCGGGAAATCGGCATCACCTATCCCTATGCCAAAGCCATGCCTGGCGATGTGGTTTTCGTCAATGCCGCCACGGTGGATGATCTGTTGGTCACGGTTCGCGCTGATCTCGGGTATTGATTTTCGGTGTCGACGTTACGGCTCTGCCTGCTCGCCTGCGCCCAAACCATCGCCTGGGCCTGTTGTTTCTATAGTTTTGCCGCGCTGCTGCCACACTGGGAGGCCGACCTGGGCTGGAGTCGGTCCAGTCTGGCGGCGGCATTTAGTCAGGCGCTGTTGCTCTCGGCCTTGCTTGGCCCGTTTATTGGCCATCTGATCGATCGCGGTCGGGCCCGGTCGGTGATGGTCAGCGGTGCAATAATAGGTGCCGTGGCCTTGGCCGGCATGGCCACCGTCACCGAGCTTTGGCAGTTCGTTCTCTGTTGGCTCATCCTGGCGCTGGCCCAGGCCTGTTGTTTGTACGAGGCCTGTTTTAGTTTTCTGACCCGTCGTTGTGGCTGTAGTGCTATGCGCGCCATTACCGTGGTGACGCTGTTTGGTGGTTTTGCCAGTAGCCTGGCTTTTCCGCTGGGACATGTGTTGGTTGGTGTCGGCGGTTGGCGCTTGGCGCTGGGCGTGTTCGCGGGGCTCATGCTGGTGGTGGCTTTGCTGTATGGACTGTGCCTGGGTTCGGATCGTCCAGCCCCGGAAGCGGCCAAGCCGCCAGCTGCGGCGGAAACGCCGGTCGGGACGGGTATCGGACGACGCTGGTTGCTGGTGCTGCTCGCTATCACCTTCGCCATGATGTCACTCAATCATGGCGGATTGATCGCGCATTTATTGCCGTTGCTGCATGAGCGATCGATTTCCCCTGCGGCAGCGGTGGTGGCCAGTTCCTTCATCGGACCTATGCAAGTGATTGGTCGCATTGCCTTGATGGGTTTGGGGGGCCGTTTGCATCCGGGAATGGCCGTTGCTTGCTCCCTGGCTGCCACCGGTTTGGCGGCGTTGGCTCTGATCTGTAGCACCATGAGCGTATTTTTCCTGGTGGTTTTCGTGATTCTGCAGGGGGCGGGATATGGCGTTCTCAGTATCGCCCGGCCCACGTTGATTGCCCACTGGTTTGGCGCCTACCGCTTCGGCGTAGTGGCTGGCTGGTTGGCTGTCCCGCACACCGCCGGCTATGCCCTTGCTCCCGCACTGGGTGCGGTGCTGGCCGAATGTGGTACTTACGATCTGCTGATCGTGGTTGCTGGTGGTTACAGTTTCTGTGGTCTGGTCTGTTTATGCGTGGCTGCACGATTGCGATTGCGTGAGTGTCCTGATCGAATGCGAAGCACCACAACTGCGCCCGGTTTGTAGCCTGGACCGTTCCTCTCTGAGTCACCCAGCCGCAAATATTATGCGGATTGACCAAGTGGACCCGGATCTGGCGCTGGGACGCCTACCGTAGCGGTCGCATTGCCTGGAACGATTACGACCTGTGGTGCATCCACCAGGGGGGCGGCGTGCTGCATTGTTCGGCCGGGCAATTCCAGCTGCAGGTGGGCGATGTCTTCCTGTTCCATCCAGATGATCATTACCTCGCCGATGCCGATCCTGCCAATCCGGGGTGGCTGTTCTACATCCACTTCGATTGGGTCGACGCCTGTGGCCAGCCGCGTTACCAGGTACAGCCACCGCGGCTGCATCGGCGTATGGATGATTTTGCCCTGTTCAGCTCGCTGCTGTGGCGGGTCTTGCTGGCTTTCAATCAGCAGGACGATGCGTCGGTGGCGGCGCTCGGCTACGGGCCTGCATCGAGCACATCGCCCGCGATCCAGGTGATTACCGCGATGCCGCCGCCATCGCCGAAGAATGCCATTGCTCGACACGGCACCTGACACGCTTGTTCCGCGAACAGCTGGGGCGGACGCCGCAGGACTATCTCTTGGAGTAGCGCCTGGCCCGCGCCGAGGAATTGCTGCGGACCACGGCTTTGTCGGTAAAGGCCATTTCCGACCAGGTCGGTTTTCGGCGGCTCTGGGCGACGCTCGATTTGTGAGGTTTCAGAACGGCGACGCCCCGGGCCGCCGGAGAGCGATCTGGTCGATGGCGCAACTGGATGGCAGGGTCAGCAGGAAGCGGACGGTGTGAGCGATATCGGCGGCCTGGATCAGCCCGGAGCGGTCCAGGTCGGGACGGGCCTGGGCGACCATGTCGGTGTCGACGCCGCCGGGCAGCACGGCCGAGACTCGGATGTTCGCGGCCTGGGCCTCTACGGCCAAACTCTTGCACAGGCCCAGCACGCCGTGCTTGCTGGCGGTGTAGGCGGCCTGTTGTGGATAGCCTTTGACGCTGACCACCGAGCCGATGCAGATGATGTAGCCGCTGTTTTGTGGCCGCATCAGCTGCATGGCGGCGCGGCTGCACAGAAAGACGCCACGGAGATTGGTTTGCAGGACGGCGTCGAAATCGGCACTGCTGAAATCGGCCAAGTCGCCGTAGCGACCGATACCGGCATTGTTGATCAGAATGTCCAGGGTATCGATTTTGGAAAATGCCTGTTGTACGCTCGCTTCGTCGGCAACGTCGAGGATGATTTCCTGACAACCGGCTGGCGCGGTGCCGGCTTGGCGTACGCCAGCCAGGACGGTGACGCCGGCGGCAGCCAGGTTTTCGGCAATGGCCTTGCCAATACCCCGATTGGCGCCGGTGACCAGAGCGGTTTGGTGCTGCAGATCCATTCTGATGACTCCCGTTACAAAACAGGCGTGGACTATTCCACGCCTGTATTTTTTCTACTGCACGCCTGGGCTGGTTCAGATGGCTGGCGCTTTCGCGAGCAGGATGTCTTCGGCCTGTTTGTTCCACAGCATGTTGTGTGCGGCGCAGGCCGTGTGCAACTCGGCGTAGAGCGGGTCGGTTTTGCCTTTTTCCTCGAAATCGGCGATGGCGACCAGGGGCAGGTCGACCTGAGTGTAGAGTAATTTCTTGCCGCCAGCAATGTTGGGCAGATTCAGCGTGGTGTCCTTGGCGGCACTCAGGCCACCGACGTGGGTGATCATCGCCGCCGGATCGATTTTGCCCGTTCCCATCAGTTCCAGGGAATCGATCATGTCCTGGGTGTTGCCGCCGGTGGTGCCGACGATGTGGGTGCCGGCGTAGTGGACGTTGAAGAAATTGAATTTCGCGGCGAAGGTCGGGTCGGTGGGACCAGCGAAGAAATTCAGACAGCCGTCCTCGCCCAGGATCGCATCGCCTTGTTCCACCACGGGACCGACCGGGGCCAGGACAAAGACATCGTCAAAGCCATCGCCGTCGGAAAGCTGTTTCAGTTGTGCAGCCGGGTTGTCGACTTTGGTGTTGACGTATTGCAATCGGACGCCGCAGCGTTTGGCATCTTCGGGGCGGATAATCGAAGCCGCACGGTCCAAACGAACTTGATCGATGTCGGTGACCACCAGCAGTTTCGGCTGCCGCGGGCCATGCACCAGATAATCAATGAAGCCCAGGCCCATGGGGCCGGCGCCGGCCAGCAGCGCGCAGGTGCCACCCTCGACGATACCCATCTTGTGTTCGTAGCTGCCACGTTTGACGTGGTACTGCGCTTTGCAGGCGCCAACGATGCAGCTCATCGGTTCGGCCAGGCTGGCTTTGAACCAGGCATCACCGTCGTACTTCAATAGGGAGTTGGTTTCCATGACGCAGGAAGGGATGATCACATGGGTGGTATCACCACCGATATACTGGAAGGAGTAGCCGGGCGCTGCCAGCGAGCCCTGATAGTTCATGGCAGGCTGGATGCCGAAGCGGTCGCCTTCCTTGAACTGATCAGCCCACATGCTGCCCACTTTCAACAGTTTGCCGGTGAATTCGTGGCCAATGATCACAGGTTTGTTGGCGATATCATCGGGTACGCGCTTGTGGTCGGCGCCCTGCTTGGCGGCCTTGTAGCTGGACATGCACAAGCTGTCGCAGACGACCTCGGCCAGAATCTCGTCGACGCCAATCTCGGGCAGGTCGAAGCGCTCCAGGCGCAGGTCCATCTTGTCGTACATACGGAGGGCGGTGGCTTGCATGATGGCTCCCATCAGATGTTAGAAATTGTTAGAATGAACAATAGCTAACACTACCGCTTATGCAGTCCCGGTACAGGCACAATGCCCGAAAGTGATCGATGTTGCGTAAGTCGGCAGTCGAAAAGAGAATCGAACGTCATGAGCACTGCCATCGATTGGGTTCGCGCCTTCTACCAGGCGATGATGGACTGGGAACGACATGCCGCCCGCATGGACAGCTTGGCGGACAACCACTACGTCGATCCGCGTGAAGCCGAGGAGCAGTCCAAAAACGCCTTCTTTGCCATTGCCGAGGTCTCTCTGGCCGACTTCGATCCGGAGTGCTTTCTGCTGCATTACAGTCAGCCCAGCAGCTACGATCTGGCCGATGTGATCAGCATGCAGGAACCTCAGCATCCCCATCGGGTGGTCGTGGAACATGGACAGTACGCCGAGGCCAAGACCTATGTCCTGCCCATCACCGAGCAGGGCCGCATCCAGGGCCGGTATCGGTTGCTGTCCGATGGCCGTATGGTGGGTAAGCTGTTGTGATCTGGTGTGCTGTCCCTCAAAGCTGATTTGGCGCTCGCTGCGGATTGTCAGCAAGCCAAGGCCGACCAGCAGTGCGGAGGCCGCCAGTACCGGTTGAGGGCCACAAAGTCAGCGAGGCATCGCCTACTGCGGCGGCAGCATGACCTGGGTGGAGTTCTCGCCGACGCCTTCCAGGAAGCGCTTGCACAGTAGTTCGGCCTGGCGGGGGAGATCCACGGCCTCGGCGTCCAGCCAGCGGATGTCTTGGAAGCGGCGGTACCAAGTCAGTTGATGTT
>CAYONM010000078.1:0-14535 GCA_964405325.1 uncultured candidatus Brocadiaceae bacterium | reverse complement strand
GGATCGACAAAATCTCTGCGCGATCTGTAACGTTTATTTCTTTCCGCACCCTTACGGAATCTCCAGATATTTATGCAGCTGGAGCGACAGGTGACAACCATGTTGGTGACAGAGTTGCAGGCAGCGCTCGATGGTCTGCTGGTAGGCGGCGCCGTTCGGGCCGGTGTCGGGGCAGACCGGCTGCAGGTAGACCGGGCGATCGGAGGCGAGGGCCTGTGACAGGAAGGCCTCTTGCGCTGGGATCAGGATTTTCCACCAGTCCGGTGTCAGCTGTACGGTCTGGCTTGGTATTGTTTTGGGTGAGCAGCTGAGGTAGACATTGCCGGGCCTGGTTGGACAGGGGCGGGTGCCATTGGTCTCGATGTCAACCCAGGCGAAGCGGTCGCCCAGGGCCTGCAGTAGTTCGGCGTCGGCCTGCAGCAAAGGCTCGCCGCCGGTCAGAACGCAGCCGGCGGCGAGACTCGGTCGGAGGGCTTCCAGGCGCAGCAGGAGCTCGCTCAGCTCCAGCTGCTCGCCGCCAAGAAAATCCGTGTCGCAATAGGGGCAGGCCGAAGCGGCGCGTGTCTCCGCTCGCCCGTCCCAGGCATTGCAGCCACTTAGGCGCAGAAATACGCAACTCCAGCCGGCATGCTGGCCTTCGCCTTGCAGGGTGGGACCGAAGAGCTCTTTGACGCGATACGCGGGCATCTATTTCCCGACCAGATACAGCAGCTGCCCCTCCGCCAGCTGTCGGCCGGCGCGCAGTTCGGCGGCGGTGCCGACACCCATGTAGATATCACAACGACCGGGGGCCCTGATGGCGCCACCGGTGTCCTGGTCCAGGCGGAAGCCACCGTAGCTGCGCGGCCGGGGATCGGCCAGTTCGGTGCTGATCCAGCACAGGGCAGCGCGGGGGAAGATGCTCTTGTCGGTGGCGATGGAGGCATCGGCGGTGACCGCCTGGCCCAGGCTGCCGTAGGGGCCGCCCTTGGTCTCGGTGAAGAAGATATAGCGCGGGTTGCGATGGAGATAGGGCGCCACCAGCTCCGGATGCCGCCGGAAGAAATCGCGGAGCTTGTCCAAAGACAGCTCGGACGCATCCAGGCGGCCGTCCTTGATCAGCTCCTTGCCGACCGAGCGGTATTCGTGGCCGTTGGTGCCATCGTAGCCGACCTCGATCTGGCCGCCATCAGGCAGGCGGAGAAAGCCCGAGCCCTGGACCTGGACAACGTAGGCTTCGAAAGGATCGGCCAGGTAGACCAGCTCCAGGCCGTCCAGCACGCCGCTGGTCTCCAGGGCCCGACGATCGGGGTACGGGCGCAGCTTGCCATCGGCCAGGCGCTGTTGGGCGATGGTTTTGCCATCAGGTCCGGAGACCAGATCGGCCGGTCGTTGGTACAGGGGATACTGGTAGGGCCCGCCGCGCTCGCGACTGGCGCGGAAAATCGGTGTATAGTACCCCGTGAACAACACCGTGCCCCGATTGTCGAAACCGATGGAGCGGAAGACGCGCAGGCGTTCGCGGATCATCTGGTTGATGGTCCGGTCGTCTGCACCGGAGGTGAGCAACTGGTCCAACAGTTCCAGGCCGGCGCGGGTCTGGGCCTGGGTGATGCCGCCGATGGGGAAGTGTTGTGCGGCCGAAGGGGCCGACAGGTACTTCAGGCTATGGGCGATCGCCTTGCGCAGGCCCGGGCGATCGTCGCTGTCCACGGTGAAGCGGGGAAACTCGCTCACCGACAGTTCCTGTAGGGCCACCGCTCCCGGAGCCAATGGTCGATCGTACTGGGCATCCGGGCTGCGGCTGCGGAGTCGGCAACCGCTGGCCGCGACGATGATCAGACAGACAAGCAAGGGGATGATCAGGCGTTGCATGGCATACAGTCTAGGTCGCTTCCCCGCCTTGTCAGGTGGCAGGCTGGCGGGGCGGGGCGGAGCTGTGCCATGACAGCGTCGAGATCTGATGGCATACTCTCTGCAATGAAGGCCTCGTTGAGCGGTCCGTATGGCGGTTGGGACCTGGAGATCGGCACCACGGTGATCGGCCGGGATGAGTCGTGTGATATCTGCATCAGAGATCCGCGGCTCAGCCGTCAGCACGTGGAGCTGAACTGGGATGGTCACCACCTGCTGGTGCGGGATCTGGGCTCCAGCAATGGCACCCTGCTCAACGGTGACCCCATTCGTGAGCAGATTACGGTGCACGATCATGACATCCTGATCATTGGCCCCGTCGCCTGCGATGTGAACTTAGGGCAGCACAGTTTCGCCCGCTTGCCGGCCATCGATCTGGAAGCGGCCAAGGCAGAAGCATCGGTGCCACCGGCTCCGGAAGCGCCACCGGCTCCGGAAGCGCCACCGGCTCCGGAAGCGCCACCGGCTCCGGAAGCGCCACCGGCTTCGGAAGCGCCACCGGCTCCGGAAGCGCCACCGGCTCCGGAAGCGCCGTCGGTCGGCGGCGAGGCGCCCATGCCCAATCGTTCGACCGAGATGATGGGCGAGGCCGCTCTGGCCTCGATGCAGGTTGCGCCCGCCGTTGTCAGTCCCGAGTTGACGCCGCCGCCAGAGGTATCGGCTCGAGCATCGGCTGAGAGGGATCGCAGCCCCGACCCGGACCAGGCCAGTGATCAGGATGAGGACGCGATCCAACCGAAAGTCGAACAGTTCGGCAGCGGCAGCGGTGGCTACCGACGACAGCGCACCGAGGCTTTGGATCCGGAAGCGATCACGGCTTTGTTTCCACAGAACCTGCCGGTCGACGACCCAGAGATCAACAATGCCACCACCAAGCAGGCGCTGACCAGCCGTCGCGATTCCGCCGCTGGTATCGATCCGGATATTGCCAATGCCCTGCAGGATCCCAGTCGTCATTCGCAGGTGGTGGAACGCTCCCGCGTGGACTCGGACTCGGAGCAGGTGCAGCACACCACCGATCATCTGCGTCCCGACCAGTCCAACGCCAAGACCGATGCCTCGGCCCTGCAGCGGAATGATGGTCGTCATGATTCCGATCACTATGCGCCGTCAGCGATATCAGCGGAACGTCGGCCCACCTCCGAGGTGGACCGGCCGCATAACGATGCTGCCTTTGGCGAACGGGCCATCGAAACCGATCGCCCGGTCGATCGGGCCGCCACCACGGCGCCAGCATGGCGTCAGCGTCTGGTCCGGCTCGTCCTGGTCACCGGTTTCCGTCTGCTGGCCGGCGTGCTGGATGGTTTGCAGATCCTGATTCTGATGGTTCTGATCAGCGTGCCGCTGATCAGCGCCGGTTATGTGGTGGCCTTGTTGACGGCCCACGTCGGCCTCGACGACTCGGGGCTGCCGCATCGCTACAGCATCGAGCCGGCTGCTGGTATCTTCGACATCCTGATTTCCCTGTGTGGGGTCGACGGCTGGGTTCGCCTGACGGAAATGGTGGAGATCCTGCGCGATCGTTCGCAGCAGGCCTTCCTGTATTTTTTCCTTGGCACGGTCGCCGCGGTCCTGGCCAATATGTTCGTCCTGTTGGTTGGTCTGATCGCCCCCACCACCTACAAGGGGGCGCCGTTCTGGCATCGCCGGCTCGGTCTGGTGATTGTTGAGCGCGGCAACGGCTATTATCCGACGCCGATCCGCGCTTGCCTGCGTTGGCTGTTGCTGGTCCTGTTGCTGCCCGTGGTGCCGCTGTTCGCCCTGGTCGGTCTGCGCGGCCCGCACGACCTGCTGACCAATTGCGCGGTCCGGCATCAGCGACTGTCCTTGCCCCTGCGGGAATGAATGCCATTCAGGTAGACCAGTCTCGACATGATGTCACCAGCGGCTGCTGAAAGAACGGGCCTTCTCTGACACAGGCCCGTTGGGGTAGTCGGTGTTTCGGGACATGGTACCCAGGATTGCCGTCTGCGGTTCCCCTGGAAACTCGATCCCCCGTGTTTTCAGGCCCAACGGGCTTTTGCGTCGGGACAGGTCCGGGTGCATCACGCTGCGGTTGCCCCCCCCCAATGGGGGGTCTGTGTTGTGAAAATGTCAGCGGGGTAACGTCGTCAGCGCTGCTTGCGCCAGCGGACATACCCCACTGGTGGCACCTGCAGCGTCTGCTCGGGCGAGCGTAGGCCGGGCATCAGATCCGCCAGACTGTGCACCTGCAGTTGGTCGCGGACGACCGCCAGTTCCGGTCCTCGGCGCAGGCGGATCCGTCGTGGCTCGTTTGGATGCAGGTGCAGAAAATTATCATCCCACCAGGTATCATGATCCCGACAGCAGAGACTCACCCACAACGCCGGTCGCTGACAATTTAAATCGACGAACACGCCTTGCGCATCCTGGCCGACCTTAGCGGCAATGACCGGTTTGGCCAAACTGAGATGCTTGGGTCTGACTATGGAAACCAGGTTGCGGTTGATGACACGTCCCGTGCGATCAGCGACCCAGGCCCAGACCAGCAGGTCTTCAGGTTGCCGTTGCTCGAAATGTGGTTTCAGATCAAGCACGGTGACCTGCTGATCGCTTTGGGACGCGCAGGCCAGGCCCTGTTCGCCTGCTTCCAGTACCTGACCATCGCTGTCGCAGATCTCCCAGCGCACGGTGAAGACCGCGGCTTCGAGGCCATGGTGCGAGCAGTGCACCGCTACGGTGCCGGTTTCCAGATCTTCGCACAGGCTGACCAGGGTTGGTGCAAAGGCGCGAGCGATATCGTAGTGCAGCACCTTCCATCGGCCGGTGGAATCGATGCTGCTCCAGGAGGGGCAGGGCCAGACGTCGTTGATCTGCCAAAACAGGCAGCCCTGGCTGTGCGGCTGCAGGCGGCGCAGGTGTTCGGCGGCGTAGCGGACGCAGATGGACTGGATCATCTGGCTCAGCCAGATGCTGTCGTGGAAATCGCGCGCTTGCGGCAACCATTCGGCGGCGTAGCTGAGCATGGCACGATTGCCGGCTTGGCTGCGCTGGTGGTAGTCGAGTATGCGCGAGTTCATGCTACGGTCTTCGGTTGCGGTAAAGCCGTCGACGGTGCGAGCATCGGGCAGGCTCTGGAAGCCATATTCGCTCATGAAACGACAACGCCATTGCCGCTGCGCCTCAATGGGTTTGCCGCCAAAAAACACGTCCCAGTGGTGGGCATCGCCCTTGCGGTCGTCGTTGGCCCAGCTGCGGTGTTCGCCAGGAGTGTGCGAGCTGCTGGGCCAGTAGGGGGTATCGGGATCGAACGCGCGGATCCAGGCCGGCAAGAGCTCATCGAAGAATTCGGTATATTCCGGCCAATAGAAGCCGTCCTTGCCGACCACCCCCATTTCCAGCTCGTTGTTGCCGCACCACAGCGCCAGGCTGGGGTGATGCCGCAAGCGGCTGGCGTTGTCGGCGATCTCGGCCGCGACCTGGTTGCGAAAATCCGCATCGGCTAGGGGATAGGCGCCGCAGGCAAAGGCGCAGTCTTGCCACACCAGCAGGCCACGCTCATCGCAGCCATCATAGAAGGCGTCGGATTCGTACAGTCCGCCGCCCCAGACCCGCAGCATGTTCATGTTGGCGGCAACGGCATCGTCCAGCAGTTGCGGTAGCAGCGGTCCTTCGGACTCGCTGGGGAAGGGGGTCAGCGGCACCCAATTGGCGCCTTTGCAAAAAATATCCCGACCGTTGATGCGGAAGGTGAAGCTTTCACCAGCGGCATCGGCTTCGCGGATCAATTCCAGACGGCGCAGGCCGATGCGCCGGTGCCAGGTGTCGCCGCTCTTGCTGCGAAGGTGGATCGTGTACAGCATTTGCGCGCCCATGCCGTTGGGCCACCACAGCTGCGGATTCGGCACGCGCAGGCTGGCCGAGCCGGCGTCGGCGGGAACCGTGTGGCTCAGCAGAACGCGGTCCTGGAAGGCCAGCTCCAAGGTCAGGGTTTCTGATTGCCCGCTGTGCTGCCAGCTGCAGTGCAGCTGGACTTCCTCGGCGTGCTCCTGGCGGATGTGCAGGCCGTCGATACGACAATCAGATTGCCGTTCCAGGAAAATACTGCGCCAGATGCCGCAGGTGGGCGCCATCGGGCCCCAGTCCCAGCCATAGCTGCAGGCCATTTTCCGCAGATGCCCACGACCGTGGAAGGCCGGCTGATAGATATTCCATTCCCGCAGCCGACGTTGCTCGTTCTGCTGGGCCAGATATGGCAGGGTGCTGGTGCAGTGGATGCGGATGGTATTGCGACCGGCCTGCAACAGTTGGCCCACCGCAATCCGCCAAGTCCGGAACATATTATCAGCCCGCAGCACCTGCTGATCGTTGACGAACACCGTTGCCAGGGTGTCCAGGCCCAGGCAGACCAGTTCCAGCTGCTCGTCCAGGTCCGCGGTGCTCAACTCGAACTCCCGTTCCCAGCGGAAGGATTCGGCCCCGATCCACTGCTGGGTAGCTTCATTATCGCGATAGGATAGATTGGGGATCACCTCCGCGCGCAGCAGGTCGGTCCAGGCGCAGCCAGGTACCTGCGCCGGATGCTGGCTGCCATCGGCTTCGCGGGTCAGGGCCCAGGGACCATCGAGACTGATACGGGACATGCGGTGCTCCTTTTCATCGTGGTAGCGTAGCGGCCTCGCTGGCTCGCGCACGGTACGGCTTGTCGTCTGGAGGGAACCGTTTGTGATCTTTCCATGACCGAGCTTCCCTATCGTTCCGAGCCCGGATTCTTCACCCAGAGTGGTCCGGCGCTGCAGCTGTATCTGGCGCGTGGCGGTTGCCATGTGGTGGAGCCGCAGTGGCAGGGCCGCTGGATGGCGCATCCCAACTTCGGTTTTTATCTGACCGACGAGTCGGGCATGCAAGCCGAGGCGGAGGATGCTGTGGTCTGGCCCTATCAGCCGGAGGCCATCACCTTTTTGCCACCCTGGTTCTGCTATTGTTACCGTTATCGGCCGGGGCAGGCGCATGCGTATCTGCACATCACCGTCCCCATCTGGCCTGGTGCCTTGCTGCGCCGCCTCTGGCCGCAGCCGGTCTATCTGCACGATCAGGGCTTACGGCGGCAATTTATCGACTGGGCTCGATTGGTGGCTGCGGAAGAGCCGCAGCGCGCGCAGGAATTTCACGGTCTGGCTTTGGCCCAGGCCTTGCTGGCAGCGCTGATCGACGCCCATCCGGAGGCCGAGCGGGCTTTGCTGCTGGGCGAAGATCCCTGGTCGCAATTGGCCCCGGCCCTGGAACTGGTGGACCGCGAGCTACACCGTCCCTTGGCGGTGGGCGACCTCGCCGCCAGCCTGGGCATTGGTCGTGAACACTGCAGCCGTCTCTTTCGGCGCATTCTTGGTCAGAGTCCGATCAGCTATTTGCAAGAGCGCCGCGTCGGCCGCGCCGCCGATCTGCTGCGTTCCACCAGTGACAGCGTGGATGTTATCGCCGAGGCTTGCGGTCTGGGCTCCCGACAGCATCTGACCCGGTTGTTCAAACGGCATTTCCACGCTACCCCGCACTCGTGGCGGGAAGGGCGGTAGCGGCGGCAGGATATTTTACGCCCGGGCCAATGGGATCCGTCGGCCAACGCCAAAGGCTTTGCGGGTAACGCGCAATACCGGTGCGGCTTGCCAGCGCTTGTATTCGTTGCGTTCGACCAGGCGGATCACCAGATCGACGTCCTCGGCCTTGAAGCCGGCCTGGCAGAGCTGGTCGTGGGTGGCGTTTTGTTCCAGATAGGCTTCCAGGAGGCGATCGAGTACGTCGTAATCCGGCAGGGTGTCGGTGTCCTTCTGGTCGGGACGGAGCTCGGCCGAGGGCGGTTTCTCGATGCTGTTCACCGGAATTCGTTCGCCATTGCGGTTGGCGTGGCGAGACAGGTCCCAGACCAGGTGTTTGTAGATATCGCCGATCGGGGCCAGGCCGCCGGACATGTCGCCGTAAATGGTGCAGTAGCCCACCGCCAGCTCACTCTTGTTGCCGGTGGTCAGGGCCATCAGGGCGAATTTATTGGCATAGGCCATCACCATGTTACCGCGGATGCGGGCCTGGATGTTCTCCTCGGCGACGTTGGGCTGGGTGCCAGCGAAGGGTTCCTGCAGGCTGGTAATGATCGCTTGGTAGGCCTCGGCAATGGGGCAGGTGTAGTGGGCGATGCCGAGGTTCTCGGCCAGCGCCTTGGCGTCGTCTACGGAACCCTGGCTGGAATACGGGCCGGGCATCAACAACCCGACCACCCGGTCCTTACCCAAGGCGTCAACCGCCAGGGTGGCCACCAGCGCCGAGTCGATGCCGCCGGACAGGCCCATTACCACGCCCTTTTGTCTGGTTTTCAGGCAATAATCGCGGAGGCCACAGACCAGGGCCTGATACAGGTCCTCCAGCTCGTCCACCGGTGGCGGTTTGGGGAGCGGGTGCTGTAGATCGGCGATGACCAGGTCTTCCTGCCAGCGATTGGCGTTGGCAAAGCATTCGCCATCGGGGCCGAAGGCACAGGAGCCGCCATCGAACAGCAGTTCGTCCTGGCCGCCAACCTGGTTGACATACAGCACCGGCACCTTCATGCGTTTGGCCACCGCCTGCACCAAGCGATGTCGCAGCACGGCGCGACCGCGGCAATAGGGACTGGCAGAGATATTGATCAGCAGATCGCATTTATCGTGCAGATCCACCAGTGGGTCGATGTGATAGCGGATCCCGGAGAAATCCTGGCTCCAGATATCCTCGCAGATGCTCAGTCCGATACGACGACCATGCAGTTCCACCACGCCGCTTTCATCACCCTGACGGAAATAGCGGCGCTCGTCGAAGACGTCGTAGGCGGGTAACAGGCGTTTGCGGTAGCTATCGTAGACCTCGCCATCGTGAATCACCACCAGAGCGTTGGCCATCATCGGGCCGGCGCCCTCGTGCAGCGGTTCGACGCAGCCGATCACCGCGGCGATGGGCAGCTTGCCGGCCAGGTCTTGCAGCAGTAGCCATTGTTGGTCGACCAGGTCCGGGCGTTCCAGCAGGTCGCGGGGGGGGTAGCCAAAGGTGGCCAGCTCTGGAAAGATGATCAATTCCGCGCCCTGGTCCGACGCCTGTTGGCTCATCTCCAGGATTTGACGATGCGCCTGGTCGAAGTCGGCGATGGTGCGGTTGGTCTGAGCAAGAGCGATCTTCATGGGGCCACCACCGGCACCGGGAAAGGGGTCGGCACCGCTTGGCAAATCATAGGAGAACGCCCACGCCGGCAATCCCGAGTCGCTGCCCTACACTGCCCTACACCACCGAACGGCCGGCTTCCTGACGGTAGGCGCCGGGGCTCTGGCCGACGCGGGCTTTGAACAAACGGTGGAAGTGCGCCAGGTTGCCGAAACCGGCATCCAGGGCGATGTCCTGGATGCCACGGTTGGTGCTGGCCAGTTGCTTCTTGGCGTATTCCAGGCGCAGTTCATTGACCAGTACCGTAGCGGTACGGCCCAGGTAGCGGCGGACGCTGCGGCTCAGGTGCTCGCGGCCGACACCGGCCAGTCGTGCCAGGCCCTGGACACCGCCGCCATAGCAGCGGGGATCGTCAAAGCCTTCGATGGCCTCACGCAGCCAGTCCGGGCAGTTGCCCAGGGGGTCGTTGTGGTGTTGCCGAGTCACTCGGCGCAATACGTCAGCCAGCAGGGTCCAGGCCAGCAGGGGATCCGGCTCGGTCTGGCGTTCCACTTCTGACAGCCAGTGGTCGAGGGCAATGCGGTCCTGACTGGCCAGGTCGATGGGCTTGGTCGCGGCGTGCTCGTGCCAGGGCCACTGCTGGTCATCCGGAAAGAAGCGTTGCTGCAGCTCCTGGTGCAGCTCGGCGCTGATGGCCAGGTTGCTCAGGACCATGCTGCCAGCCGGTTCAGCCTGGAGGTTGTGCTGCACCGCCGGGTGCACAAAAGCCAGTTGTCCGGCGCGCAATGGAACCCGTGTCCAGCTGCCATCCCGGGCCACCAGTTGCTGCCCCTGACCATCTTCGATCAAGAAGAGTTCGGCAAAATCGTGGCTGTGCGCTTCAATGCCACCGCCGGGCAGGTAGAAGGCCCGTCGCCAGTGCAGGTGCTCGCTGGCCAGTTGGTGCCATTGCAGGTGCATGCGGTATGGTCAGGCCAGAGGTCACAAAAAGCAATGCCTTGATCCTTGCTGGCGGTGTCGTGTCGCGACTGGTGGGTGATGATTCCGGTATGGCCATTGCACATCAGACCCCGATCTGGCAACCGCCCTGTGCGCTGCTGGACGCCGATGCCCCCTTTGCCATCGAGCGCAATCTCACCCGCGTGCATCAGGTGCTTGCCGATGCGCATCCCGCCTGGCGCGAAGCCAACTGCCAGCACGTGCAGTTTCCCGCTGGCCTGTCGGCGATCCAGGATGGCGATCTGTTCGCCGGACGGTGGTGGCAGCAAGCGGTGGTATTCAGTGCCAAGCCAGCGGGACCGGACCTGGTCGGGTATTCCTGCAATGAGGACCGGATCCGACGGGAGATGGCCGGCTGGTCGCTGAGCGATGCTGATTGCGACGAGCTGGAGGCGATGTTGTGGTATTGGCGTGAGCAGGGACCGAAAGCACAATTGTGCCAGGCGTATTCCGACTGGATCCGGCACCGCTTGCCCAGCGATCAGTGGAATGACGGTCGTTTTCCGGCTGCGCCCTTGTATCGCTTGGCTGGTCTGTATCTGGATTTCGACAAATTGCTGACACTCGGCCTGCCCGGCCTGCGAGCTGTCGTTCAGAATCGTGCCGAAGCCGATCCGGATGGTGATCAGCAGCTCTATGCCGCCTGGGCATTGAATATCGAGGTGGTGACGCGCAGCGCCCAGGCCATGGCCGCCCAGGCCGAAGCCCAGGCCGCCCAGGCTGACGCCGAACGCGTTGCAGACCTGCAGCGCATCGCCGCCAGCTGTCGCGCCATCTGCGAGCGCGCACCGGAGACCCTGCACGAAGCGTTGCAATTGGTGGTGCTGTATAAAACCATCGCCACGGTCGAGAATTGGGGCCGGATGGACGATTATGCCGGGCCGTTTTTACAGGCGGACCTGGATGCCGGCCGTCTGGACGAGGCCGAGGCGTTGCGTCTCCTGTGCAGCCTGTGGCGGCTGATCGCCGAGACCGGTGCCCAGGTCAACGAGCGGGTGATCATCGGTGGCCGCGGTCGGCGGCATCCGACCGTAGCCGATGGTTTCGGTCGTCTGGCGATTGTCGCCTCGCGTCGGACAGGCGATATTCTGCCGCAGTTGAGTTTGCGGCTGGACGATACGCAGGATCCGCAATTGTATCAGGAGGCGCTCGATGCCTTGGGTGCTGGCTGCACCTTTCCCATCCTTTACAACGATGCGGTGAATATCCCTGCGGTGCAGCGTGCCTATGGTGTCGATGCACAGAACGCCCAGCATTATCTGCCCTTTGGCTGCGGCGAATACGTGCTGAATCATCGCAGCGTCGGCACGCCATCGGGCATCATCAATTGCGCCAAGGTCCTGGAATTGGTGCTGAACAACGGCGTCTGTCGCGAGACCGGCGAGCGGTGTTGTCCCGGCTACGGTCGCCTGACGGAATATCCCGACTTCGCCGCCTTGTGGCAGGCCTACGATGCCACCATGACCTGGTATCTGGAGGCCCTGGCCGAGCAACAGAAACTGGAATACGAACACTGTGCTCGTGCTGCTGGCTATAATCTGGCCAGTCTTTTGATGGATGATTGCATCGCGCGTGGTCGGTCGCTGTTAGCTGGTGGCGTGCAGCACCTGGGTGGCACCATGGAAAGCTATGGCCAGATCACCGCAGCTGACAGCCTGTATGCCATCAAGACCCTGGTCTTCGATCGGCAGCAGATCGATGCGGCGATATTGCAGCAGGCCTTGCGAGATGATTTTGTCGGCCACGACAACCTGCGCGCGCAGTTGCGTGGATTGACCTATTATGGCAATGATGTTGACGAATCCGATGCCATGGCGATCCGCGTGCACGAACACGTCTGCCAGTGCACCGCGCAGCAGGCGGCGCGGGTCGGTCTGGACAGCTATCTGGTGGTGGTGATCAACAACGGCGCCAACGTCATTCTGGGCAAGGCGACGGGGGCCAGTGCCAATGGTCGCGTCGCCGGAGCGCCGTTGAACAATGGCAACAACCCCTCCGATGGTGATGATCGTCGGGGTCTGACCGCCCTGTTGCGCAGTCTGGTCAAGCTGGATCCCAGTCTGCATGCTGGCGCGGCGCAAAACATGAAGCTGGAACGGGCGATGTTCCACGGTCCGAAACGTCAGCTGCTGGAGCAGGCCCTGGCCACCTACTTTGCCAGCGGAGGGGCGCAGGCCATGCTGACGGTGGTGGCAGCGACGGATCTGCGTGCGGCCATGGCTCAGCCCGAAGCCTGGCAGCATCTGGTGGTCCGGGTCGGTGGCTTCAGTGCCCGCTTCGTGAATCTGGATCGTGCCTGCCAAGAGCACATCCTGGCCCGGACTTTGCACGGCGGCTGAGACGGGTGAACACCAGCGCTGGCTATCCTGCCTGGCGATGCCGATGTGGGGCCTTTTGCCCTCGGTGATCAGGGGCGCTCGGCGGTGTGTGCCAATTTTATCGGGCCCGAATGGAATATTCCCGATGCTGGCGTGGTGGGTGGTTATCGCTACTATATCAACTTGGCCTATTTCAATACCAGCTGGGATTTTGTCGATGATACCGAAAATTATTATGATGCTTTTGCGCAGCCGGAAGCCTGGAGTAGCACTGACCGTCGTGCCTTTGCCATGACCCAGGCGGGGATCGTCTATGCCAACACCGGCGTCGACGGCGCCGTCATGTGGGCGGATCCCGGCATGGATTCCTTGTTCAATCCGGATAATGCCGCCACCTGCGCCTTCCAGAACGATTTTCGCTCCAACCAGGGTGTCCCGCAGGCCTTCATGGTGCCCAAGCGCTGATCGGATCCAGACGCACCGTGGTGATTCCGGCGCGCTTTGCACCCAGCGAGACGCGCACAGCAGCGTCTTTACGCGATCCGCCAACGAATGCAGACACTTCACGAAATGCCGAATTTCCAGCTGGCATACGCAGAATGAACTTGGTTCCGGTGGCGATCAGAGCATCGAGTATTTTTCGAGACGGGAAGCCACGATCGGCTGTCAGAATCATTCTCGGACCAAAGTGCGGCATAAGTCGCTTGGCTGCCGCGCGTTCGCCCTCCCCAGGTGCATCATATTCCCAGGCTATGGGCGTATGCGTGAGGACATCGGTCAAGACCACCACCAGCATTTGCGGTTGGCCCTTGGGATCCATTTGGCGGGCGGCCGCGCCGCTTCTTGCGCACGGCCCGGAAAAGGCTTTTCGATCGTCGGCCATTGATCCAGACCCCGTCGATCGCCACCAGACGGTAGCCAAAGACGCAAGGGTGGACATCGTCGAACATCGCCTCCATGGCCTCGCGAAATGCCGACCAAGCACGATCCAGCAACGGCGTGGTCAATTTCTGACGAGCACGGCAGAAACTGGATTCATGCGACGTGCGATCAAGCACATCCGGTCTCATCGTACGCAAGGTACTCAGCAAGGATTCATATCCTCGTTCTGTCGATTCGAGCACCAATAACAACAGGCCAATGGCGGTCGCCTTTGGTGTCCAGACCAGGTCAGATCGGGCGCGCTGAAAGGTATCTCCAAGAGGGCCAAGAAAGGCATCAAGGAGGTGAAGGATTGGGTGCTGGCGATGGGTTTCCATGCCAAGCGGCCCTTCGGGCCGCTTGGGCACAAATTACGTCTGTCAAGCACTTTATGCGGATTCTTTGGTGGATTCCTTAGTGCAATTCCATTGCACTTGTACCCGCGTTGCCTGCAGCTGAGCGATCGCCCCTTGGCGCGCGGCCTCGGCGGCTTCGATCTGAGTGCCCAGGGCACCGGACGCGGGAATAATCTGGCTGATGCCGGTCATCAGGATGACCTCGCCAGTGGCGGTCTGGGCCATCTCGCCATAGGGCGCCACCTGCAGCCTCGGCTCGGGCAAACGACCGCTGGCTTCGCGGGCATGCGCGGCGGCTTGTGCTCGACTGCCTGCGGCCTGGATGGCCGGGTGGCGGGTCAGGGCCTGGTTGCTGTTTCCTTTCCACAGAGGAGGGTTCAGGTCTGACTGTCGGCTGCCGTGAGCGTCTCAGACTTATTTTCCATGGGAAAGACCACCAAGCAATAGAACAAGTCGGGTCGAAAGCGTCCAGCTGCCTGTTCGGCTTCCAGATCGCGATTGGTGGCGGCGATCACTCGGACGTCGACCTGTTGCGGCTGGTCGCTGCCAACGCGTTGAATCTCCCCCTGCTGCAGGGCTCGCAGCAGGGTTGGCTGGATCTCCAGCGGCAGCTCGCCGACTTCGTCCAGAAACACCGTGCCACCATCGGCCGCCTCGAAGACGCCGGGACGATCGCGATCGGCGCCGGTAAAGGCACCGCGGCGATGGCCGAACAGATGGCTGGCCACCAAGTGCGCCGGCAAGGCGGTCGAGCCGGGCTGGCCTTGCGCGCCGGAAAATGCCCGCAAGGCGGGCAGGTCGCGACGGGCGTCGCGAGGTCCGAGTCGGACTGGCGGGCAAGGCCCCCTATGCATTAAGGGCCCGTCAAAAAATAAACATTACATTTCGCTTGATCTTTTGCCGCCCTT
>CAYONM010000077.1:0-14544 GCA_964405325.1 uncultured candidatus Brocadiaceae bacterium | reverse complement strand
GAGCCAGGCGAGCGCGTCCAAGCGCGAGACCGGCCGACCGAGGCCGTGGGGGTGTGCGACGGATGTCGCGAGGGGGCAACGCCCCCTCTGAGGGAGGCGTCATCTGTACGTGCTGCGATAAAACGTTTTATCGTGGCGTTCCAGACCCGCAGCGCCTGGTGTAAAACTTGTCCTTGCTTTTGCTTGACTTTTAAAGTCATACTCAAGGTGACTCGTGTCGAGCAGCAGGAGCCCGATCGTAGCCATGTCCAGATCGGTACGCTTTTTTCTCCGTTGCTGTCGCCTGTGCCAGCGTATTGCTCGCATGCCGCGACAGCCAGTCCCGCCGCGACCGCAGCTGTCTGCCGTCTTGGATGCCTGGCAGTATCCAGGTGGATCGCGGAAACAGATTCCTTCTTGTCAGGTGAGCAAGAATCGTGCATATGTTCATACCAGTCCATCGAACCAAGGAGGCCTGCCATGACTGAGCAGGAGATCAAAACCAACGACGCTCTCGAAATCGATGACGACGAGGACGACGAAGACACCATGAAGGACAAGTATCTCACCTTCTGCCTGGGAGCAGAGGATTATGGGATCGAGATCCAGTACGTCACCGAGATCGTCGGTATCCAGAAGATTACCGAGGTGCCGGACATGCCGTCCTTCATCAAGGGCGTGATCAACCTGCGTGGCCAGGTCATTCCGGTGATGGATGTGCGCCTGCGTTTCCACATGCAGCCACGCGATTACGACGAGCGTACCTGCGTGATCGTGGTCAACATCCGCAGCGTCGCGGTGGGGCTGTTGGTCGACACCGTCAACGAAGTGCGGGATATTCCCGAAAACTGCGTCAGTCCGCCACCCCGCGTCGGTGCCGATACCAGCAGTCGCTATATCCGCGGCATGGGCAAGGTCGGTGACGAAGTCAAGATCCTGCTTGATTGCGACAAGTTGCTGTTCGAGGAAGAACTCGATGTCCTGCAACAGACCCAACACGCCTGAGCAAAGACTGTAGGCAAGGAGCCCCACTATGAAACTCGGCAATATCAAAATCCGCACCAAGATGCTGATCGGCTTTGGTGCGGTGATCGCGCTTCTCGCGGTCATCTCCTATGTCTCCTCCAACGGCATGGGGGAGGTGGATCGGCGCGTCGCCAATGCGGATGAGGCCAGCGGTCTGATCCAATACGCCTTGCAGTGTCGACGACAGGAGAACGAATTCGCCCGCACCGGCGATCTGGCGGTGCAGGAGCAGAATGATCGTACCATGGCGGACATCGCCAAGAGCTTGGATGTTTTGCGTCGCCGACTGGTGCGGGAGGCTGACATCAAGCGTATGGACACCATCGAGCAGACGGCGCAGCATTTCAAAGATGCCTTTGATGACATGGTCGAGGAGCACCTGGCCGAAGCAGCCTCGGCCAGTGAAATGGTAGAGCAGGCCCAAGCCTTTGTTGCGGCATGTGCCAAGCTCCAGCAGGAGCAGGAAGCAGCCGCCGCTGCGATGCAGGCCATGCTGCTGAACGTGTCCGAGTTCAGCCGCGCGCATCTGAGTTGGGCCCAGGGCGTGCAGGATTTCCTGATCGACAGCGAGCTGCAACAATTGTCAGTCCAGAAGGATGGCACCAAGTGCTCCTTCGGCCGCTGGTTGGCCAGCGAGGAATTTCAGCGGCAATCGGAATTGGCTGGCAAAAAGCTGGTCAACATCATCGAGCGCATGCGGGCGGAGCATCTGGAACTGCATACCTCGGCTGAACTGGTCGAGCAGGCCCGCAGCGGTGAAACCGATCGTTCGCGGGTGGTCTATCAGGAACAAGTCGCGCCTTTGTTGCAGCGGATACTGGCGGCCTTCGATGAATTGGAGGGCGAGGCACAGCATGCCTTGGCAACCAAGCAGGAGAATGCCACCAAGGCCTTGCGTCTGATCGAATTGGCTACCACCTGTCGGCTCCAGGAGAAGAACTTCCAGCTCCGCCAGGATGAGCGGTATTTTGTCGATAACGAAAAAACCATGGCCGATATCTTCGCCATCTGCGATGAGCTTCTGCAGCGCTTACAGATCGAACGTCATCGCAATATGGTGACCGCCAGTCACCAGGCGGCGAAGCACTATCGGGAAGCTTTTGAAACCATGGTCGATCATGACCGTCGAAAGGACGCCGCCATGGCGACCATGGTGGACGACGCCACGGAATTCCAGCGCGCCTGCGGCGACATGCAGGAGGGGCAGAAGCGCATCATGCAGGCCACCGCTGACACGGCCCTGAGCACGGTCTATATCACTCTGGGGATCGCCATCGTGGCCGGTATGGGTATCGCCTGGATCCTGACCTCGGATATCACCAAAGGTATCAGCGCGGCGATGAGCCACCTGACCGCCATGGCCCGGGAAGGCGATATCTCGCACGATGTCCCGCGTGAATTCCTGGAACGTCAGGACGAGGTTGGCGATCTGGCCAAGGCAATGGAATTCGTTCTGGTCGACTATCGCGGGATCGCCAAGATGACCGCTGCTTTGGCAAAAGGCGATTGGACGATGGACGCCAAGGTCAAGAGCGATCGCGACGAAATGAACAACAACATCAAGAATATGCTCGAGCAGGTCAACAGCGCCCTGGGGCAGGTCTACGCCAACGCCATGCAAGTGGCCAATGGTGCTGGGCAGGTGTCCTCAGCCAGCCAGGCCATGAGCCAAGGTGCGACCGAGCAGGCCTCCAGCCTGGAGGAGATCACTGCGTCCATGACCGAACTCGGCAGCCAGACTAAACAGAATGCGGAGAACGCTTCGCAGGCGAATCAATTGGCCGATACCGCCCGTGGTGCGGCGAACAAGGGCAACGATCAGATGGGCCAGATGGTCGAGGCCATGGGTCGGATCAGCGAAAGCTCGCAGCAGATCGGCAAGATCATCAAGGTGATCGACGACATCGCCTTCCAGACCAACCTCCTGGCGCTCAATGCCGCGGTGGAAGCAGCCCGTGCGGGTAAGCATGGCAAGGGCTTTGCCGTGGTGGCTGAGGAGGTCCGCAATCTCGCTGCCCGCAGCGCCAAGGCCGCGCGCGAGACCAGCGATCTGATCGAGGGCAGCATCAAACAGGTGCAGGATGGTAGTACCATCGCCAATGGCACTGCCGAAGCCTTGAAGGAGATCACCGAAGGCATCACCCGGGCCTCGGATCTGGTCGGTGAGATCGCCGCTGCCTCCAATGAACAAGCCCAGGGTATTACCCAGGTCAACGAAGGTTTGGGCCAGATCGATTCGGTTACGCAGCAGAATACCGCCAATGCCGAGGAAACCGCGTCGGCGGCAGAGGAAATGAGTGGCCAAGCCACCGAGCTGCAGAGCCTGATGGGACGCTTCACTCTGAAGCAGGGGCAGAATGCCATGGTCCAGTTCGAAATGTCCCAGGCGCCTCGGCGATCGACGGAAGCGCGTCACGATGAGGCGAAACAATTGGCCCACGTCGGCGGCAAGTCCGATCCCTCGGAGCATATCAAGTTGGATGACGACGAATTTGGTCGGTATTGAGGAAGCAGTAGGCAGTCGACCGTCGGCTGGTGCCGAGGCTCGAGAATTTTTTTGACGTCGGGGACCGTTTGAAAGACAGGACTGATTCCCGCCTGACCGGAAATGAAGACTGCAGACGGCACGCCACTGGTTGTCAGAGAGAAAGGTCCCAGCGTGGAATCAGATCCCGAACTGCTTGGCGATTTCATCCAGGAGGCCACCGACTACATCGAAGAGGTTGAGCCGCGGCTGATCGAATTGTATCAGGATTCGGGTGAGAGCGTCGTCGATCAAGAGGAGATCAACCGCTTCTTTCGTTTATTCCACAGCATCAAGGGCAGTGCCGGCTTTCTCGGGTTGGGGACCATTGCGGGTTTGACCCATGATGCCGAAACCCTGCTGGATACCGTCCGGCAGGGCCAGCAGCGTCTGTCACGACGCAATGTCGAGCTGCTCTGTCGGGCTATCGATCAGTTGCGCTCCTTGATCGCTGCGATCGAAAACGAGGAAGCTGGTGATGTCGATGCGGTCGAGGAGTTACGCGATGCTTTACAGGTAGCCGTTACCGATCCGGATGCCGCCATCACGACTACTCTGAGAAAAGGATCGCCGCCACCACCAAGCACGCCAGCGGAACCCGTCTCACCAGCAGAGATGATCGATCTGGAAAACGTCGTCATCACGCCGGAAATGCGTGCGCATTTCGTGCAGGAGACCACCGAGCTGCTCGATAATGTGGAAGAGGCGCTGTTGGCCGTCGAAGAATCAGACAAACCGCCGGAGAAGCGGGTTCGCGATGCCCTTCGGGATGTGCATAGCTTCAAAGGCTCGTGCGGATTCATGGGCTTTCCCCAGCCGGAAATCCTCAGCCATCGTATGGAGACCGCGCTGGAATTGATGCGCGATGAAAAGTTGATCTCCAAAGGCAACAACAACGGTGTCATGTTAGCGATGATCGATGTCTTGCGTGATGTGGTTCGGGATATAGCAAATGATGGCGCCGGCGAAATCAACGGTCTGGAGACCTATCTCAACCTGATCGACGAGATGTTGCCGGAGGAGGCCGACGATCCGGAGCCCACCCAGGATACCAATCAGCAACCCCAAACGGCTCGGGAACAGTCCAGCAAATTCCGCAAGAGTACCGAGATCCGCGCCCGTGAACGTGATGCGCGACAGAGCATCCGGGTCGATCTCAACAAAGTGGACGCGCTGATCGATCTGGTCGGCGAGCTGATCATCGCTGAGACCATGGTGACCCACGCCCCGGTCGTGGTCGATATCGAGGACGAGGGATTGGATCGGGCCAAGCATCAGCTGCGTCGTATCTGCGGCGATCTGCAGGATATCGCCCTGTCGGTGCGCATGGTGCCGCTTTCGGGTTTGTTCCGGAAAATGGTGCGGCTGGTGCATGATCTGTCGAAAAAATCCAATAAGCAGATCCATCTGGAGATTCGTGGCGAGGAGACTGAGGTCGACAAGACCGTGATCGAGATTCTCGGTGACCCGCTGGTGCACATCGTGCGCAATGCCTGTGATCACGGCGTGGAGTCCATCAAGGATCGCGAGGCTGCCGGTAAACCGGTGATCAGTCAGGTGCAGATCGAGGGGCGCCATGAAGGTGGCGAAGTCTGGGTCATGATCTCCGACGATGGCCGTGGGCTTGACCGCAATAAAATTATTGCCAAGGCCAAACAACGCGGCCTCGTTGGAAGCGATGCCGATGACTGGGACGATGAAAAGATATTCCGTCTGGTTTTCGAACCGGGATTTTCCACCGCCGATCAGGTCACCGATATCTCTGGCCGTGGTGTTGGTATGGATGTGGTCAAGAAGAATATCGAAAAGCTTGGCGGTCGTATCGATGTGCGTTCACAACTCGGCCAGGGGGCTACCTTCATCCTGCGCATTCCCCTGACCTTGGCGATCATCGATGGCATGCTGATTCGGGTGGGAACCGCTTGTTATACCATTCCGACCTTGGCTATCCGGGAAAGCCTGCAACCGGAACCGAAAGTGATCACTCATACCCCGGATGGGCAAGAGTTGTTGCGTCTTCGCGAGGAGATGATCCCCGTGGTTCGCTTGCATCAACTCTTCCAGCAGTCGTGTGGCAGCGAGGCCCTGGATGAAGGGATTCTGGTGGTGGTGGAAGATGGCGATGAAGCTGTGGCACTCTTTGTCGATGAGATTCTCGGGCAGCAGCAGACGGTGATCAAAGGCCTGTCCAGTTATCTGGGTAAAGCACGAGGCTGTTCGGGCTGTACCATCCTGGGTGATGGCACCGTCAGTCTGATCCTTGACCTGCCTACCATCTGTGGGCAGGTCAAGGCCCAGGTTGCGACCTCGGTCGGGTGATGGTGACATCAGATGAGTATTCAGGCCCAATCCAGTACCTGGCAGATGCGCATCGGAAATCAGGAGTTTCAGGCGATTCGTGATCTGGTGTACGATCGTTTCGGCATCAATCTGACGGAGCAAAAACGTGGCCTGGTGGTGGGGCGCTTGCAGAAGGTGCTGCGACAACGCGGCATGACCTGTTTTGGCGAATATTACAGGCAGCTGCAGAGCGATCCGAGCGGCAGCATGATCAGCGAGTTGATCGACCGAATCAGTACCAATCACACCTTTTTTTTCCGTGAACCGGATCATTTTTCCTTTCTCCGGGAAACCGTTCTACCGCAGCTGCGGCAGTCGAATGTTCGTGAGAAGGATATGCGGCTCTGGTGTGCCGCCGCCGCCACGGGTGAGGAGCCCTATACCCTGGCCATGGTGTTGATGGATTTTTTTGGTGATCAGTACGCTGCCTGGCAAGCCGGGCTTCTGGCAACCGACATCAGCGATCGGGCTTTGAGCACCGCCAAACGCGCCTGCTATTCGAGTGAGCGTGTCCAGCACATGCCACCCCTGTTCAAACAGCGCTTTCTGCAGAAGAAGGGAGCAGATGAATGGGAGGTGATCGACAAGGTCCGGCGAGAGGTGGTGTACCGACGTTTCAATCTGATGAATACCACGTTCCCATTCAAACGGCCGTTCGATATCATTTTCTGCCGAAACGTGATGATCTACTTCGATACGCCCACGCGTCAGGCCCTGGTACAGCGGCTCTGCTCGGTGCTGCGTCCAGGGGGATGGCTGTTTATCGGCCATTCTGAAACCATCGGACGATCGATCACCACGCTGCAGAGTATCCGCCCCGCAGTCTATCGGAAGGTCGATTGACATGAGCCGGCCGATACGGGTCCTGATTGTCGACGATTCGGCCCTGGCACGACGGATTATCGCCGATGGCTTGGCCGAGGATCCCGGGATAGAGGTGGCGGGAACCGCTAATGATCCCTATCAGGCACGCGATCGCATCGTTCAGCTGCGACCGGATGTCATGACCCTGGATCTGGAAATGCCGCGGATGGACGGCGTGGAATTCCTTCGTCGGCTGTTACCGCAATGGCCCTTGCCGGTGGTGATGGTGTCCAGTCTGACCGAAAAAGGCGGCCGACTCGCTTTGGATGCCCTGCAGGCTGGCGCGGTGGAAGTGGTCACCAAACCATCGGTCGATATCGCCGATGGTTTGCGCGGCATGCTCCGATCTCTACGGCAGGCGGTCCGGGTTGCGGCCAGTGCCAAGGTCAACCGGCCGATGGTCACGCCGGCTGGCTCGCGGGTTCGGAACGCGGTCTTGCCAGGCAGTACCGATAAACTGGTGGCGATCGGCGCCTCCACCGGTGGCACTGAGGCCATTGCCAGTATCATCTCCCGGCTACCACCCAATTTTCCAGGTGTGGTGATTGTCCAGCATATGCCGGCTGGATTCACCCGTTTATTCGCCGAGCGACTGGACCGGATCAGTGCGGTACGAGTGACGGAAGCCAGGGCCGGCGATCGGATCATGATCGGGCATGTGCTGGTGGCTCCCGGTGATCAACATGTGGAAGTGCGACGCAGCGGTGGTCAGTATCGAGCTCAATTGCATCACGGTGATTTGTGTAGTGGGCATCGTCCTTCGGTGGATGTCCTATTCGACTCGGTCGCCACCCACGCCGGCAGCAATGCCATCGGCGTCCTCCTCACCGGCATGGGGCGTGATGGCGCTGCAGGCATGTTGAGCATGCGGCGAGCGGGCGCCCGTTGTCTGGCGCAGAACGAGGCCAGCTGTGTGGTGTATGGCATGCCCAAAGAGGCCATGGCCAATGGTGCTGCAGAGCGGGCCATAGCATTGCGGGATATACCGGCCGAGTTGCTGCGCCTGGTGGGCGAGGTGGTTCGATGTTGAGGGCGCAGATATCAATCGTGATGTTGGGTGTTGGCGATTTCGGCGCCAGCACCACGTCCGGTGGAATGGTACGGACTCTGGCCCTGGGCTCCTGCGTTGCGGTCATGATTTTCGACAAGAACAGTGGCTGTGTCGGCATGGATCACGTCGCCTTGCCCGATTCGTCCATCGCTCTGGAGCGGGCCAAGACCAGGCCTGGACATTTTGCCGATACCGGCATCCCCAGTCTGCTGCAGAAAATGCAGGCTTTGACTGGTGGCGTGTCCAAGCATGTGGTGGTCAAATTGGCAGGAGGGGCCAACGTCGCCGATCCCGGTAATACCTTCAATATCGGCAAGCGGAATTGCTTGGCTGTGCGGAAAGCCTTGTGGCGTTATGGACTCGGCCCGGTCGCCGAGGATATCGGTGGGAATTTTTCCCGTAGCGTCAGCATCTATGTGGGAACCGGACGCATTGTCTTGTCCAGCCCTGGTCGACCGGATTGGGAACTCTGATGATCAGTCGCACCGCCTTGATGGAAGCTGTTCAGCGGATCCCGCCCTTGTCAGGGTCGGCCAAGGACTTGATGTGTATCCTGGCCGATCCCGACCACGACTTGGCGAATGTCGTCCGCATCGTGAATATGGACCCAGCATTGACCATGCAGGTGCTCAAGGTCGCCAACTCTGCTGCGCTCTCGCGGCGTGAGCCGGTGGATTCGGTCCCTGTGGCAATCAGTTATCTGGGCGAAAAAATGATCGCTGGCATTGCCCTGACCAGTTGCGCTGGCGATTTGTTCAGCAATAACCTGGATGGCTATCTGGCGACACGCGGCGGTTATTGGCGACACAGTTGCTGTGTCGCCATTGCTGCCCGTGAGTTGGCCGGGCTCTGTGCCGTGCCGGCATCACCGAGCATGGCCTACAGTGCGGGCTTGGTACACGATATCGGCAAGGTGGTGCTGTCGCTGTTTTTGGGACATGAACGGGATGACATATGCCGACTGGTTCACGGTTCCGATGTCGGCGATTTTCTGGCCACAGAGCGGGCCCTGTTGGGCGTGGACCATGCCAATGTCGGTGCGTTACTGTGTGCCCACTGGCGTCTGCCGCCATCATTCGTCCAGGCGGTGCGCCACCATCACGCCCCATCGCAGGCACCGGACGAGTGGCAGTCGGTCTGCTACGTGGTCCACTTGGCTGACCATGTTGCCATGTTACTTGGTAATGACACCGGGGTTGACGGACTGCGCTACTCCTTGGATGAACACTATCGGGAGCATATCGCCATCAAACATGTCGAACTGGAGAAGATCCTGCTTCGCGTCCAGTCCGAATGGGAGCAGATGGAGCAGGCGTTTCAGGAGTTGGTCGACGGTACTTCGGAGAGGGAGTCATTATCATGATCACGGTTGCCATCATCGACGACTCAGGTTTGGCCCGGGTCTTTCTCAAACGTTGTGTCGGTATCGCTTACGAGGGCGAAGCCACGTTTTTGGAAGCGGAAAATGGTCGCAGTGCCCTGGAGATGCTGCGAAGGGAGCCTGTGGATCTGGTGATCACCGATCTGACCATGCCAGACATGGACGGTATGGATCTGGTCCGTCGTATCCAGGCCAGTCCGCGCCTGAACGATCTACCCATTCTGGTGGTCACCTCCGCTGGCAACGAACAACAGCGGGGTGAATTACGGGACATGGGGGTCTTGGATATTCTGACCAAGCCTATTACCCCGGCGGCCATTGCTAGTGCACTGGCTCGACTGCCCGGTAAGGAGGAGGCATGAGTATCGAAATTGATTCCTGTGCCCGGATCATCGCGGAGGCTCTGGAGGAGACGCTGGAAACCATGGCATTTGCCCAGGCCTTGCCGGATGAATACGCCACCCAGGACATCTTGGAGCCCTTTTGGGCACGGATCCCGGTTATGGTGACGGGCTTATCCGGCGTCGTCCTGGTTCTGGACCAGGCCTTGGCGGTGCAGTTGAGCGATCTGCTCTACGTGGAAGACGAAGGCGAACAGCCCCAGGAGGGGCTCGTGGCCGAGTTGGCCAACGTTCTGACCGGTCGTATGCTCTTGGCCTGTAACGAATCGGGTTTCCAATTGGATGTGCCGCAAAAAGGTCGCGGTATGCCTGTTTTCGCCCAATCAGCCAGGCATTTGGGGTTTCGTGTCGACGATGAACACCCCTTGCTGATTGTGCTGGAAACCGACGCGGCAGAATAGCTTCAGCGGTACAGGCGTGGGCTTGATGCATGCAGGCAGCCCACACGGCCATCGCGCGCCTGATTGGCGTGACAGATCAGATAATAGTCGCATTCCAGACAGGCGGCATCGTCTTGATCGATGCCTTCCGGATGGCAGACCAACACCTGGTCACAAGCGCGGCAGCTGCTGTTGACGACCCGCACATCATTAGACCAGCACCAGGAAAATCCATCACATGCACGACAGTTGTCGGTGATGCAGGGCCGGGTGCCGGCTTCAGGTGCACCGCTTTGGGAACAGCGCAGGGCGGTGGGGGTGGACATGGTCGATCCCTTTCGATGACAGCGACTAGACATCGCCACCCTAGCCGACTTTGCGCAGCTGTGATGAGGGATTATTTGGGCAGGATTCGAGCTGTTTCCTGGATGATCTCCTAAGCATCTGTCAGGTAAAGAATTACGGCATTTTTCTGAAAAGGTTGCCGGCTGATTTGTATGCATTTCTTGCATGGTGCCGGATGCAGAGGGCTACCATTTGCTTAGTAGGTCGGCTTGTGGCGCGCATTTGTGACGGCTTGATCAAAGCGCCCGTTCAAGCCGCGAACGCGGCGCGAAGCCAGAGCCTGGTAGACGGTCGCGCCGGATTGGCGCCGGGACTCAGTCCCATGTAGCGCTTGAATACGCGGCCCAGATAGTGGCGATTGGGAAATCCACACGCCGTCGTGATGACATCCAGGCTGTCATCAGAGCTGGCGGCGGTCTTGCGGCCGCAGGCATAAGCCTGCTCGCCTCAGGCGGCTTGCGTATGCCCAGGTCGCCACACTGTGCATAAGCGGTCTCAGCCAGCCAGTTGCTCCACCCAGGCCTGGCATTGTTGCCGGGTTTCCCGGTCGGCAGCAAGGATGGCCGCCAGGTGGTTGGCAGGGTTGTTTGGCTGGTCCAAGGCTCGTTCGACCAAGTGATAGATATCGGTCAGTCGTATGCGGCCGGCCAGGAAAGCCTCGACGCCAACCTCGTTGGCGGCATTCAGTCGGGTCGGGGCGGTGCCGCCGCGATGCAGGGCAGCTTCGGCAAAGTCCAGGCTGGGGAATCGATGCCGGTCCGGCACTTCGAAGGTCAGTTGCCCGAGCTCCAAGGGCGAGAGTGCCGGCGCCGAGGAAGTGGTGATCTGGGGCCAGGTGAGGGCATAGGCGATGGGTAGGCGCATGTCTGGTTGCGCCAGTTGTGCCAGCATCGAGCCATCGTGCAGTTGAATCAGGCCATGCACGATGCTTTGCGGGTGGATGACGATGCCGAGTCGTTCGGGGGGGATATCGAAGAGCCAGCGGGCTTCGATCAGCTCGAGCGCCTTGTTCATCAGAGTGGCGGAATCAATGGTGATCTTCGGACCCATCTGCCAGGTGGGATGCGCCAAGGCTTCTGGGATGGTGACGTGGTCCAGATCGTTGCGCTGTCGCAAGGGGCCACCGGAGCCGGTCAGCCAGAGCCGGTCAACCTCGGCGATGGGCCGCCCGTGTAGGCATTGGAACAAGGCGGCATGCTCGCTGTCGACCGGTATGATGTGTGCATCGCTGGCGGCAGCGGCGGCCATGATCAGGGAGCCAGCCATGACCAGCGGTTCTTTATTGGCGATACAGACTCGTTTGCCGGCTTCGACAGCGGCCACAGTGGGTTGCAGGCCGGCGGCGCCGACCACGGCGGTCAGGACCACGGGCGTGGCGGGATCGGCGGCGGCCTGAGTGAGCGCCTCCGGGCCTGCGGCGCTGGCAATGCCGGTGCCGGCCAGGGCCTTGGCCAGGGCCGGGCCCAGTTTGCTGGTGCTGATGATCGCTTGTTGGACCTGAAATTCCCGGGCCAAGGTTGCCAGGTCGTCGACGCGTTGATGCGCGCTGATGCTGTGCACCTGAATGCCCAGTTCGCGGCAGACGCTCAGGGTCTGGCGGCCAACGGTGCCGGTGGCACCCAGCAGACACAAGGGCCGGTCGCGCCAGGCTCTGCTCATGCGTCCAGGTCCTGCAGTGCTGCCACCAGACGCTGATTGTCGGCCGCTTGGCCAATGGTGATGCGCAGTTTTTCGCGAAGTTCGTCGGTGTCCCACCAGCGCACCAGGATGCCGCGTTGTTTCAGGCTCCGATACAGCGCTTCGGCCCGTGGCCCCACTTGGCAGAGCAGGAAATTGGCTTGACTGCGTGGCCAGGTCCAGCCGAAGGATGACAGCATACCTTCCAACTCCACGCGTGCCGTCACGGTGTTGGTGACCATGTGCCGATGGTAGGTGTGGTCCTGCAGGGCGGCAATGCCAACCGCTTGGGTCAGGGCGTTGACGTTGTAGCTGTCTTTGATCTTCATCAGCTGCGCCACCAGTTCCTGACTGCCAAACAGCAGGCCCAGCCGGGCGCCGGCGAGGCTGTAGCTTTTGGAGAAGGTCCGCAGGACGACCAGATTGGGGATGTCATCCAGCCAGGGCAGGATGCTGCTGTCGGCGCCAGCGAAATCGACATAGGCCTCGTCGACCACCAGCAAGCCAGGCAGGCTAGCGGCCAAATCGCGCAGTTCGTCGCGGGGCCGGCAGGTAGCGGAGGGATTGTTGGGATTCGCGATCAGGGTCAGGGCGGCCTGATTGCCGTAGAGGCTGCCGGGCAGTTCCCAGCTGTGGTCGAAGGCGTGATGCTCGGCTGGGATATCCTGGATGCCGGCGAGGGTATCGTACAAGCCGTAGCTGGGCCATGGCGTGGCGATGTGACTGCCGGGGCCACAGAAGGCGCGGTACAGGATGGTCAGGCAGTCATCGGAACCGTTGCCGGCCAGGATCTGGCTGGCCTGGCAGTCGTAATGGCTGGCGGCAACCTGACGCAGGTCATCGGCCAGGGGCTGAGGGTAGACGCGCAGGGCTTCCAGAGCGAAGTTATGTAGAGTGTGGGCCACCGCCGGACTGGGCGGCCAGGCACTTTCGTTGGTGTTGAGTTTCAGGCAGTCGGTGATCTGTTCGCCGGGGGTGTAGGCGCGCAGGGCGCGGACATTGGGCCGCAGGCGCAAACAGGGGTTGGTGGGGGCAGTGGTCATGGTGGCTGGAGCCTGGATACGGTGCCGGTTTGGTCAAGATGACGCGCTGAGCCTTCGCGATCTGCTGCCAGCCAGCCGAGCCCGCATTGCCATTGTCGACAAGCCGGCCACGCTCGGGCCCCGCAGGAGAAACGATGGCCCGACGACGTCGCCCCCTGAATGACGAAGAAAAACGCCAGCTCACCTACGAGCACGCTTTGTCGCCCACCCAACAGTGGCTGAACCAATTCGCCGAGAATTGGATTTTCGCCTTCGTGGTGGCCATGGCGATACGTGGTTTGCTGCTGGAGGCCTATCGCATTCCGTCCGCCTCCATGGAGCCGATCATGTATGGCGATTCCGCCATTCTGCATTCGGATCACGTGGTGGTGGATCGCATCAGCCATTTCTTCAGCTTGCCCCAGCGCTGGGATGTGACTGTGTTCCAGTATCCCCGGCCCGAGGTGATGGCGCCCGGGGGGGCGGTGATCAACATCGATCATCCCATGGCGCCAGAAGCCACCTTCGCCAATCGCATCCATCGCAATTTCGTGAAACGCTGCGTGGTGATGCCGGGCGATACCTTCTTCATTCGCGGCGGCGATCTGTATCTGCAGGGCGAGGATGGTCACTTTGCCGTGCCAGAGAAACCGCGTTCGGTGCAGGAGGCCTTGTGGTTGGATGTCTACCAGCACGGCGAACAGCCCAGCTATCTGCCTTGGGACATCGAAGGGTCGGCGCAGGTGGCCGATCAAAACGGTGCCCTGCGCATTGTTCCGGCCGGAGCTGAGGTGCGCTTTGCGCAGCCGTTCAGCAATCTGTATCTGAAACCTGGTGTCTGCCGAGTGGCACCCCTGGACGATGTCCGCGCCGCGCAGCGGGCAGGGCGTCAATTGGGGCCCGATTTCGGCAAGCAGGTCGAGGTCTCCATGACCGCGCCGCAGTTCACCTATCCGCTGTCGAATGGGCAGGAACGGACCGGTAACATTTGGGATCTGCGCACCTGGCAGGTGTCCCGCCTGACCACCACGGACTTGGATTCCGATCGCTACGGCACCGAGCTGAATCGCATCATGGATGAGCCGGTGGGCGATGTGGCCATCGATTTCACCGTCCAAAGCCTGAGCGGTAGCGTGCAGCTGGAATTGCGCGAGGGGACCGTGCAGGCCTTCGTGCTGCAGCTGAGCGAGTCTGGCTGGAGTCTGATGGAAGCGATGCAGGAGCAGGAGCTCATTGCAGGACAGGAGTCCCTGGTTGGACGCCGTGTGGTGCTGGAGCATCTGGACGACCGTCTGCGTCTGTTCATCGACGGCTCCCTGCAGGGCCAGGTGTTTGCCACCAAGCCGGTGGTGCCGGGTGAGCAGCCCAGCACCGTGCGCTGGACCGGCTCCGGTGAGGTGCTGTTGGCGGCAATCGGCATGCGTCGGGACGTGCATTATTGCCGCAATGGTTTTCTGTTGGATGAACGTTTGCCCGAGCAGCAGCGGCACCCCGATTCCGGCCTCAGCTATCGCAAATTGCGGTCACTGGTGGCGCGCGGCCCGGATGCCATGC
>CAYONM010000076.1:0-14761 GCA_964405325.1 uncultured candidatus Brocadiaceae bacterium | reverse complement strand
CTCTTGAAGGCCTGATCTGCGGCTTTCCAGTCGTCGGAGGTGGCCAGGCGATCGGCCTCCGCCAAGACTTCGGTGATCTGCTTCTCTTCGTCTTCGGACGGACCGCGCTCGACTGGGGGCTCCTCAAATCGCTGCAGGGCGGCATCGTCCTCGTCTTCCGCGCGTGGTGTCGCCATAATTGCCTGAAAACGCTGCTCCAACTCATCGCGCTGTTCTGGCAAGGCTTCGCCAAAAGCTGCCCAGCGCTCATGCGCCGCAGCGATGCCGGCCTCGAGATCGGCAGTGTGCTCCAGCTCTTCGCAGAGTTCAGACAGATAGGCTTCACGGTCCTTGCCGGCCTGCTCCTGTTCGGCGCGTTTGGCGGCAGCTTCCTCGCGCCGACGGGTAAAGGTCTCGAAACTACGCTCGAAGCGCTGTTGCAGTTCGGTGGCAGCCTCTTCCAAGGGCAGCTCGGGATAGTCGGCAAGCACGACCTGCCACTGCTCGCGCATTGCATTCAGGCTCTGTTCGCTGGCCTCCCACTGGCTGGAGGCGGCGGCCTTTTGGGCCTGTTCGATCAGGGGCTTCAGGGCCCTGCGTCGGGCTTTGCGTTGCTTTTCCGGTGAGGGCTTGTCGATTTCAGCACGACGCTGCTCGTAGCGTTCTTGTGCGGCTTGTCGGGCTCGATCGTGCTTGGCTTTCTTGGCGATCTCTTTGAGTGCGCTCAGTTTGTCGATCAGACGCAAACAGGTTTCGGCAAAGTCGCCACTTTCATCCTGGATCACCACGCGTGAGAGCAGGGCAGGACTGGGCTCGCTTTCGGCACAGAGTCGACGGCAAGCTTCGCGACGGACCGTGGTATCCTGGGCATGCAGGGCGATTTCCGCCATCGAGCTCTGCTCACTGACTTCATCCAGCAGCACTTTGGCCTGATCCATCGGCCGGCGTTTGATGGCATCCACCAGGCTGCCGGCCAAGCGTTGTCGAACGATGCCGACCACCTGCTCATCCGTATGCGTCAGCAATTGGCGCAGCAGATCAACCTCGCGCAAGCGACTCGCGGCAGCATGCCGGACACTGGGGTCTCGATCATCGCGCGCGATTTCTGTCAACAAGGCTTGCTGGTCTTGACCGATGTGATTGAGACCGGCCAGACGTTTCTTGGGATCCTCTTCCTGCCAGGGCTTGCGGCCCATTCCGAATAGTCCCATGTTTCGCTCCTTTCTCGAGTAGAGCAGCTACTCGTACCAAATGGGCAGCGATGGCTGCCCGCGATTGCATGAAATGATCAGAAAGCTTCCTGGACAGGGTGACCCAGGTCAACCAGTGAGTGTTGGAAAACCCGGCAGCGAATGGCATAGTGTTCAGACAAAGGCCGGTTGAATCACGATAAAGAAGCGTTCGAGAGCGTGTACCACGCTGCCCAGAAAAGCAACGGCAGCTGGGACACCTAAATGCATGACCATCAAAAACATCAATATCTTTATGGCGAAAGTGATATGAAGAATGTTGATTTGCGGAATGGTACGGGTGATCACCCCTTCGGCCATGGCTACGGCCATGATCACGGCCAGAACCGGAAAGGCGACGGTTATGGCGATGGTAAAGAGATGGCTCAAGGCACTCACCACCACCTGCGCCAGGGCATCACCAATCACCAAACCATCAATGGGGATGGTATGATAGGAGCGGGCCAATCCGGCGATCAGACTGTGATGCCCATTGCTGAGCAGGAACAGCAGCACCAGAACGATCATGAACACTTCACCGATCGGACCGCGCATACCACCCATACTGGGGTCAAAGATTTCTGCGGCGGCGAAACCGGCGATGCGACCGGTCAGATCAGCGCCGAACATCACGCCCAAAAAGAAGCAATTTGCCAACCAACCCAACATCAGACCAACGCCTAGTTCCCGCAGGATCAACACCGCATAAGCCAAGCCATTGGCCACCCCAGACGACAGATGGATTTCCTGTCCGGGAATCAACACCATGGTCAACGCCAGTGCCAGCAGGGCCTTGATCTCTTTCGGGATCTCGTCGCGTCCGAAAACTGGCGCGGTCACCAACAGGCCAACCACCCGGGCGAATACCACCGCCGCGGCCGCCAGGTGGTCCCACCACCAGATCAGCGCATCCAGAGCCTCCACTTCACATGGCTCCGAAGCGGGGCAAACCGGCGAAGAGTTCGCTGCTGAAAGCCATCAACACCCGCAGCATCCAAGCGCCGCCGAAGGCGTACACCAAGGCCAGCACCAGCAGCTTGGGTACGAAGGTCAGGGTCTGTTCCTGAATGCTGGTGATGGCCTGCAAGAGACCGATGACCAGGCCCACCAACAGCGCCGCCAGCAAGGGCGGTGCCGCCAACAGAATGCTGGTCCACAACATTTCACGCAGTAGTTCGACCAGCACGTCTTCAGGCATAACTGGCCACCAGCCCCTGCATGATCAGGGTCCAGCCGTCCACCAGCACGAAGATCAGCACCTTGAAGGGGAGGGAGATCACCACCGGCGGCAGCATCATCATGCCGAGTGCCATCAGCAGCGCGGCAATCACAATATCGACCACCAGAAAGGGCAGGAAGAGGACGAAGCCCATCTGGAAGGCGGTTTTCAGCTCCGAGGTCACGAAGGCTGGTACCAGGGTGGTAAACGACACATCGGCGATGGTGCGGGGGCGTTCATCGCCAGCGATGCGGATGAACAACGCCAAATCGGTTTGTCGTGTGTGCTTGGCCATGAAGGCGCGCACGCTGTCGGTGGCTCGATCAACGGCCTGCTGGGCGTTGATCTCTTCGGCCACATAGGGTGCGTAGGCCTGTTGATGCACCTCCTGAATGGTCGGGGCCATGATAAACAGGGTCAAAAACAGCGCCAAACCCAGCAAAACCTGATTTGGCGGTAGGGTTTGGGTACCCAAAGCCCGCCGCAGGAAACCCAGTACGATGATCACACGTGTGAAGGATGTCAGCATGAACAAAATGCCGGGCGCCACCGACAAGACTGTCAGTAAGAGCAGCAACTGAATCGCTTGGCTCCAACCGCGCGCCCCTTGGTCGGCCTGCAGGCTGACGGTCAGCCCCGGCCCTGTCTCACTGATCTCCAAAGCCGGACGGAGTGTTTCGGCTGCTGCCGGTTGGACCGGCCGAATCTCACCGCTGGTATCGGCTGGAGCCACAAGCTCCGCGGCTATCAGCGGCTGAACCAGCAGCAGCAGCAGCAGCAGCGTCCTCATCCCTGTGGCTCCGTACGCAGAGCTTGCAGCCTGGCCTTGAAGTCTTCTGCCGTAGGTGGTTGGTCCTCTGCCGGCATCGTCGGCGGTGGCGTTGCAGCCGGAAAAGTGGCCAAGGCATGCAGCGACGATTCGGTTTGGCCGATCAGCACGCGGTGTTCACCGCATTGCACCAACAACAACGAGCGCTTCAGGCCCAAGGGCAGCTGATCCTCGATCTGCAACAGACCGCTGCGTGTGGCGGCCGTGGGACTGGGTAGCCAGCCCTTCTGCTTGGCCCACCAAGCCAAACCCAAACCCATGCCGCCCAAGGCAATGGCGATGCCGATGGCTGTGGCCAGGGCCCCGCCAACGGCCGGCGGTTGACTGCCGGGTTCCTGCTGTTCCTGCGACCAGTCCAGGGTCTGATCCAGCACGCTTTGCGTATCAGTAGCCAGCAACGCACCAGGTAGCAACAGACAGAGCAGCATCCGCATCGTTCATTTCCTCGACAGGTCCAGGTTTGGCATCCGGTAAGTGGCATATGCCGTGCCAGAGCTGGATGAGCTTGAATGCGCTTGGCCAGGGGGCTGTCTGGGGATCAATCAAAGCCTTGTGTTGCGAAATGAAACATTTCGACAAATACTCACTGGCCATGAAGAAACTACCGTTTCATCGTATCCTGATCACCCAGGCACAACCGGGCATGGTCCTGGCACAACCGGTCACCGATTCAAAAGGGGTGGCTCTCTGCAACACCGGGACGCGATTGGACGAGGAGCTGATTCACCGACTGCTGATGCGTGCCATCTTGCATGTCTGGGTGTTGGGTCAGTCACAACAGGGCATCAACAACAAGGACGAGCAGCGCTTGCAGCAACTCGATGAACGATTCAGCCGGATTCAGGGGCACGAGCCGCTCATGAACGCGATTCGCGACCTGGTTCGTGACAAGCTCAGTCGACGGACCAATCTGCTATGAGTCATTCCCTGAATGGCATTGTCACCCGCTGTTTGGTGGCCACCGCTCATACCTTTCCCCAGACCATCATCCGGATTCGGCGTTTATCCCAGGATCCCAACTGCAGCATGCCACTGATTTCGCGAATACTGCGTTCCGATCCCATGCTGGCCGCAACCATTTTGGGACGCGGTGCCATTGGCAGTCTGCACGAAGTTTTCACCCTGGATGATGCCATCGCCAAATTGGGCCTAGCGGGGGTGCAGGGCATGACCCTGGAGGTCAATCCACTACAAGTCGAACTGCACCAGATTCTAAGCGAGCACTGGACCCGCGCCAACGCTTGCGCCCTGATGGTTGGTATTCTCGGCAAAAAATGTTCAGTGGACTTCCAAGAACGCGAGTATCCCATCGCTTTGCATGTGGCGGGATTGCTGCATGATCTCGGTGCGATCATGGCGGTGATCCTGTTCAGCAAGGAATTCGCCAAGGCCGATATCGCGGTGGCGCACTCATCGCATTATTTCACCACCTGTTTCAAGAGCGCCATGGGCGTGAGTCAATATTCCGTGGGTGCCCTGGTTGCAAAAAGCTGGCATCTGCCGGAATACGTGCAGGCCGCCATTCGCTGGTGGCCCAGTCCGGAGATTGCCAAGCATCATCCGGCCATCGCTCACCTCGTCCACATCGCCCGGAATCTGACCCAGGCGGTTGGTTTTACCGCCGGCCATGACATCTATGTGGAATTGATCAGACCGGCCTCCATGCACGCCCTGAATCTGTCACAACGCGATTTATTGCTCTGCTTGCAGGAATTCCTCAACCGGATCGATGAAATACCGCAATACGACAACACGGCCGACTTGGCTCCAAGCAAAAATACGCAGGCCTCCTGATCAGCCTCTCCGTCAGTGCATGGCATTGAAGGGCTGCACTGGCAACGGCAGGATTTGCTGTCACACTCCTAACGATTGCCATAGACATCTGGACCCCGTTCGAAGGGCTTGATCATGAGCCGACATTTTCGCTTTTTCGCAATTGCCTTCATTTCACTTGCCCAACTCCATGCCACCAGCTGGCAGGCCGAGGGTCTCTGGCACCAGACCACGCTCCGTCATCAGGGTGACGGCCTGAGCTGGTATTACGGTCAGGAGAGCACCCAGACCTACGACACCGGGCAGGTCCATTCCGGCAGTCTGATCCGCCACGGGATAATTGCCGGACCCGACACCGAATTGAGCTTCTGGTATTGGCTGCAATCAGAAAACCAACCAGGCAAGGATCTCGCGACTATCGAAATATCGGACGATGACGGGATCACCTGGACGGTACTGATGGAATTGCCAGATACCGGCGGTAGCTGGCAGCAACAGACCATCGCTCTACCCGATAGCGCAGGCGAGTCCGTTACCCTGCGATTGTATTTCAACACCGTTGATGCCATCTGGAATCAATATGAAGGCTGGTACGTGGACGAACTCCACCTGAGCGGCGATCCGGCCCCCCTGACCGTGGATGCCCTGGCGGTTTCCCATGAAGAGATCCAACTGAGCTGGTCGGCCTTCCCCGGCGCTGACAGTTTTGTGGTGTCCCGCAGCGAGGACGGCAACACCTGGGAGACCATCATCAGCCTGGATGTCGACGCCCGCGGCTACCTGGATACCGACCTGGAACCATCGACGGTGTATTTCTACCGGGTGGCTGCGCAGTAAGTCAGCGCCCGACCGGCCGCCTTTGTCGCGCCGTATTCGGCCGACAGGCGACGATCTCCAGTCTTACAGCCACTGCTATCGGATAATCTGGCCTCGTTACCGCTGATACGGCCATCAAAGGGTGTATCGCTGCTTCGGCTGTCACCGCAGCGTGATGACATCACGCCCCGAATGCAGCCAGATATGGCCGATCAGTATCTGTGCGCAAGGTCCATTCGATCAGTTGCAACTGCAAGTAGACCATTGGTTACTAACTAGGGAGGCCGAGCCGAGCAAGGTCAGGCCGAGTTACTCACCCGGACCCCACCCATCGGCTTCGCCACCGAGCAGGCCTTTTCCCGCTTCATCCGGCGCCACACCGGCTTAAGCCCGGGGCGGTATCGGCAGCGTATGCATGCCGGCCCTCATTAATTCATGTTGTTGCCTTCGGTTTTGACTGCGGATACTGTCTTATGCTCATTTCGGACTTGCTGAAGTCTGGTTCATCCTCGACGCTTCCGCTTCAGGAGATGAGCACCCCATGATCACCGCCCACGCCTGCATCCCGTGCCTGACCCGTCAGATCGTCGATAGCGTCGATCGCCTGACCACTGGCGATACACAGCGAGGCACCTTGCTGCTGCAATCGTGCCTGCACCAGCTAGCCGATGCCGATTTCTCGCAGCCGCCGCCAGCCGTGGCGCAGCGAGTTCAGCGGCATATGCGTCGCATTGGAGGCAATGATCCCTTTATGGCCCTGAAGCAGGAGACCCGACAATGGGCACTCGACCTGCTGCCGGACCTCCAGAGAGAATTGGCACGGTCGGAGGATGCTTTGCAATTGGCGGTCCGTTTCGCCGCCGCTGGCAACCTGATCGACGCGGGTGCGGTCCATGAGCTGGGCCGGCCAGCGCTTGAACAGGCCCTGTTTGCCAGTCGTGACGCCATCCTGGATCAGGCTAGCATTGAACGCTTACGACAACGCATTGCCTCGGCCAAGCAGATCTTGTATCTGGCCGACAACGCCGGCGAACTGGTTTTTGATCGTCTGCTGTTGGGGCAACTGCCAGGCAGCCGCGTCACGCTGGTGGTGCGCGGCGCGCCGGTACTAAACGATGTGACCCGCGAGGACGTCGCCCCCAGTGGCATCCCGGCTGACATCGCTGTCATCGACAACGGCAGCGATGCTCCCGGTACTCTGCTGCCGGACTGCAGCGACGAAATGCGGCGAGCTTTCGACGAATCCGACCTGATCATCAGCAAAGGACAGGGAAATTATGAGACCCTGCAGGATGTGAACGCGCCGATCTTCTGCATTCTGACGGTCAAATGTCCATTGGTGTCGACCTTGCTGGACCAGCCGGTCGGTAGCCTTGCCGCGCGGTTTCTTTGATTCTGCCTGGGATCGCCTTCGACGAGTCGTCCCCAATCGACAGTCTCCGTCGCAGCCAGTTCGGATCACCAGCAGAGTAGCCCCGGCGAGCTTTCACTCGGCCGGGGTGACTCTACAGGTAAAATCAAGACCGGATCCGAGCAGGCGAGCAGGCGCTCAACGAGACGTCTTCGGCGCCGATTTGCTCTGCCGTTTGGATCAACAAACCGGTGCCGCCCGGAACCCCGGGTTCGATCGTATCGGTCGGCGCCCGATTTCCTGCTCTTAGGGCCCGTCAAAAAATAAACATTACATTTCGCTTGATCTTTTGCCGCCCTTCTGCGTTGCTTATCGCTCACATATGCCCGATATGCTCACTCTTCGCGCCTTGAAGGATCGACAAAATCTCTGCGCGATCTGTAACGTTTATTTCTTTCCGCACCCTTACATCGAGGGGCAATCCCCTCGGACTCCGAAGCTGAGCCCACAGGGAGCACAGAGGAAGAAATGGCGAGGGACGCTTTATCCGGTGCTGTCATTGGCTGTGCGATAGCGCAAGCGAGCGCCGCCGTCAAACAACCAAGCCGACATTCTGTCAATACCCCAAACGCCACGCCCAACCGCCGCAGGGCGTGGCATACAGCAGACGTCGCGCCGGATCCCAGCCGAAGCTGACCTGACAATTGTTGGTCTCGTATTCGCGGCCGCCGAACTCGTCCCAACTGCCGCCACCGAAATAATCTGCCAATTTCTGCCAGCTGCGGCCGTGGTCGTCGGTTTGATAAAATCCATCAGCGCCAACCACCACCATGGCCTTGCTGTTCGGGTCGATCAGCGGTCCGTAGCCCATGCCACCAGGAACCGGACGCAGCTGCCAGGTGGCACCATCGTCTTCGGATACCAGCAGGCCATCGGCGCAACACCAGTAGGCGACTCCTCGCCAAACGATGGGCGCCTTGCCGGTGACCATCTGATCGCTGACCCGCTGCCAGGTGGCGCCCCGATCGTTTGATCGGTAGATGCCGATAACCACATCGGGCTGGCGCTGAACCACGTGTTCATCCACCCCAGCCAACAGGATAGCGTCGTCAATGATACCCACATTGCGACTGCGTTGATTCAGGATTTCCGTCCAATTCTGGCCCTGGTCCAAGCTCAGCCACATATTGACCCAGGTGTGATGCTGCTTGGTGATGAGGGTACGGGGACCCGCCTCGTCCCAGTGCACCCCACCCCAGGTCCAGCCGTCGTGTGGGCCACTGGGTTTGCCCATGGCATGCCAGGTTTCACCATCGAACCAGGCGCCTTGATCGGCGTAGTCCAGATCCTTACCGATGGGTCTGATGGCCCAAACCACAAAGCGCCCGGTCGCCGGATCCAGACTGGTGGAATAATGGCTGAAGAATCGACCAGATACCGGGGCATCGGTTTGCTGCCACGTGGCCCCCTGGTCATCGCTGCGCCAGATGCCGGCATCGCCATTGACCAGGACAAACACGGCACCGTTCTGCGGTGGCACCACCATGCTCCCCAGGCGACGCTGCAGATGATGCCTATGGTCAACAAAATCTGGCAGGTTTTCGGCGGAAAAGATCTGTTGCCAGTCCGCCGCAGAAAGCGCAATGAGACTCATGAAAAGCAAGCATAGACAACGCATTGATGACTCCTTGATTGAATCTGACATGGTCGCTCACTTGCTGGTATGACAAGTGTTCAATGAGGACAGCGCGCCAGAATGAGACAATGCTGTCGCCCCCCTCAGAGGGGGCGTTGCCTCCTCGCGACATCCGTCGCACCCGCCAGCCGTGCTCCGGTCCCACGGCCTCGGTCGGACCTTGCTCGCTTCGCGAGCATTTTTGGCGGCGCTCCGCGCATTTTCCGCCAAAAACCGGTCCTCGGTCGGCCGGTCTCGCGCTTGGCGGCGCTCGCCTGGCAATTACCAAATTCGTGACGAATGCGACCTCTGAGGGACCCGTCAATGTCAATGTTGTCGCCAGGCATAAACAAACCGGGCGCCGGCTGGAATCCAGAGGTTCAATCGTATCGGTCGGCGCCCGGTTTTTGCTCTTACATCGAGGGGCAAGCCCCTCGGACCCCGAAGCTGAGCCCGCAAAAACAACTTTTTCTTCTCGAAGTTTTTGCGAGCTCAGCTTCTACTATGTGACGACCAAAAAAGGCGCTCAATGCGTCCTGCGACCGATTCTCTGATGTATTGCGACATGGGCGCAAGGACTTGTTTGAAACTCAACACGCATCAGGGACGGTCGCAGCCCTTCAGACACACCACTCGTGCCGTGTCCATGCAACGATTGTCGGGTAAGCTTCACTCGGTGATCAAGATGCTGCCGAAGCCGCTGGTGTCGGCGTCCACCGCAGCGTCGCCGGCCCAGTAGATCCGCTGTGCGGCATCCTGTGCACTGCCGATCGCGATATTGAAGCCGTAGGTGATTTTTGGTCCCAGTTGGGTATGCACGCCACGGCCGGCAAACATCTTGCCGGTGAAAACAAAGGCGATGGTGGCACTACCGTCATCGTGCATGTCGAGCAAATAGTTGCAGCGCTTGTAGCCTTGGACCACTTCCGCCCGGCCCTCTTTGTCCTTCTCGAGCTCGACCATGAAGTGGAGGTCGTCGGTATTGTAGATGATCTCGCGGTTATGCATCATGTCGAGGTAGACGTGCACCGATTCACGCGGAATGGTAGAGCCCGCCTGAGGTGGCTCGATCCAGGCCACAAGTTGTACCTGTGAATTCTTATATTTCTTTGGGTCGCGAATCCAGGTGATGTCGAAGCTGCCTACCTTGTTGCCGTTTTCATCAACCAGATCATGCCGTGGTTCGAAGGGGCTCAGATCCTGTTCGGCCAGTGGCTGCTTCCGCTCAAGCTTTACCGGAACGGTGCGTACCCGGAGCACCTCATCACCTGCCGGGGCCACCTGCCAGCTGATCTCGCGCTGGGCCGTGCGTGCCCCGGCGGGATGCTGGTCGGTGGCCTCGAGGCTGAAGGTGAAGGTGCCCGCCTCACCGGGTGTGCCGAGCAACAGTCCACCATCGGTCATCTTCAGGCCTGCCGGCAGGCTTCCCTGGGCCAGCCGCCAAGTGCTACGGCCGACGGCCCCTTCCGCGCGCCACTGATGCATCAGGTAGTCATGGGCCCGCAGCGACGGCAGCGCCTGATCCGGTACCGCCAAGGGCCGATCCTCGTCAATGGGCAGCCGCACGCTGCGCTCCACCTGCTCACCGCCCGCCTGGGCTCGCAAAACCAGCGTGCTCTCAACCGCCTCCGTGGCAGTGCCGGTGATGCGGCCGTCGACCAGCTGCAGTCCCGTCGGCAGCTCGCCCTCCACCAGGCTCCACTGTACCGGACCGGAGGCGTTGACCACCGGCAGGGCCTGCTCATAGGGCCGCCCCACCAGGCCAGCCGACAGCCGACCGCTGTTGATCACCATGCCGGTGTCCACTCCGGCCTCGGGATAGGCGGCCAGTACATCCCAGGCCAGATGCTGAATGGTTGTGGCGGTGACGGGATCGATCTCGAAGCGCACGTTATCGGGATCCGGTCGGTAGCCACGAGTCTTCAGGACCTTGCTGGGATAACCGATGGGTGATTCCTGATAGATCATGGCTGCAATGACGCAGTTGATGGCATAGGCACCAAGTCGTCCCATGTGACCGGGATCGGCGTAGAGATCACGTTTACTGTTCATACCGGGCACCAGTCCGGCATCGGCCAGGTTGCCCAGTTTCCGAATCATCAGGCTGGTGGGAGCTACGATCACATTCAGGTCCGGATGCGTCTGACGAATGCGACCGGCGACGGTCTCGGTCCACTCCTCACTACGGCCCATGCTGGGCTGATCCCAATTCTCATCCTGTGGCCAGATGGTATACATCAGGATAGTGACATCCGGATTGCCTTCCTTGGCCGCCGCCGAGTAATCGATCGCTGCCTGGATCTCCTCTTCGGTGGTGCTGTTGTACGTCTGCAAGGTCACCACGGTCCAGGAATGCTGGCGCAGGTGCTCGAAGCTCTCGTTGGGATGACTGGCCAGCCAGCGCAGCGGCGCGCCGGGGATGGTATGGGTGCCATAAGCATAGCTGAGATGTCCAGCTGCGCCAACCAGGCCGGCGAGCTCCTCGCGGATGGAATCGGTATGGCTGTTGCCCAACTGATAAACGCGCTCCTCGTCCTTTTTGGGATCCAGATCTTTGGGGATGCCGGTACCGGCCTGCAGCAGGCCAATGCTCAGTAGCGCACACATGATGCGAAGCATGAGATGCATGTTGTTCTCCTGAAAACAGTTCGACCGCTTGTGAGACCCAGCACCTGGGCTGCTCGACCATCTGACGTGACGATGATGGACCACTGGTCTTGAATCCATTCGCGGCATTAGTAAAGCAGAACATGTTTATCCCTGCCTAATTTATGTCAATGTATGCTGTTGTCGGGAAATCCGTCATCGCATGCCGGATATCCAAGTGCAATCGGTGCGCCCTGACCCACATCGGGGTGGTTTGCAGGAAGTCCAACCGAGGCGGGTGCGACGGACCTTGTTAGGTTCGGGCCGGACTGACGGGCAAAGCCCCCCCCTAAATCAGACGCGAAGAAAGGCCAATCGGACAATCTGCCATGGCCGTCATATCCCTGGCTGGAAAAGTCTTCCGCATTTGCCCAGCGCCAACTGCGATGGCTGCGGCTATGTCGGCTGCAACGAGTTCGCCGAGGCTGTGGCTCGTGGCGAGAGCGCTGTGACCCTGTGCGCGCCCGGCGGTCCCGGCTGCGCCATCGACCAGAACCGGCAATGGCATCAGCGCTACTACGTCCGCTGACGCAGCGACACCGGTCGAGCGGCTACTCCTGCAGCAGCTCGACGATGCGTTCGCCGGCGGCGTCTGCAGAGGATGGATTCTGACCGGTGATCCCAGATACATGTCCGGAAAATCGGACTCACTCAGACGGCGATCCGTCCGATCGGCAGAAGTGCTTCATATTCAAGGCGCCTACGACGAGCACCGCTTGTCTCGGCATGCCGCCAGTCACCGTAGCGGTATATGCAAAGAGGGTTTGCATTCTCCCTTCTTCCCAAGCATGCCACCAACTCTTGCGCTGCTGCTGTTGACGACGGTTGTCGCCGCCGCCGAATCGAATCGGGATCTGAGCGAACCGGAGGTCGACACCGGCAAGGCCTGTGCGTACCATGAGAGCGAACCTTATCGCGTGCTGGGCAGCCTGGTCGACAGCATCTCCTGCCACGCCTGGAAGCGATGGGTCAGCAAGCACTCTGATTGGTCACATCCACAATGAGCGCCAATAGCAGGATCATCACTTTCAATCGTCCGTTCTTGATGGGCACCAGCATCCTGGCCGAGCACCATCCCCGGGGCCTGGACAACAAACACCTCGGCGTGTGGATCATCATGCTGATACACGCACCGGCCGTGCTGCGCTGCGACCACCAGACCATGGACCTGCAGAGCAACGATCTGCTGGCGGTGAAGCCTGGCACACGCCTACGTATCGATCCGCCATCCTCATCATCGCGCGACCCCGCCAACTGGCATTGGATCGCCCTCGCCGACCAGCCCCGATTCCAACGCCTGCTGCGTTACCCGCAGCTGGGACCCGGTCTGGGGCGGGTACATCTGGCCGATCGGGAAACCGCAGCGCAGGTGCATCGGGCGGTCGCGGATCTGGAAGCGGCCTGCACAGTGCCGGCGCTTCCACGCCGGGGCGACCTGCTCCTCAATATCGCGGAGCGCTTGCTGCTCTGGGCGGCGGCGGCCAATCCGGAACTGCCGGCCATTCGCGAGGATCCGCGCATCGAACGCGCCATCCTCTACCTGCGAGTGCATTTCGATGAACCGCTCTGCGTGGAGCGACTGGCAGAGGAAGCCGGCTGGGCACCTTCGCATTTCGCGCATCGTTTCCGCGAAGAAACCGGCATGAGTCCCATGCGCTACCTGGAAACGGTGCGCATGCGCAATGCCTGCGATCTGCTCCTGGAAACCACGCTCGATCTCGAAGACATCGCCCAACGCTGCGGATTCAGCAATGCCGGTTATTTCAGTCGCGTTTTCCGCAAGCATTGGGGCATGCCGCCGGGCCGCTGGCGGGAAGAGAACCGTCTGCTCAGTCCCAACGAGTTGAAACACATGGGCAGCGTGCTGCCGATCGAGCGTGAGAGGTCGGCTACTCCCGATCGCTCATGAACGAACGGGAGCAGGCCCATCAATCCGTGCCGGCTATCACTCCGTATTGGTAGGTCGTAGACGCCGCCAAACCCCGATCGAAATAGCGGGACGGCTGCAAGGCGCTCTGCCGGCGGAGCATGATGCTATTGCCGACACCATCCGCCTGCCGGATCAGCCAGTACCATTCGGCCCCCGGGATGTCATTCCACAGGACCATCATGTGCTCATGCGAGAGCGCCTGTGCCTGAACGCTCAGTTCCGCACCGTTGCCGCTGAAATCGATCGAACGGAATCCGATGCCGGTATCGCCGGCAGCGTCCGGAACGATAACCAGGAAAAATTCCTCGCGCCGCTGATCGACATCAAAACTGAACGTGCGTTGATGCCAGTCGGGATCGCCGGTGGCTGTGACCTGAGTCGCCGGCAGATACGTCGCGGTATCCTTCCAGACAGCGCCGCTGGGCGGACTCAGGGTGTCGACAGAGAAATCAGCCGCTGCCGCAGACTCATCGAGATCGGCGCCCCAGATGGCGACCTGGAAGCCGGTGGTCTCGGCCCGGTAATCCAGGGCCAATTCGTAAGAACCCGGCTGGGAACCATCGATGATCTGCACCAGCGCACGCGCGCTCAGCACAGCCGGATCGTTCTGGAAGATGCCGACGCCCGGTGTGATATGCCAAGCCGAGCCTTCGCCATGTTTCAGATGCGCGACCCAGATATGCCGAGGCAGGGCATTGGTCACAAAACGGTTCTCCTTGAAAATATGGTCCTTGGCGAAATCCGTGTTGTGCAGTTGTGGCTCGTAGCGGTGGTCGTGGGGTTCGCCATCGAAGAGGATGGTGCCGAATGGACTGGTATCGGTCGGATTGTCGACACTGCCCTGCCAGACCTGCTGATGCCGGACAGCGGCATCACCCTGGATCACGGCGATATCGAAGCCGAAGGCGGCCCACTCTGGCCAAGCGCAGACGATACCCCGACCCTGAAGCGCTTCTTTATTGAATACCATCTCGATGGCATAGCCGGTCGCTGTCTCCTTGACCACGTAGCCGGCATTGAAGAAACGGGCATAGCCGCTGACGATCCGATCCGCTGCCGTCTGTTCCAACCGTCCGAAATGCCAGTGCATATCATCGTAATTGTAGATGACCTCGTCATTGTTATTGCCATCGAAGAACACGTCGACGGCATCCAGATCGGTCTTGCCGAGTGCACCAACATCCACGTCGATGCCAATATACAGCCTTTCGTCCATCCAGAAGGCTCCCCAGCGAGCACTGGCCGTAGGATCCCCTTCCACCGCCTTGGGAACCGTCTGATCCAGGTCCCAATAGACCTCGTCGAAATCGCCAT
>CAYONM010000075.1:0-14808 GCA_964405325.1 uncultured candidatus Brocadiaceae bacterium | reverse complement strand
TGATCAACGCCTGGTCGTTTTTTGCCTAGGACATCTGGTCGTTCACGCCGGCGTGGCGGGTCCGGTACGGCCTGCGGACCGTCGATAGTGACAACCCTGGTTACGATTTTCGGGTCATGCCGCGTGGTGCCGTGGTCTGGAATGCCACCGATTCGAACACCATTGCGCTTGCTGCCGGCATGTATGCCACTCGCGCCGAGGGCTACAAGTATACCGAGGGGCTTGGTAATCCGCAGATCGCTGACGAATTGTCTGAGCACTACGCCCTGACCTGGACCCATCGCAATGAACGTTTCGGCAGCATTGCCATCGAACCCTATTACAAGACCCTTCGCGAATTGGCGATACCGGATGATGAACGGGGTTATATCAACGCTGGCAGCGGTTGGGCCTACGGTTTGGATGTCAGTTGGCGGCTGCGCCTGCATGATGTGACCCTGCTCGCATCCTATGCCTTTCAGCGCAGTGATCGGCAATTGGATCACCAGGATCCTGAAGAATATCGCTTCTACCAAGAGGTGCCGCATACCCTGCAGGCCTCTGTTCTCTACCGTTTTTCCGAGCGCTGGACCGCCTCGGCCTTGATGCAGTATCACAGTGGTAAACCCTTTACACCGATTGTTGGCACCTATGAGTTTATCGATGATGATGGCAGTACCCGTCTGCGACCGCTCTACGGCCGTTCGTGTTCCGATCGCCTGCCGGGTTTTTTCACGTTGAATCTGAAAACGGCCTACGCCCGCCCCGTGAATTGGGGAGAATCGTTGGAAATGGCGTTCGAAATCATCAACGCCACCGCGCATGAGAATGTCATGGGGATCGAATACGACGATGAGTACCAGAAAGAAGATTATGTCACTGGCATCCCCTTCGTGCCCAATTTCAGCATTACCTGGCATTGGTAAGGTTTCCTGGCTGATCCTGTTCGGCCTGTTGGGCAGCCTGGCTGCCAACGAGGCTGAGCTAGCGGTCGAGGCTTTGCTGCAAGCCGACACTGCACGGCAGCGTAGCGAACAGTTGCAACGCGATTGGAAAAAGGAGCGCCTGCGTCTGCAGGCGTGGTGTCAGCATCTGCAGGCTGCTATCGAACAAGAGCAGCAGCACCTGACGCAGCTTGGGCAGGACCTGGCCGCCAGCCAGACGGCGGTCCAAACGCTGCGTATCAACCTGGCGGACCGGGCCGAGGTGGCGCCACGGCTGCAGGCGCTGCTGGAGCAGGTCGAGCTGCGGCGGCAGGAGCTCAGCCAGGATCTGGCGCCAGAGTATCGCCAGCCTGTGCCGGTGGATCAGCAGCCGGTCGCGCGTCTGCAGGCCTTCGTACAGGCGCTGGTCGAGCTGGAGCGCGCCAGCAGTCGGTGGCAGGTGTCGATTCGTGAGGGGCAACTGGCTGACGAGACCCTGGCGGTGCGACTCCTGCAATGCGGCACGGTGGCGCGTTGGTGGAGCAGTCTGGACGATGTTCGCGCTGGCATTGCGCGTTGGCAGGATGGACGCCTGCAGTTGGAGCTGGTGGACGATGTCGGGAGCCGTGAAGCGATCATCGATGCCATCGCCATGCAGGAGGGGCAACGCTTGCCGCAGATCAGCCAGCTGCCCTTCGGACATGCCCGGAGGATACCATGATGCGTGTCCTTCTTCTGTTTTTCTCGATCATGCTGTCCTTGGCCGGGGCCGAGCAGAGTGTGTTGCAGCGGGCCCAGGCTACCCAGCAGCTGGCCGAGCAGGCGCGAGCGGAGGTGGAGCAGCGCATCGTCAGCGAGCGACAGCAGCTCCAGGCTCAGGCCCAGCAGCTCCAGGCCGAGTTGGCCGAACTCCGTCGGCAACGGCAGCAACAACAGCAGCAGTTGACCGAGAGTCGACAGGAACAACAGGAATTGCAGCAGCAGGCGGCGACTGCTGACCAGCATCTGCAGCAGGCTGCAACGGTTTGTGGTGTGCTCCTTGCCGAGGCGATGGGCACCACCTTCGAGCGGATGCATACGGCCCTGAATCAGCGCTTGGACCGGCTTGCAGCAGCTCTGGCCTTGCGGATTGACACCGACCAGCTGGTCTACGATCGCTCCGGCGGCCAGCGACAGTTGCCGATTGTGCGTTTGGGCGCGGTTCAAGCCCTGGCCGCCGGATCCAAGGCCACCAGCAGCGGTTTTCTGCGTCAGGAGCCCGGGGTGCCGGTCATTGCCGGACCGGCTCTGCCGGCTCCGGCCCGGGATGGCCTGCGTCAGGCGGTTGCGGGTCAGCTGAGCCTGCTGCCCTGCGATCCTTCCGCCTCGCTGGTGGCACAGCAGGCGATCGAGGCCTGGAGTGTCGGCCGCTGGTTCGCCGCTGGTGGCGTGTTCGTCTGGCCGATCCTGGCGGTGGTGCTGACGGCCCTGATCCTGGCGCTGGAGCGGCTGGTAGCCTTGGCGCGTTTGCGTTCGCGGCCACGCCTGGCCCGTTTGGTGTTGCAGGAACTGGAAGCAGGCCGACCCGACCAAGCGCGTGCCTTGCTCCCGGCCGATGGCAGTCCCATGACGCGGCTACTGCGTGCTGGGCTCGAGCACTTGAACCGCAGTCGCGAAGCCTGTGAAGCCGCCTTGGAAGCCGCTTTGTTGGCGGAGCAGCCACGCTTTGAGCGCTCGTTGCAACTGTTGGCGGCCTTGGCCGGGGTGGCGCCGCTCTTGGGTCTGCTGGGCACCGTCACCGGCATGATCGGCACCTTCCACATCATCGCGGTCCAGGGCACCGGCAATCCGCATCTGCTCTCTGGTGGTATTTCCGAGGCTCTGGTCACCACGCAAATGGGGCTCTTGGCGGCAGTACCCATCCTGCTGCTGCATGCCATTCTCGGTCGTGCCATCGACCGCCGGCAAGTGCTGCTGGAGCAGACCGCTGCCAGCTTGCTGGCCTGTCAGCCGGGACGCGTGGCATGAGCGCCATCGCCACCTTCCTGGATGCAGGTGGGCCGTTGATGTGGTTGATCCTGCTGGATGCGCTGGTGCTGTATGCCCTGTTGGCTGAGCGGGCTTGGACCCTGTATGGCGTCGGCACCCGCTTCCATCCCGAGGAAATCCACGCCCTGCTTGGCGGCCACGAGCACATCCGGCACCTGTCCCAGGCCATTGCCCTGGGTGACGAACCGGAATTGACCCGGTTTTTTGCCCTGATCCGTGGTCTGATCGCGGTCGCGCCGATGCTCGGCCTGTTGGGTACCGTCGGCGGCATGATCGTCACCTTCGATGGCATCCTGGCCGGCCAGCGGCTGGCCGCGGCTGGCCTGGGCATTGGTGAAGCACTGCTGACCACCCAATTCGGCCTGGCGGTGGCGGTGCCGGCGGTGCTCCTGGAAGGCCTGTTGCGACGGCGCTCCAAACGGTTGACCAGTCGCTACGCCCAGCTTGCAGCCAGCACCCAGGCCAGCAGGGAGCGCTAGATGCGTTGGCGACGCAATCGGCGAGAACGGCTGGCGGCGGTGGTCGAAATGACCCCCCTGATCGATATGGTGTTCATCTTGTTGATCTTCTTCATCGTCGCGACCAGCTTTGTGCGCGAGACCGGCGTCCAGGTGGACAAGCCCGAAAGCAACCAAAGTCAGCGAGTCGCCGAGGGCTTCTTGCTGGTGGCCATCACTCGCAATGGCAGCGTGCATGTGGTCGGTACCACCATCGCACCGGACGATCGGGAGACGGTTCAGCGCTTGTTGCAACAGACTGGCAGCGAGCAGGTGGTGATCCAGGCCGATCGTCAGGCGCCCGTGGGTCTGCTCTTGCGCGTGCAGGACACCTGTCTCGCCGCCGGTGCCCGCCAGGTGGCGGTGAGCACGGAGCAGCGGTGAGCAGCAGTCGGATCAGTCAGCTCCAGCAGGGGCGTCGACGCCGTCGGGGCATCGTGCTGCGCCTGGCGATCAGCAGTGTGCTGGGCGTGGCCGGCAGTGGCGTATTGCTGTTCACTCTGGCCAAGGTCTATGCCGATATCGAACACCAGGCCCCGCCGCATCTGGTGCAGGAGCTGCGTGTCCTGGATCGGCCGCCACCACCGCTGCCACCGCCGCCGGAGCCGCAGATTCAGCCACCGCCACCACCGACCCCCCTGGCCTTGCCAGCCCTGGAGCTGGCACCGCCATCGGTGTCTGCCAGCCGTATCGCCTTGCCTGCACTTGAAATAACAGTCGATGCGCCGACGCGCTTGCCCTTGGCCGTACCCGGGATTCGCGTCACCAGCGCGGGCACGGGCATGGGCGGCCGCCAGGCACAGCCGGCGCAGCGCTTGGTGGCGCCGGATTTGCATCGTTTCTACCCACGTCGTTATCTGCGTCGGCATCTGGAGGGGCGCACGATGGTGCGGGCCGACATCGATGCCGATGGTCGGGTGGGCGAGGTGACCATTCTGGAAAGCGAACCCGAGGGCCTATTCGACACGGCCGCTATCCAGGCCATGCGCACGATCCGCTATCAGCCGGCCACCGATGCCCAGGGCCAGGCGGTACCGGGCTCCGTTACTGAGACCCTGATCTGGAGGAATCCGCGATGAGAAGCTGGCGGGTGTTACTGCTGTTGCTCGCTTTGGGCTGCGCCTGGGCCCAGCAGGCCATCGACCTGGACCAGCCAACGGCCGAAGCGGTGCAGGCAGCCCAGGTTGCACTGGCCGAGGGGCAGCCAGCCCAGGCTCTGCAGTGCTTGGCTGGTGTGTCGGCTGAGCAGGCCATCCTGCCCTTGTTGCGTGGTCGCGCTTATCAGGATCTGGACCAATTCGGACAGGCCGAGGCGGCCTATCGTCAGGCGCTGGAGTGGGATCCGGAGCTGGAAGCCGCCGGCCTAGCCCTGAGCCAGTTGCTGGTTCAGAGTGATCGCTCGGCGGAAGCTTTGCCCTGGTGCGGCCGCTTTATCGATCCCGGCAGCTGCTCGGCCCTGGCACTGCGATGGTACGCCGTGGCCGCGCGGCAAGCGGATGACCACCTACTGGCCTGGCGTCTGGCCGAGCGTGGCATGCTGCGGTTTCCTGAAAACGACGCCTTGCGCCGCTTGTTGCTGGCGGTGCTGGTGGATCTGCAGCAAACCCGCCAGGCGCGCGTGTTGGCAGCCGGGCTGCTGGCCGAACAGGTCGACGATCCGGAATTATGGCGGTATCAGGCGATCTTGGCACAGCAGGACCACGGGCTCAGCAGGCAACGGCAGCGAGCCACGGTGGAAGCCGCGCTGCTGGCCGATCCGGAAGATCGTGATCTGCGGCGCAGTTTGGTGCTGCTGCAACTGGATGCCGATTTGGCGAAGGCGGCCCTGGCCACGGCCCGCCCCTTGCAGAACGACGCCAGCGCTACCGACCGTCGCCTGCTGATCCAGGCGGCAGTGCAGGCTGAGGCCACCGACCAGGCGCGGGCGTGGCTGGCTCAGGTGCCCGAAACCGAGCGGCAGGGGGCGCTGCAGCGATTGGCAGTGCAATTGGCGTTGCAGCAGGAGGACCTGCCGGCGGTACGCGCGGGTCTCGGGCAGTTGTTGGCGTCCGACGAATCGTCCCTGCTACTGATCCACGCCGCGTTGTTGGAACAACGCCAGGGCAGCCAGGCACGCGCCGAGTCGCTGCTGCGCCAGGTGCTGTTGCGCGGCGGACGCCCGGCGGAGCAGGCCCGCTTGCACCTGGCCCAGCTTCTGCAGCAGCAACAGCGGCATGACGAAGCCATCGAGCAGTTGGATCACTATCTGGAAACGCATCCGGATGATTCCACGGCAAGCCGCATGCGGCAATGGTCGCTGCAGAGTGCTGAAGCGTCGGCCGGCTTGCGCTGATCGGCTATCCTGGATGCTCGCGCCCATGAGCGAGTTCGACTTCGACCGGATTATCGATCGGCACGGCACTGGCAGCATGAAATGGCAGTATTTTCCGCCCGAGGTGTTGCCGATGTGGGTGGCCGACATGGATTTCGCCGCCCCCGAGCCGGTGCTCGCGGCGCTGCGCCAGCGGCTGGAGCACGGTGTGCTCGGCTACTCCACGGCCACCCCGGAGCTACTCGAGCCGGTCCAGGCTTGGCTGCAGGCCCAGCACCACTGGACGGTGCCTTTGGAGGCGATCGTGCCGGTGCCGGGGGTGGTACCGGGCATGCAGCTTGCCGCACAGCTCTGTGGTGAACCGGGCGCGGGCCTGCTGAGCCACACGCCGGTCTACCCGCCGTTTTTCACCATTCCGGGCAACCAGCAGCGTCGCCTGCAGCGGGTGCCTCTGGCCGAAACCGATCAGGGCTGGCAGCACGACCCCGACGCCCTGCGCGCCGCCACCGATGCCAGTAGTGCCGGTTTCATGCTGTGCAATCCGCACAACCCTACCGGCCGGGTTTTTTCAGAAGCCGAGTTGCACGACGTTGCCGACCACTGCCTGCGTCACCGGCTGTTGATCGCCAGCGATGAGATCTGGTGCGATCTGGTCGTCGATCCGAGTTGCCGGCACCGGATCCTCGCCGCCATGGATGCGGAGCTCGCGGCGAGCACCATCACCCTGATGGCGCCGTCGAAAACCTGGAATATCGCCGGGCTGTTTTGCAGTTTCGCGATCATCACCGAGCCGCAGCTGCGTGCCCGTTTCCAGCGCGCCGCCGCCATACTACCGCCGGTGAATGCCTTGGGCCTGGTCGCCGGCTCCACAGCCTACGACGCTGGCGGTGACTGGCTGCGGGCCTGCCTGGCCTATCTGTGGGACAATCTGCAGCTGGTCGAACAGACCGTCGCCGCCATCCCCGGGCTGCGCATGCATCACAGCCAGGGAACCTACGTCGCCTGGCTCGATGCCCGTGGCAGCGGCATTGCCGAACCCGGCAAGCACTGTCAGGCGTACGGTCTGGGCCTGTCCGATGGGCCCAACTTCGGTGCCCCGGGCTTTCTGCGTTTGAATTTTGGTTGCCCGCGCGGCCTGCTGCAACAGGGCCTGGAGCGTTTGCAGACGGCCTTCACTGAAACAAATATATGCTGATCATCGGCGTGCTGGCTGGGCTTGTGGCGGCGCTGGGGCAGGCGGCATCGTATCTGGTGTCCAAGGATGTCCTGCACGCCGGACGTCGGACGCCGTTGCAACTACTGGTGCTGTCCAACCTCTGGGTTGGCATTCCGGCGTGGTTGTTGTTGCCGTTTCTTTGGCATCCGGTGCACGATCTGTCGCCTTTTCTGATCGGTATCGGCATGAACACCGCGGGCTATTTTGGCGCCCAGGCCTGTTTTTTCTGGACCATTCGGCGGGTTCCGGCCTCGCGCGTGGCACCGCTGTTGGGTATCAAGATCGCCTTTGTCGCGCTGTTGGCCCAGAGTCTGGGCCTGAGCCAATTGGGCGCTTGGCAATGGAGCGCGGTGGCCATGGCGTTGATCGCAGCGGTCGCGGTGCAATACGCTGGTCAGCGCTTGGATGCTCGTTCGCTGTTGGGCGTTTTGGGGACCGCGCTCTGCTTCGCGGTGGCTGATAACGGTTTGGCCCTGACCATGATCGGCATCGGCTTGGCGCCCGGCTTCCATCTGGCGCTGCTGACCGTGTGTATCATGCATGGCCTGTTTGTCATTCCGGCCCTGTTCGCCCTGCCTTGGCTCGGGCCGCCACGGCAGCTGCCGTGGCGCGGGAGCGCGGTCTATTCCAGTATCTGGTTTATCAGCATGATTGCGCTCTTCAGCAGCATCGCCATGGCCGGCCTGGTGCTCGGCATCATCTGTCAGGCCATGCGTGGGCCGCTGTCTCTCCCTCTGGGCCTGGCGGTGGCCCGATTTGGCGGCACGCACCTGGAAAACGCCGTCGGCGATCGCTTCTGGCGACAGGTGCTGGCGGCGCTGTTGATGGTGGCGGCGATCGCCGTGTACGTCATCGGCTGATTGGTTTTTCGCCTTTTCTTCCGGGTTGCAGGCGATGGCATATCGCGCATGCAAGCCCAGGAACTCGTCGCGCGCTATGGCAGCCCGCTTTACGTCTATGACCTTGACCAGATCAGCCAACGAGCGCGTGCGCTACGCGAGGCCATCGCCTATGGCCCCGCCAAGTTGTTGTACGCCATCAAGGCCAATCCAGCACCGGCGGTGGTTCGGCGGATCCTGGCTGAAGGCTACGGCATCGATGCGGTCTCACCCGGTGAGGTGGCCATGGCCCTGCGGCTGGGCGTGGAGCCGGCGCAGGTGCTCTACACCGAAAACAACATGACTGATGTGGAAATGCACGCGGCCATCGATCAGGGCGTGCTGATCAACTGCGGCAGTCTGGACCGCTTGCAGCGGCTGGGTGAAGCGGGAGCCCGGCAAGCGGCCGTGCGCTTCAATCCCGATGTCGGCGGTGGGCTGCATGAGAAGGTCTGCACCGCCGGACCGCTGACCAAATTCGGCGTTCATCACAGCCAGGTCGAACAGGTGCGCGGCATCGAACAGGCCACTGGCATCCAGGTGGTGGGCTGTCACATGCACATCGGTTCCGGCATTCTGGATGCCGAGCTATTTCTGCAGGCCATGCAGGTGATCTTGGATGTGGCGGCCCAGTTGCCACATCTGCGGTTCATCGATTTTGGCGGCGGCATCGGTATTCCCTATCAGGCCGATCAGCAACCTATGGACCTGACGCGCCTTGGCGCGGCGGCCGTCGAGCTGATGCAGGATTTCTGTCAGCGCTACGGACGGGAATTGGAGCTGCATCTGGAGCCGGGACGCTATCTGGTGGCCGAGGCCGGGAGTCTGCTGTGTACCGTGACCGCGGTGAAGCGGACCCCAGACGGCCGTTGCTTCGTTGGCACCGATACCGGTTTCAATCACCTGGTCCGGCCAGCCATGTACGATAGCTACCACCGCATCGACAACCTGTCCAATCCCAATGGGGCACTCCAAACCGTGGACGTGGTTGGCAATATCTGTGAAAGCGGTGATATCTTCGCTCGCGACCGGCCGCTGTCGGAAGCCCGAGTTGGCGACATTCTGGCGATCCGCGATACCGGCGCCTACGGCATGAGCATGGCCAGTACCTACAATCTCCGTCCGCTGCCGGCAGAGGTGGGCTTGGCCGGTGGCCAGGCCACCGTGCTGCGACCGGCGCAGCGGATCGAGGATCTGCTGGCGCAGTGGGATGGCGACAGGGAATAAACAACCGTGCTGTCATGCAATGACAGCACGGTTGTCGATGTGATCAGAAGAGCGCTTCAGGCGTTATAGCTCTGCGAGGTGGTGTCGCCACCGCGGCCGGTCCAGTTGGTGTGGTGCCAGGTGCCGGACGGATCGTCGACGCGCTGATAGGTATGCGCACCGAAGTAATCGCGCTGCGCCTGCAGCAGGTTGGCCGGCAGCTGCGCCGAGCGGTAGCTGTCGTAGAAGGCCAGGGCGGTGCTGAAGGCCGGGGCGGGGATGCCCAGTTTCACGGCAGCGGCGACAACCTCGCGCCAGCCGTCCTGGCAGCCGGCCAGTTCCTGCTTGAAGAAATCGTCCAACAGCAGGTTGAGCAGCTCGGGATTGGTGTCGAAAGCTGCCTTGATCTTGCCCAGGAAGACCGAGCGGATGATGCAGCCGCCGCGCCACATCAGGGCGATGCCGCCATAGTTGAGGTTCCAGCCCTGCTCCTTGGCCGCTTCGCGCATCAGCATGTAGCCCTGGGCGTAGCTGACGATCTTGGAAGCGTACAGGGCCTGGCGGATCTGTTCGATGAAGGTGGCTTGGTCTCCCTGATAGGTGCCGCTGGGGCCGGCCAATTGCGGCGCGGCAAGGACGCGTTCGTCTTTGAGGGCGCTGATGCAGCGGGCGAAGACCGCCTCGGCGATCAGGGTCACCGGCTGGCCCAGGGCGGTGGAGGCATCCACGGTCCACTTGCCGGTGCCTTTCTGGCCGGCCTTGTCGAGGATCTTTTCCACCAGCGGCTGACCGTCGTCATCGGTGTAGGCCAGGATGTCGCGGGTGATCTCGATCAGGTAGCTGTCGAGTACGCCGTCGTTCCATTTGGTGAAGACCTGGCTCATTTCGGCGTGGCTCATGCCCAGGCCCTGTTTCATCAGCTGGTAGGCCTCGCAGATCAGCTGCATGTCGCCGTATTCGATGCCGTTGTGCACCATCTTCACGAAATGGCCGGCGCCGCCTTCGCCAACCCAGTCGCAGCACGGCTCGCCGTCTTCAACCTTGGCGCTGATGGCCTGGAAGATGGGTTTGACGTGCTCCCAGGCAGCGAGGTCACCACCGGGCATGATGCTGGGCCCGAGGCGGGCGCCTTCCTCACCGCCGGACACACCGGTGCCGATGAAGCGGATGCCTTTGGCTTGCAGCGCCTCGTAGCGACGGATGGAGTCGGGGAAATGGCTGTTGCCACCATCGATGATGATGTCGCCTTCGTCCAGATGCGGCAGCACCTGTTCAATGAAAGCATCGACCGCAGCGCCCGCCTTCACCAGCATCATCACCCGCCGGGGCCGCTTCAGCTTGGCGACCATCTCCTCGATGGAGTGCGCGCCTATGACCTTGGTGCCCTTGGCCGGACCAGCGAGAAAGTCATCGACCTTGCTGACCGTGCGGTTGTAGGCGACCACGGTGAATCCGTGATCGTTCATGTTGAGAATCAGGTTCTGGCCCATCACGGCCAGACCAATAAGAGCGATATCGCCGACGGCTTCGGTCATGCCTGGTCCCTCGTTGTTCGGGGTTGGAGTGCTGGGGGCCGAGGCGGGGATGCTAGGAACGGTCGACAACACGCAAGGCGAGTACGGTGCCAGTGCGGGCCGCGCAAAGCTGGCTCCTGGGAGTGCTGAGCCCCGGCTCGGCATTCCTTGCCTGATCTCCACCAGAGTCATTTCAGCAGAAAATCCAGGCGCAACCAAGCTGGTGTGACCCAGATGGAGAGGAGGTCTGGTCCACTCTTCACGAGTTTTGTGCGGCTCTGGTGACGACCGTTCAGCAGCGAGGCTCGTCCAGGAACGGTCAGCTCAACGCTCGGGCAGGTCCCAGCTTTGGCCTTCGCGCGCGGCCGACAGGGCCCACTGGGCCTTGGGGGCGACCAGATTGCGGTAGCGGGTGCCGGCTTCGCACAAACCGCTGATATCCGGATCCGAGGCCATGGGGTCGTGGTGGAAGATCACCAGTTCGCCAATGTTGGTTTCGCGGAAGAAATCGATCCAATTGAACACCGTGCTGTGGCCAAAGTTGACATGCTCATGGTATTGCAGGAAGCCGTACATGGCGTCGACGATCACCACGTCGGCACCGGTGACGAATTCGGTGTAGAGCTGCTCCAGGCGGTTGGGATCCTTGGAAACCTCGGTGTCGGTCAGGTAGCAGACGGCGCGACCGCCATGCTCGATGCGATAGCCGAAGGCCTTGTCGGGATGGATCAGTGGCAGCAGACGGACCGTGGCATCGCCGAGCTGGTGCGTCTGCTGATGGTCCAGCTGGGTACAGCGGATATCGGCTGGGACGGTCGGCCATTTCACCGGGAAGTAGGCCTTGCCCATCTGTCCGGCCAACAGCTGTTCGGCATCGCTGCGACCAGACCAGACCCGGATCAAGCGGTCGGGAACGTAGATCGGTGCAAAGAAGGGGAAGCCGCAGATGTGGTCCCAATGGAAATGCGTGAAGAGACAGTGAAGCTCGCCGGTCTTGCCGCGGCCATCCTGCATCAGGCTGGCGCCCAGGCCGCGGATGCCGGTGCCAGCATCCAGGACGAAGGTGGCGTCGCCAGCCTGGACCTCGATGCAGGAAGTGTTGCCGCCATAGCTGAAACCATGCGGTGATTGATCGATGTAGTCCTCGATCGCTTCCGACGAAGCCAGATCCTCTGCGGTGGCCCCCATCAGCAGATGGCGCAACTTTTCGCGCAAATGCACTTGGCTGATGGGGGTGGCCAATGAACCACGAACGCCCCAGAATCGAATCAACATGTGCGGCAGGTACCTCGGCTCGGCTGGACCGCCGTGCCTGGACAGCGGAAGGAAGGCACGATAGATGCACCCAGCAGGCACGCAAGCCTACGGCAGATGGTTTCAAGCGGAGCAGCGGGCTCACCAGGCGGCGCTCGACGGCGGGGTATGCGCCGGAATATACCACAACCCGACTCGCTACGGGACTGGTGGAATGGCCGCTGCGGCAAGGAGCCAGGCATGCGCACCTGCATCGAAATTACCGACCATCTGATTCGTTTCTGTCAGATCGACCAGGAACGGATCGTGCGTCTGGAGCGCTGGCCACGACCAGCGAGCCTGGGACCGGTGGCCTGCCTGGAGCGGGCACCACTGCCGGATCGGCTGGGGCCGGTCACGGTGTTGGTGGACGATGCCGGCTTGTCGACGCGCACGGTGCAGGTGCCTTTCGGTTCCGACAGTCGGATCAGCAAGGCCATCCAGTTGGATGTCCGCACCACCATCGGTAAAGAGGCGGATCAGTGCCTGATCGACTGGCAGCCGGGCATCACCGTGGAGGGCGGCGATCAGCCCCTGATGGTGCTGGTCGCCCGGCGGCAGTTGATCGGGGGGCTCCAGCGCGTTTTGCGTCGTTTTGGCGGTAGCTTGCAGCATCTGAGTACGCCGGCGGTCGGTCTGGCGGCGGCGACGACCGGTCAGGACGAACTGCTGGTGAGTCTGGAGCACGCCCACTGCCAATTGGCCTGGTTGCAACAGGGGCAGCTGCGCATGGCTCGGCGTGCCGCGCCCGGTCTCGACTTGCTGGTCAGCGCGGTCCAGGAATTGCGCGGGCTCGATGCAGAAGCCGCTGTCGACTTGCTGGGCGCGGTCAATCAGGCCATACCAGCGGATTTGCGACAGGCGATCCGGGAAGTCTCCAATCGACTCGCGAGTCTGATCACCCAGCATCTCCACTACCTGGCCGACCACTTCGATGCAAAACCGCAACGACTGCTGGTGGCATCCGCCCTTGGCGCCCTGCCTGGCCTGCTGACAGTGCTGCGGGAGCGTCTCGAGATGCCGGTTGCACCCATCAATCCCTTCGTGGAGGTACGCGGCCCGGTGACTTTGCTGGACGATCAGGCTGAACTGCCCAGCCCCTGGTCGACACTGGTCAGCGCCTGTCGGCAGCAGCAGTGGTGTTTGGATGCTTGTCGTCCGTGGGCTCAGGAACGACGGCGCTACTGGCTGGGGCCAGGTCTGTTGCGCTTGGCGGCCATGGTGGTCCTGGTGGTGGCGGTGTTCAGTCTGGCCAATCTGTGGCGGCAAAGTGCCTATGTGCATCGCCAAGCGCAGCGCCTGGGTGATGATGACCACGGCCTTTTGTCTGGTATTGGCTCGATCCAGACGCGCTTGCGCGCGGATCAGCAACGGCAGCAGCAGCAGCAGGCACGGTTGCGGGATCTGGCTGGACATCATCTGCCCGACCGGGTTTCCCGAGAATGCCTGAATCTGATCGCCCGAATCCAGGATCCCGATCGTTGTCCGGTACGGCTCGACGCCTTACGGGTGCAAGCAGACGAAGCCGATCTGGTGGTGGTGGAGTTCAGCGGCACGGTGCCGACGGATCGTCCGCAGGGCGCGGGTGCTCTGTTGGCCAGTTTTGAACGGCAATTGCAGGCCGGTTACGGCGCCGCCTTGTTGGCCTTGGAGCCTATTCCGGTGGCAGCGCTCAGTCCCCAGGGGCATGCCTTCGCTTATCGCTTGCGGATCCAGGATGGCCGCGCCGGGAAGGCGTCACCGTGAAGCTCAGTGCGGCTGTCTTGGGTCGACAGCTCCGGCGTCAGGTTCCGGCCGAGATCGCCGAGGTGGTGCTGCCGACGGTCACCTGGCGTATCGGCCGGCGGCAGGTGACCGCGGTGCTGCCCAATCCAGTCTGGGCCGATTGCTTTTCGCGCTATATCGAAGAGACCGCCGCTGCCCTCATCCAGGAAGCTGACATGCGGTTGGCCGTCCGTACGGCCCAGGATGCGGAAACCGGAGTGCTGGCCAAGATCACGGGCTTTGAAACCTTCCTGCGTGATCCCGGCAATGATTTCGCCCTGTTGGCCAGTCGTCGCGTGGTCGAATCACCGGGCCTGGAGCACAATCCTCTCTATCTGCATGGTCCGGCCGGCTGTGGCAAAACCCACCTGCTGCAGGCCATAGCCGCCGAATATCGCAGCATGCTGGGCGATGACAGCATTGTGATCCTGCCGGGTGATGAATTTGTCAGTCGTATAGCGCATCAGTTGGCAGAGCGACGACAACAGGGTTTACGTAACCGTATCGCGGGCGCTGCGCTTGTGGCCGTCGACGGTATCGATCCGCTGGCTGGGCGGTCCTTGGCACAGGAGGAGTTGTTCCATCTGATCAATGCCGGTCTGGATGCGGGTCAGCAGGTGGTGGTAACCGGTTTGCTGCCACCGCAGCGGCTGAAGGGCTTGGAGGTACGCCTGTCCACCCGTTTGAGCTGGGGGCTGACGGTCGCCATCGAGGCTCCACACCTGGAAACCAGGTTGGCGTTTTTGCGGCAGCGTTGTGGCAGCGCTTTGGAAGAGCTGGATGCAGCGGTGTTGCCGGATCTGCTCGATGCCCAGGCGCCCAACATGCATGCCGTGGCGGAATTTGCCGACCGCATTCTACGGGGCGAGGATCCGACTCGGTTGATGAGTGATATCTCCTTCGATCGCATCCTGAGTTGTGTCGCCGAGCAAGTCGGATTGCGGCCCGGCGATATCATCGGCAAACGTCGTTCACGCGATATCGCCCAGGCCCGCCAGACCGCCTTGTTGTTGGCACGCCGGTTGACGAGTCACAAATTGGAATCCCTCGGCGCCCTGGTTGGTGGCCGCGATCATTCCACCGTGATCTACAGTCTTCGCCAAGCCGAGGAGCGGCTGGACAAGGAACCGGACTACGCCGAGGTCATCCGTGGTCTCACCCAGCGCATTCTCGATAATCGATGACGGCTTTTATCAGAG
>CAYONM010000074.1:0-15218 GCA_964405325.1 uncultured candidatus Brocadiaceae bacterium | reverse complement strand
CTTAGGTTACAGGGGCTTGTTGTTTGGGGTGGGGTGGGGCTGTCCCCCATGTGGTCCCCCAGGCACACCCCGCTCGACGTAAAAAAAAAGGGGGGGGCTTCAAGATTTCAGGTGGCTGATTTATGGCCCTCGGCGACCTATTATGCCTCTCGCTGAGCAAACGCATTCCCCTGAGCCATCGGTAAGACCGCAGATAGCGCGGCGATCAGAGCCCTTGCGGCCCATTCGATCCATTGGCGTCATGGCCCGGCTTTGTCGCTGCTTTCGATCCCCTTCCTGTTGGTAAAGTCTGAGGGAAACCGCCCCCGATAAGGGCCCATCAAGGAAGGCCGGTTTCGGCCGACGGTGGCCGTGTAGCTACCAGTAGGACCGTCGGGGGTTCGTAGGCCCATGGTGTCCATGAGTTTTCCGAGGCGGTCATTCCCCTCGGCGGAGCGCGCGGTGAGGATATGGACCTCCGTGGCATCCTCGTCGAGCTGTTCCTTGGCCTTGACCAGAAACTCGGCCAAGGGTGCCAGCGGTCCCTTTTCCGGGGCCTTGTTGCCCATCTCCATCTGCCAGCTGCACCAGAGGCGTTCGCTCTGCGCCTTGTCCTTGGTCATGCTGTAGAAGACATGCCCGGCATCCTCGTCGAGTCGACTGAGAATCACGTTATCAGCGTCGAACACGCTCGTTATCAGCGTCGAACACGCTATTCAATGGCGTAACGAGCGTGGCAAGGGAGGCCCTGCCAAGCAGAGCGGGCGGAGCCTGGCTATGTGCTCATTCATCCCCAGAGGGGACGACCGGCGGCACAAGCGGCACCAGGCCTGTCTCGCCGCCAAGGTTGGCGATGCTCGTGAGCACGTCGCTGACCTGGGCAACCGTCTCCTCGACCTCCCGGCTGATGGTGCCGCCGTAGGGATCGCCGTGCTCAAGGTAGGCGAGATACATGCGCATGAGGCCGGTGTCGAGGTCGTTGCGGGCCTCGCTCAACCGATCGAGGCGCTCACCGAGACGGGCCTTGGAACCAGACAGGAGTCGACGTTGTTGCTCGTCTCCGGCTTCGATCCGGCCGAGCGTGGCGAGTTTCTCCTGCTTGTCCTCGATCTGGGCATCGAGCTCAACGCGGGCCTCCATCGCCTGGGGATAGTGATCGCGATAGAATACGAACATACGCTCGCGGGTCTCGTCGCGCTGCTGGCGATTCTGCCAATCCTGCCAGGTGTCGTTCAGATCGTCGACAAGATTGCCAGCCCCCAGAAGACCCAGCATGAGCAGCAGAGGGATCGTATAGATGATCTTGGCCAACCAGCTGGCCTGCTCGCTGTAGACGGCGATGGCGTAAAGTGTCACCAGGCAGACACCCATGAGGGTCCATTCCCAGCGGGCGCAGAGCGAAACCGCCGGGATGAAACCTAGCAGGGTGACACTGATCAGGCAGCCGTGGCCGAAGCGGGAGCCGCGAGAGGCCGATATCGGGGCTTGATAAGGCTGCTCGGAGGCACCGAAAAACTGCTGGTGGATCTGATTGTGGTCGTCATTCATGCCCTTCTCACAAGTGCATGATCGCCACCACCGCAACGCAACGCAAGGTCGGGTCAAGGGGGCGGGCATGCGAGCAGAACTCCGGCGATAGCAGGCGAGGCCGGCAACGAGGTGGAATGCCAGAAAACGGGTCATCACCACCGCAGCCGCCGTTGCACTGCCATCCTAACAACTCTTCTCCGATCTGCATGAGCGACTGGCCGAAGGCCACCGCGACCGGCTGAACACCCACGTGCACAGATGGAGACGGGTACCATTGCCGCCAGCCAGGATGATCGCCTGCATCAAGCGGCTGTCTCGCATATGAGGGAATCTGACAAGTCCTCTGGCCGGCTGGCCGGCACCTCAGCCACCGCCGATCGGCACCCGTGCGGCAACGATGCAACTGGCACCCATGGCCATGGGCTCGCCAGCCGCCAGGCGCGCCGATTCGTCTCGCATGGCGGCATAAGCGGTGCGCACCAGCAGACCATCTCCGGCACCATGTCCAAAACCCGTCACGATGCCGCGTCGGATCGCCTCCCGCCCCGCTCCGAGCCGGAAGGGCACGGAGCGCAGCGCAACGATCGGCGGCGCCAACAGCCGGAAGAAATACGAGGCGAAGGCGATCTTGAATCCGGCTGCGCGCAAGGTGCCCGTGAGAGCGGGCAGCGTGTAGCGCCGCTGATGTCCGGCGATCGCGTCAGCATGCGACCACAACGCCGGCCAGGCCGGTACCGTCAGATACAAGCAGCCGCCAGGCTGCAGCAGCCGATGCAGACGACGGAGAAAACCCAGATCATCACGGATGTGCTCAAGCACATCGAACAGTCCCGCCGCCGGAACGGCACCAGGATGGAAGTCGAGCGATTCGAAACGAGCACAGATCACCAGCGGAATGCCGCTTCTGCGGGCATTCTGGGCACCGACTGGGCCCGGTTCGAGCATGATGACATCACGACCGGCGGCCCGTAGGGCCTCGCTGACCATCCCATTGCCACCGCCGATATCGAGCAGGGTACCATCACCGGGTGGGGGATGGGCTTCGACCAGCGCCACGATGCAGCGATTGCGATGCGCGAACCAGCGCGAGTCCCCCTCTATGGCCTGGCAGGTCTGATTGCCATCGGCCGGATAGGAAACCGGGGCCGGGCCGTCGACCTGCCAGATACCCTCCTCATCCGGGCGCAGCCCGTGAAAAAGCCGGGCGACCTCGAGGGCCATCACTTGTCTCCGTCCGTTCGTCCGTTCGTTCGTTGGTAGACCAGCCACCTACAACTGATCGTCGTGCCGACAGGACGCGAACGGACGCCGGCGCCTGGGGCGTAGCTTGCCGGCCTCCTGCTCCCCAGCCGCGACCGGATGACGACGACGGCGGGAGCGCAGCATCTCCGTGCCGACATCCTCGCCGGCGTGGTCGCGTCGCGAGCGGAGCGACGAGCCGAAGCCTTCACCGACGCTGTCATCTGGAGCACGCGCATGCTCGTCGATCGCCACCCGTTCGGCATTGAGGTCGATCGGCGTGCCACCGCATTTCTCGCCCGAATGCCGCGACAGGTGATCGCCGATCCCGACCAGAAAGGCGAGCCCCCCAACCACCGTGTCGAGAAGACCCTCCATGATATCCCGAAGCAACCTCTGCATGACCGACAGCAACCACAAAAAGATCCTTCCGTCGAGGTTTCGCCTGACAAGCCATCAACTGGCCGCAACGAAGCCTTTTTGGAGACGCTACCTGAGAAACCATGGCGGTGGATGCCGGATGCCGAAAATGGCACCAACAGCCACGCGGGCGCGGTTGCGGTACGACAAATGTGCACGACGATGCGTCGCCCCTCTTGCCGAGGCACACGAATGACCGCAGCATGGGTGGGTCATGAGCACCTCGCAAGCCGTATCAATGCATGCAGACCAGGATCTGCCGCTGGCCGACGCCGCACCTTCGGATCAGCCGGTGGGCGAGCCGGAAGCGCTCATCGAGAGCGGGCCGCAGCGGCTCGCAACGCCACCCGACGGCGGCAGTACGCGCCTCGGCCGGGCACTCCACAAGGTCACCTCCTTCGTGTTGCCGGGGGCAGCGCATTCCATGCCCGCCAACGTCATGCGTACCAACCTGGCCATGGCCGGCACCTTCGCCGCCCTGCAGGCCGGCACTGATCAGGCGGTCTTCGACCAGGTCTACCAGGGCTTTACCACCAACGGCCTGCTCTACGCTGGCAGTGCTCTGGCAATCGGCCTCGCCACCAACCAGATCAAGATGCCGATCGGGCATATACCCGAGAGGCTGCAGGAATTCGGCCACGGGATCACGGCCGGGTTCAAGCGCCTGCGGCAGGGATTCGACGAGTGGTGCGAGCGTCCGCATGCGCTCAATCGTACGGTGGCCACGATCCACGACGGGATCAGTTCATTTCTGCCCACGCAACTCTCAGATCCGCTGCAGAGCGTCGGCGCAAGCGCCATGGGGGTGGGTGCCTATTTCCTGATGCAAGGCCAAGCCACGCAGAATCCGATCGAAATCGGTCTGGGCGCCTTCAACATCGCCCTTGGCGCCTGGAATACCTTCCAGTCAAAGCAGGTTGCGCGCGGCGCCGACGATGACACTCCCCCAACAAGTCCGAACACCGGGCCCACACCGACCCCGCTCTCCGATCCCTCCATGGCGACCATGGGCATCTGAAGAAACCTTCTCGGCGCGTGGCCACTGCCAAAAATATCTTTACCTGATCGCCACATTCGCGCCGCCACCAAAAACGACTCCGTCAGCTCAGCGCTGAAACAGACATGGCGTGCCGCAAGCGCATACAGCAGTGTCGTTCTAGCGGATCGACTCCCATATATGGCTTTTACGCATACATACCGACAGACCGAGTCTGACCCGCTTGCGGTATATTCATCGGTTTTTTACCGCCAGCACCACCTGTTATTTCCGGTCTTTTTAAGCTCATGCGAATACCACCAGACTAATCTGGTCAGCCGACCACCGCCGCCCTACAGACTTGTCGCCAACCTCGAGGAGCGCCCCTTGAACGCCCCGAAACGTCCCCAGGAATACCATTATGTGGTCGATCCGCGCGATCTGGTACTGATCAGCGATCCCACGCATCCGCTCTACGATGAGCGGATTCATCGCAAGCCGCCCGGAGACATGATCCAGAACATCATGTACCGCGGGGTGATCAAGCCGATCATCGTCACGATCGAGGATGGCCGCATGCTGGTGGTGGACGGCCGGCAACGGGTCAAGGCGGCCCGCATCGCCAGTGACCGGCTTGAAGAGCAGGGCATGGTGCGCCTGCGCATCAAGTGCATTCATCGCCGCGGCGACGCGCACGACATGCTGGTGACGATGATCTCAGCCAACGAACACCGCTACGACGACGACCCGATGATCCGCGCCAAAAAGGCCGCCCGTCTGATGGCCCTGCGCGCCTCCGAGGCTGAGGTCGCCAACTGTTTCGGAGTCACGGTGCAGAGCATTCGCAACTGGCTCACCCTGCTGGATCTGGCGCCCAGTGTGCAGCAGGCCGTGTCGGCAGGACGCATCGGCGCCACCGCGGCCACCAAGCTCGCTCATCTGCCATACGCCCAACAGGAGGCACAGCTCGAGCAGTTGATCCGCTCCAACCAGCGTGTCACCGTCAATCGCGTCGACCACAGCGCCAAAACCGCCACCGGCAAACGGCGCGGTCCGCTGGTCCCGAAGCGGCAGTTGCAGCGCCTCTACCGCCACCGACAGCTCTCCACGGTGCTCGGCGAGGAGGCCCGAGGCGTGCTCGCGCTACTGCTCGGTGAACACGATGACATCCTCAGCGATAATCCGGCCCTGGCCCATCTCCTGGAGGATGTGCGCCTGGGCAAACGCCAGCGACGGCGGTTCGCAAGCGCGGCTCGCGAGCGTGCGCCGGACCGTCACCATCAGCCCAGCGAGCCCGAACCTGAGACCGAAACGGAGGCCGACGATGGCAGTCGTCGCCCATCCGACGAACTCCCCGAAGAGATCACCAGCCAGGGATGACCATCATGCCCATCGATCGCCCACCCCATTCCATGCCCACGCTCAAAGCCTGCCCACGGCTGCTGCTCGACGACGTGGTCGGACCGGTGATGCGCCGCCACCGTCGTCTCTTCATCGGCGATCTTGGCCGCTGCGAATCGTACAGCCGCCAGCTGCATGGCAGTCACCTGCTGCAACAGGCTCTGGCCCTGCCGGCCCAGATGCCGGCCGTGCTCGTGCATGGCCAGGAAGCCCTGATCGTCTGCCCATCCTACGTGCTCGAGGGCATGATCGAGGTCATGCGCGCCGACACCTACGTCATCGGCCGCTTACGCCTGGAGTGCGGATTCATCGCCATTGCCACCGCCGGGCTGGTCGCTATCCCCGGTGGGCGCCACCGCGACTACCCGGCCGGCTTCCTCTGCGTGATCGACGACCCCCTGATGACCATCGACGCCCCCTCGCGCTACGAACTCGTGATCGACGATATCTGCATCGACACCAGCGCCGTGCCCGAACCACATTTCAGCCGCTGGCGCGACGAACCCGACACCACCTGGCAATCGGCGAACGATTTTCGCACCATTCGCCAGCTCTGCGCACCCTAGTGCCATGCTCCTGATCGCCTCCCTCTGGCTCGCTTGGTCGCTCTCGCTGGCGACCGCCGAGGAAGGGACCGAAGCCGACCTGCGCGATTGGCCGCCACTGCCCGATTCGATCGAGATCCTGCCTGCCGGAGCCAGCACGATGTCGAGTCAGTGTCCATTCAATGACGGAAGTATCATGCTGTTGACCGTAGGTGAACGCTGGCGACTCGGCGGGGGCGGGGGCTGGATGCTGCCGCCGGGCGACGTCGTCCTGCATCGCGCCGACAACGGCCGCACCTGGCAGGTAGTCGGCTGGCACGATCATGCTGCCGATCGCGATGAGATTGTGCCCATGAGCGGCGCGGCGCAGGCCGATCCATCCGGTGGTTTCCGCATCGAGCTCGACCGCCCTTGGCCGTCGACGATGGGCTCCCCGCGGATCGGCCACTACCGCATACAGGAAGTGGCGACCGATCTACGCTGCGTGGTCTGGAACGCGCCGCACCCAGGCGGCGTGCAGTCGACGGTGGCGGATCGCGCCCGTCTGGTGCGCAACCTGCTCGGGCTTGAAGACAGCCTGCCGGTCGACACCCCCAGGAGCCACGACTGCGAAGGACGGGTGGTCGAGGGCTGGTGCATCATGGTTGATGGCGAGGTCCGCATCGATGGTCTCGCCCGTATCCAGAGCGGCAATCTGGTGGGATCGCTGGTCGAACTGCGCAACGACCGCGAGCGCTGGCTGTTCACCGACCCGGCCGCCATCCGCCTGCCCCGCATGCTGCAGGTGGTGGTGACCAGCACCGATGTCGCCTGGCGCGACCATCTGCTGGCGATTGCACCGCACAGCCGTGTACGCCTGGTGCTGGTGCAGCAGTGGTAAGGCTATCATCAGAAGGGGCGCTGCCCCCTCGCGCCTCCGGCGCACACCCCCTCGGCCTCGGTCGGTCTTCCGTACTTGGCGCTGGGCGCCAAGTACGGTTTTTGGCGGGCCTTACGGCCCATTATCGCCAAAAAACAGACCTTCGTCGGCCGGGCTCGCGCTTGGACGCGCGGCCTTAAACTCCCGCCAATTCGTCTATTTCTCGACCTCTGAGGGACCCATCAATGATGAACCGCTCGCTCCCTCTCCTGCTTCTGCTGCCCCTGGTCGCCTGTGGCGACCAGGGGGAATCGCCGTCCGAACTGGCCATCCGCGAGGGCGCCAGACTGGCTCTCGTGTTGCGTCGGCTCGATCCCCAGGAGGCGCAGGCACAGACGCAGGCGATCCTCGAATGTTGCGACGAACCAGTCAGCTCGCTGGTGGCCACGCACCTGGATACCCGACGAAAACTGGCCGATAAGGAGGGTTGGCGCACCACGCAGCTCACCCACCGGCCGATCCGCGCGATTCCCGATGGCGAGGCGGATTGGCGACTGTTCGTGCCGATCGATCACGAACTCGTCAACAACCAGGACGACCCACGCCTCGACCGCGAGATGGTCGTCGTACGCCTCCATGGCCTCACCATCGAAGACCAGACGACACAGTACCGCCTGCTGGGCGTCGAGGTTGTGACCCGCGAACGCTGGCTGGCGCTCGGCATGCCGGAAGCCTGGGACGACCAGTCCCCCGTCCCCTGGTGATCTTCCTCAAGCCGACAGCAAAGCACCGGGGGTCAGCGTTTGGGGCGGGTTCTGGCGGCCAAGGTTCTCGGCCGGCTGCCAGGGCCCCAGATGCTCGTCGCGCGTCTGGTCGGTAGGCCGGAACCAGGTCATTCCAAGACCGCTGGCGATATTCAAGCCGGCCAAGGCATAGCTGACCGGATCCTGGGTGAGGGAAGCACGCGCCAGATGGAAGGCACCGGTGGCTAGATTGGCAGCCGCCACGCACTGGCGGGGATCTCGCATATCGAGCGGCAGAACCCGCCCGATGCCACCGAGCACCGCTTTGCCCACCCGGTTGAACGCCCCCGGCCGCTCGCACCACTCGCCCACCCGCCGATGGGCCTTGGCCACCACAGCGCCTACCTGCAGGCCGAACTGATGCACAGACGTGGCCAGCGGCTGCATGATCTTCGGCAGCTTGGGTATAGAGGTGCCGGCCTGGAAATGCCCGGAGAAGAGACCGAGCCCGAAGGCTGCTCCCGCATTGACCAGACTGTTGACCTCAAGTGCCTCGACCGCGTCGATGCCGCTGATCTTGCTGGCCGCATCAAGCCCGGCAGCCAACCACAGCTGGCGACGGACCACATTGCCAGGCTGCGAATGGGTGCTGCCCGGCAGCAGCATCGATCCGCCAGTGCGGGCCACCTGCCCCACCACGCGGGCGGCACTGCGCACCACCCCCCCTATGCTGGCCGGCACCGACGGGTGATCGTCTGGCCTGACAGCATTCGCCACGCTGGCCGTCGACTCCGGCACGCAGCGGGTGGTCGTCGTGGTGGTCGTCGTGGTGGTCGTCGTGGTGGTCGTCGTCTGTGGCCGACCGGGAGGTGCAATCCGCCTATCGTCGGCATCTCCCGGCTGCAAGCGGTGATGCGCGACGAGATGGCGGCGGAAATGCTCCCGGTCGGGCTCGAACTCCACCGGGTCATGCTCAGGTAGACGTTCGACCAGAACCGTAGTGGCGACATCCATCATCATCCTCCCAACCGCGCCAGTCTATACGCTGCCACTGGTAGGTGCAGGATCACCCGATATGTGCAAACCGTTTGCTGCACGCCATGCGGAACACCTCGCTGGCTTGACGCCGCTTGGCACACTGACAATTGCTGAACCATGTGGTCGCGCGTGTTGGCCATCTGGCGGGAGATCGCTCGCCAGCCGGCTGAACAACAGGCAGTGCAGACGATGGCCGCGGCGCTCGCCGACGGCATCAGCGATGATTTGCCTGAGCGGCTCGGCGATGCCTGGGACTGGTTGCTGATCAACCGCAAGCTGAGCCTGAGCGCGGCGCGTGAACTGCGACCGCTGATCACCCGGCTCTGCGGCGGCGATCCACAGCGGGTCGCCGCCCGCCTGTTGCGCACCGGACTGGCGGCGAGCGTGATCGACGGTCACCCCAAGGGCGTGCTGGTGCCCGATGCCATCGTCGAGCGCTGCCGGGCCCTGGCCGAGGGCCTTCACAGCGAGCCGGCCGGCTGGCACTGCTCCGGCGCCTGGCCGATTCCCATCCACCGGCACTTCATCCCTCTGCCGCGGGCCGACCTGCTGCTGGTCCATGCGGTCCACAGCGAGACCGGTCCCCTGCTCGGTGGCCACCACCTCGACGGCCCCCAACTGCCCGCTTCGTTGTTCGGCCGTTTCCGCCGACTGACCCCACCCGGGCTGGACTTCGCCGGCTGCCTGCGCCTGGGCCGTCGCCTGCCGCTGCATGCCATGGCCGCGGCCAGCGGCTGGGAGCCCTGCCCGGTGCGAGCCTTGATGCGGGTGGTGTCGTACTGCGCCTGGCGCAGCCGCTGCGACGACCTGCGTCAATACGGCAGCTGGAACGGCTTCGTACAGCACGGTCACTTCATGACCCAATGCTTCGCGAGCGGCAGCGACACCCTGCTCAAGCGAGGCTGGCTGGCGGTGACAGCCAGCGCCCTCGGCGGCGATCCCGGTCGGGTGCCACTCGACGAGACCGCGGTGCTACCCTGCGAGGAACGGCTGATGGCAAGCGCCGGCCACCGCTCCGGCACGGCGCTGTTTCGCGGCAGCTCACATCCTGCCTATCGGATCGAGACAGGATCGCTACCAACCCTTGCCTGGATCGAGGAGCGCTCGGTCCACGACGCCCTGATCGTGGCCGACTGGCAGGCGGCATGAGCAGTGCCACCCCGGCCGACTATCTGGCCACCGATGATCGCGGCCTGATCATGGCTGTACGCGCAGCGGCTGAGCAGGCCGGCTATTTCGCCGACGACCCCATGCTGGCCGAGACCCTGCCCCTAGAGGAGGCCGCCTGGGCCGGGGATCGCGAGGCCTTCCGGCTCTGGTTCCTCTCATGGTGGCAGCACGACCTGCGTCGGGCGCTGGTGCAACGAGGCGGCCGCGGCCTGCTCACCGCCCTCGCCCAGCGCTGCATTGGCAGCGCCTGGGATCGGGCCGCCGATCTGGTCGGCGTCAAATTGCAGACCGACAGCTGGTTCCGGGCCTGCTGCGGCGTCGTGGATGGCCTGCTGTGGCTCCCCGATCTGCTGCTCGGCGGACTGTCACCGGCTATGGAACTGACCCGCTCCGGGGCCAGCCCGCTGTGGGAGGAGGATCCTGACACCTCGCCCCTGGCAGGGGAGGAGGCGGCCGGCCCGGGCGCCTGGTGGCTGGCCTGGGCCACGGCCATCAGCGGTGATCGCCCCCGGCGCGGCTGGCTGGCCGGGGGCTCGGCGGCGGCAGTGCTGCGGGCCACCGGTATCCCCCCCGCCGACGAGCGCTCGCAGCACCTGCTGCGCATCGCCTTACGCCAACCACAGCGGCCATCGCTCCGGGTGATCCTCAATGATCCCCAGCCACCGGCTCTGGCGGAGGTCCTCGTCGACCACATGGCGGCATTCCCCTGGCGCGAACCGATCGAGGAAGGCTGCTGGTCGCGGGCTGCTCAGCGCCGGACACGCGAACGCGCTGAGCCCTGTCTGGCCGAGAGCCTGCACCACCTGGGCCACGGCAGCGACACGGTCACCGGCCTGGGAACCCTGCTGCACCGCATCCTCATCCACTGCCTGCCGCGCCTGCGTATCCTCAAGCAGGAAGGCCTGGCCCTGCTCGACATGCCCGAAGCGCTGCGCACGCCGGTTCTGCTGCGCGACCCCGACGGCTGCTGGCTCTCCGGTGGCGGTCTCGGCGCCCTGCTGGTCTACGGCGAATGGCTGCCCCAGCAGGTCGATGTGAACCAGCCACCGCATGGCCGCAGCCCTTCGCTCCACCTGTTGCTACGCCAGGGCTGGCAGAGCGTCATCGAGCAGGTCTTCCCGGCCATCGCCGCGTTCCCCCATGTGGTCGTCGAGGATGCCGACAGTCGCTGCGTGGGGGTCGACCAGGAGCCCTGGCTGTGCTTGCCCGACGGCTGGCTCGACCCTGATCTGCTGCCGCTCGGCGAGCACCGTCGCGGCGCTGCGATCGAGCCCAAACACATACTGGCCGATCTCGCGCCCGAGGAGTTCGATGCACCCTACGAGGCCGCCCGCTGAAGCGCGGAGAGCGGATGGCAGGCCTCAAGCGACCCCGGCCGTCGAGCGAGCATCTTGTCGGCCGGGTCGTTCACATACCATGACCGCAACGGTCCACGCCTGAGGAGCCGCCCATGCCCGCACCCGATCCCATGCACGACGACGATACCCTGCTCTCCCCCCAGCAGGAGATGCGTCGCCAGGCCGAACGCGAAGCCCAGGAGCAGCAGATCGACCAATCGACGCTGGTCGCGGCCGAGGTCGGCGAGGCAGCCCTCGAATCCATCGCCAGCAACCAGGTCGACACCGGCCTCCTCATCGCCAAGACCGATCCTCTGATCCTGGCCGGGGCCTTCGCGATCGTCGACGAGGTGCTGCCGGTCAACGACAGCGCCACCATTCAGCAGAACGACCTCGGCCGCAACGTCGACACCACTGCCGATAGCCTACGCATGGCCACGCCCGACGTGGTCGTCGACAGCAGGCTCTGAGCATGTCACGAAGCAGCGCCCTCATTGTCTGCCTGCTCGCCGTCCTCGCCCCGGTCGCGACCGAGGAATTCGATGCCGACAGCGCCCACGACAGCCTCTCCCGATTCCGCCAAGGGGTGATCGACCAGGTCGGCACCCCGCGGGTGCCCTGGCAGGAGATGAGCAACGAGCAGCGCCTGCAACGACTGCAGGCCATCGCCCTGCTTTCGGGAGACGCCCTCAGCCTCAGCGCCGAGCACGGGCTCATGGTGCTCAAGCCGATCACCGGCGAGGCCTATGTGCACAGCCTGGCCGCGAAGGTCGGCATGATGCCGCAACTCCTGCTCCAGGCAGCCCCGCGCAAATACGCCGAGGCCCGCCGCGCGGTCGAGGCCATGGGCGGCGATATCTCAGCCTTCGACCGTGAAATGCGCAGCTTCGGCGACAAGCTCCTACGAGCCCTCGATGCCGCCTCCGATCCCGAATTCATCGACAAGTCCCTGCAGTGAAACCGCAACCATCAGCACCCGACGAGGATGAGGAAACGCCGCGTCCATCAAGCTGGGCCCGACCCGCAGCGGAGCCGGATGAGCGTCCGGTGTTCGTCGCCGAAAGGCTCAAGGCACCGCCACTGGCCTTTCTGAACGGACCGGATAACGCTCACGAACTGACCGCCGGGCAGGCCCGTAATCCGGCGTCAGAAGCCGCCCCGCAGCAGACTCCAGACCAAGAACGGGAGGTTGACCTCGACGACCTGCCCTTCCACGACCTCTACCGTCTCTGCACCAGGATGGCCCAGGAGAGCCCCCTGGGGCGCTTGCACGAAGAGCATGCACAGACCGGCGTAGCAATCATCAAGTTCAGTCTTATCGGTCTCTTTCTGCTCAAGATGACCGGTTGGTCTTCGATCGGTTGGTTGTGGGTGCTCAGTCCCCTGTGGATACCCCTGTTGGCTGCTTTTTTGCTGCCCTTCGGCATCCTGGTCTGGGCGCTGATGCTCCGCCGCCGGGCCAGGCGTCTGGGGCGGCGAGCCATCCCCCATCACGACAGCGACCACGAGAAGAGCACGGAACATGCCTAGCGGTATCACCATCACCCAGGACAAGGACTGGACACTCCCCGGCCTGGAGAGCACCCGCTCGCGTGAGGCTGGCGAGGGCGACCAGCCCTACTTCGATGTCATGCTCGGCAACATGGATATCGACTCGCCGCAGTACGGCGTCGTCGGCACGACCCTGATCACCGACGAGCAGCCGCGCGAGCGCGTGGTCGCCTTCGATTTCAACCACGTCCACTGCATGAGCCTGTTCGGCGCCCCTGGCGGCGGCAAGTCCTACACCCTGGGCACGATCATGGAGATGGCCTGCCAACCCATTGCCAAGCTCAATCAGCTGCCCAGCCCGCTCTGCGTGATGATGTTCCACTACTCGGCTTCCGAGGCCTACGAGCCGGAGTTCGTGACCATGGTCGAAGCGAACTACGATTCCGGCCAGGTCAAAGCGCTCAAACGATTCTATGGCGCTGATCCCCGGGCCTGCGACGACGTCTTGCTGCTCGCTCCCAAGGAGGCAGTGCAGCGTCGCAGAGAGGAGTTCCCGGGTTTGCGGGTGGAGCCCTTGGCCTTCCACCCCAACGAGATCCAGATCCCGCAGTGGCGCATCCTGATGGGCGCCGTGGGTGAGAAGAACATGTACATCAACGTGCTCAAGCTGCTCATGAAGCAGCACCGCTTCGACCTCAGTGTCGACATCCTGCGCGAGGGGATCCACGCTTCGAAGCTCGAGCAATTGCAGAAGGACCTGGCCGGCATCCGGCTCGATGTGGTCGACCAGTTCATCGATCCCGCGTGTGGGATCCAGAAGCTGATCAAGCCGGGCCGCATGATCATCGTCGATCTGCGCGACGAGTTCATGGAGAAGGACGAGGTCTTCGCCCTGCTGATCGTGCTTATGCAGGTCTTCGGCGACGCCAAGAGCTACGATCCCAGCGGTCCCTACCAAGGCGACTGGTACCAGATTTCCGACCACAACCTGCGCTGCGTGGCCGAGAACCGACGCGAGGAGTTGATCGAGGGCGATACCGTCAACAAGCTGGTCTGCTTCGATGAGGCCCACAAGTTCATGGATGACAAGAATCTTGTGAAGGCCCTCGAGGAGAACATCCGCGAGATGCGCCATAAGGCCTGTTCGATCCTGGTCGCGAGCCAGGATCCACCTTCCATCCCCTACGAGATCATGGCCCTCAGTACCCACCTCATCCTGCACAAGATGGCCTCGCCGCAGTGGCTGGCCCACATCAAGACGGTCAACGCCTGCCTCGAAGTGCTGCGTCCCTACGACCTCTCGACCCTCAACACCGGCGAGGGCTGGGTCTGGGCCACCAAGGGCAGCGAGCTCGAATACACCACGGCGCCGGTGAAGATGAAGTTCCGGCCGCGGGCCAGCCAGCATGGCGGCGCCACCAAGACCGCGGTCAAGGGCACCGAGACCAAGGGGATCTGAAATGCGATCGCTGCTGCTGAGCCTGTGCTGCCTGGCGCTGCTCGCCGAGGAAGACGCGAAGCCCGACTTCAATGTCGTCGACGGCCTCGCCGACAGGATCCTGGCCAAGGCGCGGAGTGAACGCGCCGCCGGCCGGCTGCCGCCGCCCGAGGTCTACCCGACCACCGATCTCAACTTCGAGCCGCCCTGGCTGCAGAGCATTCCCTGGAAACAGCTGCCCTGGGACCAGCTCGAGCGGAGCGAAGCGATCAAGGTGCTCGACCTGCTGTACAAGCATGGCGAGAACCAGTGGTATACGAACCTGCGTGCGCACCGTCTCGACCGCTCGATCCAGGAGCAGCTCGACCTGGTGGATTTCAAGGATGGCGATGTGCGCAAGCGCATGCCGACCATGTTCGTACAGCGCTGGACACAAGCCATGGCCCCGACCATAGCCGAAACCGCCCGCCAGCGCTCGGCCGCCCTGCACCAGGCCATGGCCGACATCAAGCGACTGCTCGATCAGGCCACCAGCAAGCCCTGAACCAGCTCACATCACGTTGACCACGCCGGCCATGGCCATGGCCCGGTGATACATGTCGCGGATGGTCTGGGCCAGACGATCCGGATGACGTACACCCAGCAGCGGCAGCACCGGCGTGGTCGGGTCGCTGGTGATGAGATAACAGTGGCCGAGGCCGAATATTCGCAGATGGAGCGGCATGATCACCTGGACATCGCGTATCCGGTAGAGTTCGAGAAGATCGCAGGAACGTGACAGCATGCCGTGCACGAAAACGATTTGCTGCAGGGAGAGTTCGAAACGGCGGCTCTGCAGCCAGGCCAAGCGGCCGAGCAGAAAACAGACGCCACCGGCCACCAGCACCACGGCGGCGGCATCCATCCACCAGGCGATGGTCGCCGGCTGCCAGCCCAGCTTCAGCGGTTGAACCACCTCGGCCAGCAACCAGGTGATGATGGCCGTCTCGCTCGAGAGCCACCATGCGACAGCCGCCAGGACCAGGGCCACGACCACATGGGGCAGCGCCATC
>CAYONM010000073.1:0-15234 GCA_964405325.1 uncultured candidatus Brocadiaceae bacterium | reverse complement strand
TTAGCCTATTCGGATGCCCAACTGCGCCGCATGGCGACGCGGTCCGCGTGGGTCTTCCCCCGGAGCGCGAGGCCCTGCCTCGCCTGCTGTGCTGTCGGGATCGCCAGCCGGGCCTGTGCCTCGTAAGAATCTCCGCCATTCGGAGAGGGACCCGTCTGTTCTTGACTGCCGGCCCATAGATGGGTTCTGGGCAGCGCCCAAGGTCGGTATGTATGTGTGCCATACTGCAGTGCTTGGGTTTGGTACTTGCTGATACCAGGCAGCTCCGGTTGCTGTCATCCTGGTGTCACTTTCAAGAGAAAGGGCGATCTGATGCTATTGAGACACTATTATTCAGATCGGGTGGCAGGCACGGTCGAGGCTGGCGGATGGCCCTGTCCGGCAGCCGGCGTCTGGGCCGTGCCGACCAGTCGAGCCGGCAAGCTGCTGGCTCTCTGTTGTGTCATGCTGGGTCTGGGCGCGGCGGAGCCGCAGCAGGTGGTGGATATCAACCGGCAGTACGGGGGCGTGGGCGAGGCCCTCGCCTTCGGCGAGAGCATGATCTTCGTCAATACCGCCATCGGTACTGGGACCGAACTCTGGATCAGCGATGGCAGCCACGAGGGCACCCGGCTGTTGTGCGATATCCATCCCGGAAGTGCCGGCTCCAGCCCTCGCGATCTGACGGTCATCGGCGATCTGCTGTGGTTCAGCGCCGATGATGGTCAGCACGGTCACGAGCCCTGGGTCAGCGATGGCACCGTCGCCGGCACGCGATTGGTGGGCGATCTCGAACCCGGCGCCGCTGGCAGCGATCCGAAACACTTCGTGGCGGCTGGGGGACGGGTCTGGTTCTTGGCCGAGACCACCGCTCAGGGCCGTGAGTTGTGGCTGAGCAGCGCCGCCGGCAGCGATGCCCGCCTGGTGGCCGATGTCCGGCCGGGCCCCGATAGCAGCATCGTGCTGCCGCCGTCCTTCCTGCAATTACCGCTGGATGGTGCCAAGCTGGCCGCCCTGGGCGATGAGCTGCTGTTCGCTGCCGATGATGGTGTCCACGGTCTGGAATTGTGGCGGACGGACGGAACGACCACCGGCATGGTCGAGGATCTGGTCGGCAATGGCAGCCTGAGCGTGCGCAGTCGTATGATCTCGTTGGGCGATCGGGTCTTCTTTTTCAGTACCAGCGGCGGTGGCGGCGAAGAGCCCTTCATCGCCGACGGCGAGCCGGGCGGCACCCGTCGCCTGCGCGACCTGCGTCCAGGCAGTACGGGCTGCAATCCGAGAGCTCTCGAACAGCTCGGGCAACGGGTGTATTTCGTGGCCGATGATGGCAGTACCGGTCGCGAAATCTGGATCAGCGACGGCACCAGTGACGGTACCCGGTTGCTCAAGAACGTGACCGACGACGCTCAGGAGTATGGCGTCGAGGAACTGACCAGCCTCGGCGACCGTCTGCTCTGTTTCAGTGCCGATGCACCCGGTACCAGCTACAATAGCGAGCCCTGGATCAGCGATGGCACCGAGGCGGGCACCCGCTTGTTGAGCGAGATCCGCCCCGGTGGCAGAGGTACATCCTCGGCCCCGGTCGCCTTTGCCGATCTCGACGGCACATCCATCCTCTTTCTGGCGCGCCAGGAAGACGAGGGCGAGCACCTGCTGATGATCTCCGACGGCACTGCCGACGGCACCCGCTATCTCGCCGATCTGCCGACACCCGCGGGCGCGCCGCTGCGCGCCCATACCATCCGTGGTATCGGCACCGGTTCCGGCCACGTCTTCTTCCTGGCCAGCCACGGTGAACTCAGCGATCCGGATGGCGTGGTCGACAATGTACTGTATGTCAGCGATGGCACGGCTGCGGGCACGCGGCTGCTGCTGACGCCGTCGGCTGGCGGCGGCAGCAGCAACCCGCGTGCGCTTATGCGTTTTGGCGACTCGGTGGTCTTCTCGGCGACGCCGGTCTTTCTCGATCTGACCAATTCCTCAGGCAATTTCCAACTGTATACGGCCGCGTCCGGCGCCGGCGCCTCGCGCCTGAAGGACATCAACCCACGCCTCGACCAGCGGGACGACTCTGTGGCGCCGGGGGTCGCGATCGGCTCCTGGCTGTTGTTCGGCGCTTCCGACGGAACGGTCACCTCCGGCGATACCCACGGCAAGGAATTGTGGCGAACGGATGGTACGCCCGCTGGCACCCAGTTGCTCATGGATATCGCCGAGGGCAATGTCGACGGTGTTCGTGCCAGCAGCAATCCCTACCATTTCCATGCCCTCGGCACGGTGGCCGTGTTCGCCGTGGTCCGCTATGGCAATGGCCACACCAGCAACGAACTCTGGCGCAGCGACGGCACCAGCGCCGAGCGTCTGGCCACGATAGATGACCATCTGTCTGGTTTTGTGCGCGGCATCACGAATGGACTGGTCCACGACGGGCGCCTGTTCTTCACCGCCGAGAACCGCAGCCACGGTCGCGAGCTGTGGGTCTCCGATGGCAGCCCGGCGGGCACCATGCGCCTGACCGATATCGCGCCCGGCAACGCGCATGCCTTCGCCAAGAACCCGGCCATCGGTCGTTCGATCCTGGTGGCGCATGACGGCCTGGTCTATTTCCCGGCCGACGATGGCGAGGGCAGCGCCCTCTGGTGCAGCGACGGCAGTGTCGTCGGCAGCCGACGCGCGCTGCAGATCAATGCCACCGGATCCGATCGGGTGGCGCATGTCGCCGCGGCAGGTGGGCGCCTGTTCTTCACCGCCGATGACGGCATACACGGTCGCGAGCTGTGGGTCTCCGATGGCAGCCAGGCCAATACCCGTCTGGTCGCGGATATCCGCAGCGGCGCAGACGATTCCACTCCCGAGGTGGTGGGCAGCATCGGTGATCGCGTGCTGCTGCTGGCCGACGACGGCCTACACGGGCGCGAATTGTGGATCAGCGATGGCACCAGCGCCGGCACCAAGCGCCTGAGCGATATCGCGCCCGGTCCCGCCAGTCCGGAGATCCTTTATCCGGTCATGGTCGGGCAGCAGCTGTGCTTCAATGCCAACGATGGCGAACACGGTCGCGAATTGTGGATCAGCGATGGCACCAGCGCCGGTACCCGCATGGTCGCCGATCTGCAGCCCGGCCGGTCCGGTAGCGATCCCTTTACCGCTGGTGGCCCCAGCGATCTGCAGGTGGTGATCGACGGCACCCTGTACTTCCCGGCCAGCACACCGTCCGGCTGCGAGCTGTGGTCCTATCGTCCCGGCAACGGTGATGGCACGGACCGTCTGATCCGTCTGCGCTCGGATCCGGCTGATCAGATCATCGAATTCGAACGCCGGAGTGACGGGTTGCGCCGGCCCTCGCCGGCCACCTTTTCGGTCCCATCGGCGCTCGACGCCGTCTTTCGAGCCCACGGCGCCCCCAGCGGCATCAACTGACCCGCCGGCGGCACCGGGCGAAGACGCGCTGCCGGACAGGGCCAAGGGGATGTCGGTTTTCAGCCATTCGCCATAGCAACCACAGCTGATATCGATGCCGCGCAGGGCGGTGATCAGCAGCAGGACACAAAAAGCCGACAGCAGGCCCAGGCTTTGCCACAGCGCAGCTCGGCGCCACGCGAGGATCAGCAGGATGAGCGCAGCCCAGGCCATGACGCGCTTCACTGACATGCCTGCCAATCCCCCCAAAGCACGTGGATGGGCGCAAAGCCGGTTTCCTCGGCCAAGCGTTCGGCCACGTGCAGGCGAGACGTCGGTGGTCCTGGGCTGCTGCTGGCGGGGTGCCGGCAGTCCCAGGCCATCCAGACTGGCTCCAGCCGACCGCTTGCCATGATGCGCAAGCTATGTCCATTGTTTCTGTTCTCGAAGCGATCGCCCGTTTGGCCGCCAGCCGGCCGCGGGTGACGCTGCTCGGATCCTTCCTGCTGACCATGGGCTTGAGTCTGTGCGCGCTCGGGCTGCGCTTCGATCCCAATCCCTCCAGCATGCTGCCACCCGGCTCGCCAGCCTTGAAGGGCCTGAATACCCTGGTCGAGGTCTTCGGCGCGGGCGATCAGCTGTTTCTGGCGGTGGAGACACCGACCGACTCGCCCCAGGACCAGCAGCGCGCCCGGGCCGCCATCGAAGCGATCGCCAGTGAGGTGTTGCAGTGGACCTGGTATAATCCGCAGGTGAACCAGAAGGAGCCGCTGGTCGGTCTGGTGATCGGCCGCCTGGACGAGGAGGCACGGCAGGCGCGGCAGAACCTGGTGGGCCGCGCCGGCTTCCTGGCACTGTCCGATGCCGGCCTGGAGCAATTCGAGAAACGGCTGCAGCCCCGCTACCTTAAGACCCGCTTGGAACGCGGCCCCAGTGCAGCGGTGCCGGCCGCCCTCCGGCAGCGGGATGTCCTGGGACTCTGGAGCACGGTGTATGCCGAGGATATTGGCAATCGCATGGGTGATGATCTGCCACTGCGGCAGGATCAGGGTTATCTGGTCTCCAAAGACGGCACCATCCACGTGCTGATGCTCAAACCCCGCCGCCCGATCAAGGACATGCCCTTCACCCATGCCATCACCGATGCCCTGAACGCCGTGCAGGATGAATTCAACCGTCAGCACCCCGACCTGACCATGTACATCGCCGGCGGCTACCCCCTGGCCTCGCGCGATTTCAAAGCCGCGCAGAGCTCAGCGGTGGTGATGGCAGCAACCAGCTTCCTGGGCATCATGCTGTTGTTTGGCCTGGTGTACCGGAGCCTGCGCTTGATCGGTTTCATCGGTGCGGTGGTGCTGCCCTCGGTGGGGGCCGGTCTGGGTATGGCCACCTTGCTGCTGGGGAGCGAGCTGTCGCTGGTGATGACCGCCTTCAGCGCGATTCTGGTAGGCTTGGGCGTGGATTACATCATCCATCTCTATAATGCCTACGCCTGGGCCCTGCATCACGACACGGTGACACATAGCTCCCCCGCCGATCGCCGCGGCTGGGCGGCCGTGCAAGCGGTGCACCGGGTCGGCCCGGGCATCGCATTGGGCTGTCTGACCACAGCCACCTCCTTTGCCATTCTGTCCTTCGGCGAGTTTCGCGGCATGCAGGAGCTGGGCGTGGTCTCAGCCCTGGCGCTCAGCATGATGCTGCTACTGGTCTTGCTGATCATCCCAGCGCTGCTCACCCTGTGGGGTCCAGACGAGTATCGCGAGCCGAAAGTCGTACGCTACTACACCCGCTGGTTCGCCACCCACACCCAGTGGTTCGTCGCTGGCAGCATCGCGCTGGTCCTGGTGGTCATCGGCATCCTGGCAACCCGCGAGCAGCTGTTCGTCTTCGATCACGATCTGCGCAAACTGCGTCCGCACGAAAGCGTGCACGATCGGGACTACGAGGAATTGGGCAAACGGCTGGGGATCAGTTTCGGCGGCCTGGAGCTACTGTGGACCAGCCAGGATCCCACCGCGCTGCTGGATGCCGCCTGGCAATTCACCACCAGCCTGGATCACCTGCGCGAGCCCCTGCCCTGCACCCTGCAGCAAGACCTCAGCCGCGAACAGCTGGTGGCCGGCCTCGACCACCTGGCGGTGGACTGTACGGCCAGTGAGCAGGATCTGATCGGTCGACACGTGATCGATACCCCCTGGGGCGAAGCCAGCTTCAGCGAGCTGCGCGATGGCGCGCTGCAGCGGGTGGAATTGGTCCGGCACTGGGATGTCCCCGCAGAACCCGCCCTGCTGCCGGCCGGCCATCCGATGCCGCTCTCGCCGCTGTTGCATCGCACTGGTGCGCAATTGTCGCTGTTGCCCTCCCCCTCGCGACAGCAGGCGGTGTTGGCGCGGCTGGCCGACAGCGTCGACTGGGCCAAGGTGGAGCAGGTGCTCGACCAGGCCACGCCCAAGCAACGTGAGCGCTATCACCCCTTTTTCAGCGATCTCCAGGCCATGCATCAGCGGGTCGAAGCAGCAGAACCGCTACTACCCTACGACTTGCTGGACGGGCCCCTGGCCGAGTTGATCCGTGCCACGTGCGTGCTGGGCGAGGATGGCACCGTCTACTTGCGCATGCCGCTGGCCTTGCGCCCAGATCACACCCTGGTGCCCTTCGAGGAACTCTACACCGCTCTGGGCTTCGATCCGGCCCTCAAAGGGCACCATCGGCCGGTACCAGGGGTGGACGTGACGGTGGTCGGCGGCGTCGCCTTGTCCTACGAACTGCAAACCACCATCGTCGACAACTTCCTCCGGCTCAGCATCTATGCCGCCATCGCCACGGTGTTGATCCTGGTGGTGTGCATGCGCCACGTCGGCAACATGGCGCTGGTCCTGGGCACGCTGGGTTTCGGCATCGCTGTGATGCTGGCCGGCCTGCATCTGATCGGCCAGCCCTGGAACATCATCAACATCGCCGTCTTTCCGCTGATCATCGGGATCGGCATCGACAATGGTATCCACTTCATCCACCACCTGAGCAGGCAAACCCGCTGCAGCAACGGCCTGTCACGCACCCTGATCGAAATCGGCCATCCGATCCTGATGACCACGCTTACCTCGGTGGTCGGCTTCGGTTCGCTGCTGCTGAACGCCTACATCGGCATCCAGGGCCTGGGCCTGGCCGCCTGCATCGGCCTGGTGGCCTGCATGGCCAGCACCCTGCTGCTGCTGCCGGCACTGTTGATCTGTACCCACTACAAACCACCGTCGGATTCGGAGCAGGATCCGCTGTCGCGTGTCATGCCGGCGGTGGGCCGGGACTGAGGCCATGCCACAACGGATCTGGCTGCTGGCGATCATCTACACTCTGGCGATGGGCCTGTACATCGCCCGCTTGTTCCAGCTCCAGATCGTGCAGGGTGGCCACCTGGACGATGCTGTCCAAGCCGATCGACTGATCGAGGAACTGCTACCAGCCCGGCGTGGCCGGCTGCTGGATCGCCAAGGCGTGACTCTGGTCGACAACCGGCCAGTCTACCACCTGGCAGTGATCCTGCGTGAGATGGAGCTCGATCTGCGGCAGCGCCGCCGCTTTCCGCATCGGGAATTGGACGAGACCAGCCTAGTGGATCTGGTCGCCACCATCAGCACCCACCTGGGGCAGGATCCCAGCACGGTCCGGCAGGTGGTGGAACAGGAGCTCCAGGCGCATCCGGGCACGGCCATCCGCAGCATCAGACGGGCGCAGAGCCTGATGGGGCTGGTCGCCCTGCCGCGCCAACTGACCGAAAGCTATCCTGATCTGGTGATCCGGCTGGGGGAACGCCGCCTGATCAGCTCCCGACCCGGCCTGGCGCTGGCCCAGGAGATCCACCAGCAATGGGGCACGCCCGGCCTGGTCTGTCCGCCGCAGGCGTTTCGGCAGGCCTGTCACCGCCTGGATCAGAACCTGGGCATGGGCCAGGGCTATAGCGAACGGTTGCTGCGGGCCTATGCCAGCGAGGTGGAACTGACCTTGCCGGATGCCAGCCGACAACAATGGGTCCTGCTCGATCCCCAGGCCCTGAGCCTGGGTCTGGACGCCCTGTCCCGAGCCAGTGGTCGAGCGCTGGATGACATCCAGCAGCGCCTGCTGCAAGAGGTGGAAGCCGACCTCACGCTGGACCGGGATGATCCGAACTGGTATCTGGCCCCCGCCAGCCGTGCCCTGGAACTGACGGCCGCCCTGCCGGCCGGGGTGGTGCTGGAACCGGTCCAGCTGCATGGCGCGCTACCTGGGCGGGAACGTATCTATTATTTGCAAGACGATCCACCCGGAGCAGACGACGGCATGCTGAGCCGCTTCAGCCGGCGACTGCGTGCCAGCCTGGGCACCACCGGGGACTGGTTGCATGCCCTGCTCTTGGACCAAACCGAGGTGGTCTCGGCCCTGACCATCGTGCGACGCTACCATCCGCAGCATGTGGTGGTGTTCGACCATCAGAAACTGGATGATTTCTGCCGCGAGCTGGCGCGCAGTCTGCGCGCTGGCGGCCTGGACGAGACCGCCTTGTCGGTGGAAGCGCGCCTGACCCGCGCCCGCCGTCGGGCCGATCGCGCCTGGGCCGGCTCCACGGTGCTGGATGCGATTCCCCTGCTGCGCAATGTCGACAAACGCCTGGCCATCGCCTGTAGCCCGGATGCGGTCGATATCCCCGACGATGTCGCCACGGATTTCCTCGCCACCACGCCTCGCTTACCGGGTCTGCGGGTGCAGAGCGAACTCGGTCGGGAATACCGCTATCCCGGCCTGGCACCACATCTGATCGGCCACATGGGGAAACTGGCACGCGGTATCGACCGTGACGAAGCCGAGATGCGCCGGCTCGACCCACAGGGCTGGCGGGGCACCAGCGGCCTGGAAGCCCTGTACGATACCACCCTGCAAGGGGTCACGGGCAAACGCCTGCGCCTGCGCACCGGCTCGGGCGTGGTATTGGAACAATACGACCCGCCGATACCGGGGCAGGACCTGCACCTGACCCTGGATGTCGCCCTGCAGCAAGGTGCCGAATATGCCCTGGAGCACTGGTACGACTTGGCCGTGGAACTGGGCAAGGAGGTCGGCTATCCGGTGGCCACCACGCGAATGGAAAACGCCCTGCCGGTCAATCGCGGTCGCGCCAGCATGGTCCTGATGGATGTCCACTCGGGCGAAGTGCTGGTGATGGCCTCGCGCCCCAGCTACCGGATCAGCGACCTGCGCACCCGCTACCAGGAGTTGATCGAACATCCGGACCAGCCGCTGATCGATCACAGCTGCACCGCTTCGCATCCGCCAGGCTCGACCATGAAGGTTGCCATGGGCATGCTGGCCCTCGCCAGCCAGCAGTACAGCCTGGGCGAGGAGATCCATTCCCGTGGTCGTCTGGGTCGCATGGGTGACCATGCACCGGCCGGTGATTACGATCTGGCCCGGGCCATCGCCCTGTCCTCCAACGTCATCTTCGGCAAACTGGCCGAGCGCATCGGGCCCGAAGCCATTGCCGACTGGTACCGCCGCTTCGGCTGCGGCGGCCGCCTGAGTCCGGATGTGCCCTGGCAGCGCAATGGGGTCTGCCCCGATCCGGCCAACATCGCGCAACTGCGACCCTTCGAACCGTTTTGGACCAAAGGTGACACACGCCGCATGGGCATCGGCCAGTTCTGGCCTTCCTCACCACTGGAATTGATTCCCATTCCGGCCGCCGTGGCCAATGGTGGCACCATCCTGGCGCCGCTGCTCGTCCGCCTGCCCGACCGTGGACCGCAGGTGGTGGATCGCATCCAATTGAGTCCAGCGCAATGGCAGGAGATCCGCTCGGGCATGAAGCGCACCACCGGCGGCGAACCGCACAGCACCGCACCCTATCTCAAGCTGTCCGGCCCGGCCGCGGGCATCCACGTCGCCGCCAAAACCGGCACCAGCGAGTGGGGCAACAAGGACCCGAAGCGCTTCCCCGATCATGCCTGGCTGATTGGTTACGCCCCGGCCGACACACCCCAGGTGGCCTTCGCCATCTTCGTTTTTGGTGGCACCTCGGGTGGTCGCGCCTGCTCGGGCATCGCCAAGCGGGTCCTCGAGGCCTATTTCGAGCGCTACCGCTGAACACTGACAACGTTTGAGACCGATCGTTTCCCACGCACAAGACCATTATACTCGATTATGCTTGGTACGCTGGCAGACTGTCGACATACTTTTACCGACAAATGTAGAACCGATCAAAGGGTGCAAGCAGAGTTGCAAGTCGGCCCCAACCGATGTCCATGCTCCTGTTCTAAAACGGATTTGCCTGGATTTTTTCGCAGTCTGCACTTGCCTCGGTGCCCAGAAAGGCTCTGATTCGACCCATGGTACGTCTAGCAGATGTAGCGGAGCGTGCAGGTGTAAGCATTCCTACCGTGAGCAAGGTGCTCAACGGCAAGGCTCGCCAGTACCGCATCCATCCCGACACGGAACAAAATGTCTTTAAAGCCGCTGCGGCTCTGGGCTATACCCCTAACTATCATGGCCGGTCTCTCCAAACCGGCCGTTCGATGTGCATCGGCGTGGTGGGGATCCAAGTTGGTCACCTCACCCCCTACTGGGGGCACGTCTACGCGGGCCTGGCCAAGGAACTCGCCGAAGCTGGTTATGACCTGCTGACCGTGGTGCCAGAATCCGATACCAGCCGTGACGCCGTGCGTCGTGCCCTCAATTACGGCGCAGAACGTCGCATCGATGGCCTGATCGTTCCGGGCCACCACATGCACTGCTTCGATCCGGAACAGGCCCCCGGCTGGTTGCCGGTGATTGCACTGGACCAAGACGCTCCGGGGGCTTCCCCCACCATCACCTCCGATCCGGCTCCCGGCCTCACCGAAACCGTTGCCATGCTGGTGGGCCTCGGGCATCGCCGCTTCCTGTGGCTCGGTTGCGAACTGACCTCCAATGAAGCTGACGAAGCCTTCCTGCAACAGTGGTCGACCATGGTCCACCAGCGCAACCGGCAACGCCAACAGATCATTCGCGAAGGCGCCATGGGCTGCCAGGTGGAGACCTACATCGTCTCCGAACCGGCCCGCTCCCGCGCCGAAGGCGCTGGTGATACCGTCACCTCCTATTTGCCTGGCATCCGCAAGGCCCTCCAGCAGCACCAAGCCACGGCAATCCTCTGCTACAACGACCGCATCGCGGTCACCGCCATGGCCGCCGCCGCCACCCTGGGCTTGCGGGTTCCAGACGACGTCTCCATTGTCGGATACGACAACCTGCATGCCGATTTGACGGTGCCGCAGCTCACCACCATTTCCCCGGAACTGACCCGCATGGGCGAGGAAGCCGGCCGCTTGGTGCGCGATTGTATTGACAACAAGAACTGTAGCCCGCGACAGATTACCGTGCCCAGCAGGCTCATCCTCCGCGACAGCACCGCCCAGATCGCCAGCTGAAGCACTGCCAAAAAGCACTTGAAAGCATTGGGCCCCCAGAAGGCCCGATGCTTTTTATGTTTTCTTCTTTGCCGGCTGCGGCACCAAGTAACCCAGTTGTCGTTTCCGTTCGCGTAGCTGGTCACGGCTTTCGGTCTGGAAGGCCAGCTCGATGGTAAATCCCAGGCACGGACGGTGCTCGGCGATGACACAATCAATGACGATGCACACCGTCCCATCGGGATTGAACACCGTCATCTCCTCTTCATCGCGGTTGACCACCGTGGTCGGTGGCGAGATCTCGAATTGATAATCCCCCTCGGTCAGCAGCTGCTTGCCACCACCGGTGGTCAGATTGCAGATCTCACCGACGGCATCCATCAACAGATCATCGTCCTCGGTCTCTTCGGCAAAGAGAGCGGCAACAACCGCCTGCGCGGTATCCTTGGGGAAACAGGCAGAGACATTGCCCACCATGCCCTGCGACAGACCGATTACGGCATAATAGCGACCAGACATGCTCTGGTCGGGTTTGACGAACACCCGCTTGCGTTTGATCACCAGATCACCCATCACTTGCATGACATCGCGCGTGGATTGCCAGAAGGCATTGATCAAATCCACATCAACGGTCTGGCTCATCGTAGTCGATCCCTCCAGGCCAATGCGGCATGGCAGTATACGCGCAAAAAACAGGCGCGGCAACGCGATGTGCACGGGCTGCACGGGCTGTCCACTGATGCTACGACGGCCTCTGGGACCTGGCGCCTGTGCCTGTCGCGACCAGAGCGCCAGGCAGTGGCCAGACGACCTTCATACAGCCACCACATGGGGAGGATACACACTCGTGAGTCGTCGATGGACCTGAGGAGCATATCTTTTCTACTCACACACAACCGTTTCAAGGAGTACCGATATGGCCTTCTCTCTGCCTGCCCTTCCCTATGCCCAGGATGCCCTGGCGCCCCACATCAGCGCCGAGACCCTGGAATTCCATCACGGCAAGCACCACAACACCTATGTCACCAAACTGAACGACCTGATCGCGGGTACCGAGTTGGCGGACAAGAGCCTGGAAGAGATCATCGTCGCTGCCGATGGCATCACCTTCAATCAGGCGGCCCAGGTATGGAACCACACCTTCTACTGGAGCAGCATGAAACCGAAAGGTGGCGGCCAGCCCAGCGGCGCCCTGGCCAGCGCCATCGATCGCGATTTCGGTTCCTTCGATGCCTTCAAGGAAGCATTCAGCAACGCCGCTGCGACGCAATTCGGCTCCGGCTGGGCTTGGTTGGTGGAGGACGGCGGCAAGCTGGCGGTTAGCAAGACCGGCAATGCCGACACGCCATTGAAGCACGGACAAAAGCCGCTGCTCACCATCGACGTGTGGGAACACGCTTACTATATCGATTACCGCAATGCCCGCCCCAAGTACATCGAGACCTTCCTGAACCATCTGGTCAACTGGGACTTCGCCGCCAGCAATCTGGGCTAGTTCCACCCGGGGGCCCTCGCCGTGGGCCCCCGATTTGCGTAGTGCTCTGGCCCAGGCTATACTGTACCGGTTATTGTCATGGAACACGCACTGCTGCACATTCAGGCTCGCCTCTTCCAGTGGACTGGTCTGTTCTGGCTGGTCACCGGCTTGGTGTTGGGCAAGGACCCCCTGGATCTGATCTGGCAAGCCGGGGCAGTGGGCTTTGTCGGAATGCTCGCCGGCGGCATGCTGCTGCGCATTGCGGTCAACCATGTCGGTAACCATCTGGCACAGCAATTGGCCGCAGAACTGGAAGCCGCCGAAGCGGCAGCAAACACGTCGGAAGGGGCTCCTTCATGACCCCGACTCGGCATCCGTCGCAAGGTGGCCTGAAAGCCTACGCCGCCGCCCAAGCGACCCGTTCGGTCGACGAACGCGATGCCGAAATCGTCAAGCACCTGGCCCTGGTGCACAGCGTGGTCGAGCGCATCGCCCAGCACATTCCGGCAATCGTGGACCGTGACGATCTGTTCCACGCTGGAGTGATCGGCCTGATCGAAGCCGTCGACCGCTTCGATCCTTCGCGCGAAAATTCCTTCAGTACCTATGCCGTGCTGCGCATCCGTGGCGCGGTCATGGACGAACTCCGTGCCCGTGACTGCATCTCCCGCGGCATGCGCCAACGCACCCGGCAGTACCAGCAAGCGGTGCATGAGCTGACCAATCGCCTGGGCCACATGCCCGACGACAACCAGCTTGCCGACTACCTGGATATCGATCTTGACGAGTTGATGGAGCTGGAACGGCAGTCGCAATTATCCATCCAGGTCTCTATCGATACCCCCACCGGCGAGAATACCTCGCTGAAGGACCTGGTCCGGAGCCGGCAGGAGTTCCATCCCGAGGAAGAGATGGACCGGCAGGATCTGCGCGGACTACTGGGACGGATCCTGGACGAACTGAAAGAACAGGAACGCCTGGTGATCAAACTCTATTATTTCGAAGAGCTGCTGATGAAGGAGATCGCGCTGGTTCTCGGCGTTACCGAAAGTCGGGTCTGCCAGATCCATGCTCGCATCATGGCCCTGCTGCGTGGCAAATTGCAGCGCGCCGGCCTCGGGCCCGACACCATCGATTAGCATATGGCCTCCGAGGCACAGCTGCCACGCATCCCACGGCCCGGCAATGTCGGCCTGCGGACAGCTGATGGTCGTCAGCTGGACCTCCAGCTGTCCGACGCCCGTATCGGCCGCGACCTGCTGGACATTCTCAAGCCCGGCGAGGTGATCCATGGCCGGGTCGCCGAACGCTTTGCCGATGGCAGCTACCTGTTCACCCTGCGCGGTCGTAATCTGATCGCTTCCTCGGAGGTCCCCTTGCTGCGAGACTCGGTGGTCCGCTTCCAGGTGCTGGATACCGCCGACGGCTTGCGGCTGCGGATCGACCACGCACCGCCCAGCGACCGCGCTGCCACCAGCGATGCCGCCGCCCGCCTGCAGCGCCTGGGGTTGCCGGACAACGCCATCGGTCGCCTGGTCCTCCAGGCCTTCGAGCAGCAACAGGCCCCACTGGCCGATCCCACCCGCCTGGGCCGAGCCGCCGCCGCCGTCAGCCAGGCCCAGCCAGCGCAACAAACGCTGATGGCCGCCGCCCAGGCTTTGCTGGCCTCGAACCAACTGCCGGCGACCCCGGCCCTGCTGTCGCTGGCCGAACGCGCCCTGCAGCCGGAATTGCCACAGCCAGCGACGCGGGTCGGCCACTTGCTGCAGCGGCTCGAAGTACCGCTGCCGGCAGCGCCATCAGCGATGGTCGAGGGGCTTCCAACACGCACCGCCGATGGGCTTTCGGCAACCAGCCAAGCACCCAGCACCGCCCCAGCACCGCCCTCACTCCCGTCCATGCCAGCCAGTCAGGCAGCATCACCGCCGCTGCCGGGAAAGCCGGCAGCGGTAAACCCAGGTCAATTCCCACAGCAAGCGACTACAGCAGCGCTGGAACTGATCAGTCCGCTCCGTCAGGCCATCGCCCAGGCGGTCCAGGTCCTGCAACCATCGACGAATCAGGTGGTGTCTACGCCGTCGTTACCGGCAGCTCCGCCCCCAGCGGCCACGACCCCACCGGCCCCCATTCCGGCCGGCGAGCAGCTGGTCCAAGAACTGCAACAACAGAACGCCAGCCGCCGCGAGCTGGCCGAATTGATCCAGCACCTGCACCGCGCTGGCCCGGAGCAAATGCCCGCGCCGCTGCTGGATTTGGGTCACCTGGCGATGCGCGAGCAATTGGCCGACCTGGTGTTTCGCCCGGCTGGCTTGGAGGACTATGATCTGGTGCTGCCGCTCCTGTTGCATAATCCAGAACGGCAAGCGATGCCGGCACGCCTAGCGGTTGCGCATCGGCACAGCACCAGCGGCGGCGATCTGACCTTTGTCCGGGTGGATGTGGAATTGCAGCGCCTGGGACCGGTCTCCATCCGCCTGGGCGGTGGTGAGCAGGGCCCCATCAACATCACACTCTTGGCTACCGGTGCCGGCCTCGATCGCCTGCAGGCCGATGTCGCCGATTTGAAACACGATCTCACCGAACTGGGCTACGACGCTCGCATCCGCATCGCCGACCTGACGGAGTCCGGACAGGAGGCCGATCATGCCCGCTGATCGCCCCCAAGCCGCCGCTGTCCGCTACGACGACGGGGTGGACCAGGCCCCGCGCCTGCTGGCCAAGGGCAAGGGCACGGTCGCCGAACGCATTTTGGCCATCGCGCGGGAGAAAGGCATCCCGCTGTATGCCGACCAGGACCTGGTCACCCTGCTCGGGGTCCTGGACATCGACACCGAAATCCCACCGCGACTGTATCGGGCTTTAGCCGAGATCCTGGCGCATCTGTATCGCAGCAGCCGAAAGTAACGCTTAGGGCCCGTCAATAAATAAAGGTAGCGTCTCACTTGATCTTTTACCGCCCTTCTG
>CAYONM010000072.1:0-15410 GCA_964405325.1 uncultured candidatus Brocadiaceae bacterium | reverse complement strand
CGCCTGGCTCGACCTGAGTTTATAGAGGTGCCCTTGTGAACAAGTGCGCCGTTTGATTGCCGACTGCGGTGGCCGCGTCACCCGGTCGCGCCTGCGGGTGGTGACCGCTCTGTTGTCGAGTGGCTACTTCAAGGATCTGATCAAACTGGATGAGAATTTGTTTTACGAAGGTCAGTCACCATGGTGGCAAGGCTACGCGTCGACAGAAAATATGGAGCTGGCACGTCGCAAACGGAAGAACAAATCCATCCGGGTACCAGCCTAGGAATCGGCAGATGTGCCTGATACGGGCCGTAATGGCGAGCTGGTACGCCCCCCGGAGCCCCTTGAAGAAAAGGCGAACAAACCGGGTGGCGTCCGGTTTGTTCGCCTGCTGCTTGCGATTGCTGTCGGACGCCCAGCGGGCAGGTGGCTGTTAAAAACCGCGCCGGCACTTTTCAGTGCCGGCGGCTGGACGATGGCTCGGAGGGATCCGATATTCAGCGTAAAAGGCTTAGTGGTTGGTGGGCCACCGGGCCATCGGGTGCAGAGCTGGAAGCAGATCATCACGGGCGGTGCCGACGCACACGGACTATAAACAGCGTTGGCTTGAGATTCGAAACTCCGGTGGCGTGGGCCAGATGCGCGTGATGGCTGCGGGCTACTGCAACCACTTATGTGTACCATCAGAACCCTCTCAGTGCAAATACCAATTACCCCGTTTTGCCGGGTTTTCCGGGGCCGATCGGCCCCGAATGCCGCCCTGCTCGGGGATGAGATCTATTGCGATCACGTCCACTTCACCGATGCGGTCCGCGCGCAGCAGGCGGCCTACATCGCCGGTTGGCTGCAGGCCTGGTGGGACCAGCGGTCGACGCGACAGAGATAAGAAAAAATATTCACAAAAAGCACAACAAGCGCTGCGTTAACGCAGTGCTTGTTGTCGTTTTCAGCCCCAATCAGCCCAGGAAAGGGGCTGTTTGCGCAGGTGTGGGGTGTAGTGTTTGGTAGCACAGGATAGTTGGTATTTGCATTAAGTAGTTTCCGAGTCATCTTCTCCATACCTGGGAAGCAGTCGTGGACCATCTCCCCACCATCAAGTTGTCAGCTAAGAACCAAATGACGCTGCCGAAGAGCACCGACATGGTGCGCGGTATGGAGGAGGGAAACTCGGTCTACGCTATTCCGTTTCACATGATGAAGGAGGAGACCGGCGAGCGCTTTCCCGTGTTGCGTCTATTGACGGAGGGCGGCAAGCGGCAACGCGAGCAGGAGATTCTGAATGACAGTGATCTGAGCCGGCAGCAACAGAGCCGCCTGCTCACCCTGATGAATGGCCAAGCCTCACGAATGACCGTCGACCGGCAGAACCGGGTGGTCTTGGCGTCACATCAGGTGCAATTCCTCGGCGTGAAGACCGAGCTCTATGTCTTCGAATCCAATGCTGCGTTGATGGCCTGGAATCCCCGCGATTGGGAACGGTATGTGGCTATGGACCAGTCGGACGATCTTGCTGCCTACTTGCTGTAGGGGAGATGGCCACGACTGCATCCCGATTTTGTTCAGATCTGTCTATTTGAAGGAACCAACCCGTGTCAGGGTCGAACCCCATGTCAACGCAGAGCGACTTCGGTGCTGCCGACCGGCACGTTCCCGTGCTGGTGGAGCCCGTGTTGTCGGTCCTGGGGGACTGCCATCGGGTGTTGGACTGTACCCTCGGCATGGGGGGGCACAGCCTGCAGTTATTACAGCGGGGCTGCCAGGTGGTGGGTGTCGATCGCGATCCACAGGCACGGCAATTGGCCGTGGGGCGCCTGCGCCAGCACAGCGGCTTCAGCGTGCGCGCTGGCGCTTTCAGCGGCATCGCTGCTGACGCCGTTCAGTCGGGTGAGTGTTTCGATGGCGTGCTGGCCGACTTGGGTGTGTCCAGTCTGCAGTTGGATGCGGATGAGCGTGGTTTCGGCATCCGCTCGGAAGCGGAGTTGGATCTACGCATGGATCCCGAGCATGGCGAGCCGGCTCATGCCCTGATTGCTCGTTTGGACAACACCGCTCTGGCCGATCTCTTGTACCAGTTTGGCGAGGAGCGCCGGTCGCGCCGTATCGCCCCAGCCCTGCGGCAGGCGGTGGTCAATGGTTGCCGGAGCGGCCGTGAGTTGGCCGAGGTGATCCGCGCCGTGGTGCCCGGTCGGCATAAGCGACATCCAGCCCTGCGGAGCTTTCAGGCTCTGCGCATTGCAGTGAACGATGAATTGGGCGAGCTGGAGCGCCTACTGGCGGTGTTGCCGCGCCTGCTTAGTCCCGGCGGTAAGGCAGTGGTGATCAGTTTCCACAGCTTGGAGGACCGTCTGGTCAAACAGGCGTTCCGGGCCAGTCTTCAGGCTGGCGAGTATGCCGCGATCAGTCGCAAGGTGGTGGTTGCCGACCCCGCCGAGCTGGCGGCCAATCCCCGTGCTCATTCGGCGAAATTGCGTTGGTGTGAAGTGACAGCCGAGCTGTCCTCAACATCTGGAGGAAACGAGTAATGCCAGAAGCAGCCTTGTCCTCGCGCGCCCTGACCGCCACGTTGGCGCCGGTGGTCTGGCGTTTGTCTCGTGCTGATCGCCTGACCCTGTGGAGCCATATCCTATTGGCCTTGTGTTGGGTGCTTGCCGCGGCGGCGATCTCGGTGCAGATCGCCATGCTCGGCGGTCAGGAACATCAGATCAGCCTGCGGCGTGGCGCCATCGAGCGTGAAATGGATCAGATCCAGCACGATCAGCAGCAGCTGTCGGGTGCGCTGGACGTGGCTGGCAGTCAGCCACGCCTGGAGCGGCTGATCCGTCAGCTGCATCTGCCAGTCCGGCCACCGGCAGAGGTGGCGGCGCGGGAGCGTGCCCGTTGAACGATGCCCTGGTGCCGATCGCGCCCAGTCATGTGCGCGCCTGGTTGATCCTGTTGGTCTTCACCAGCATCGCCAGTCTCCTGATCTGGCGGCTCGATCGGCTGATGCGGATCGATACCGCCTTCTATCAGCATTTGGCGACCCGGCAGCAGATGCGTACCTGGAGGATTCCCGCAGCACGGGGCAGTATTTTCGATCGCGATGGACAGCCATTGGCCATGAGCGAGCAACGCTGGTCGCTGTTTGCTGATCCGGATTACATGGACGAAAAACTCACCGCGACCATCGCCTTGTCGGATCTGCTGGGGCTGTCGCGGCAGGAATTGCGCAAGCATTTCACCAGTGGCAGCAATGGCCGACTGTTGGCGCGTGGCTTGACCGAGGCGCAGAAGACGGCCGTTGCGGAATTGGACCTGGCCGGCATCTATACCCGGCCACATTACCTACGCACCTATCCGCAGGGGTCTGTGGCCGCCAATGTTTTGGGTTTTTTGCGGCGTGATGATGTGGGCGGCGCCGGTCTGGAGAGTCGCTTCGAGGTGCACTTGGCGGGCAATCCCGGCAAGCGTATCTACCGGGTAGATGCGCGTGGGCGGAAATTAGCCAACGAGGTCGATGAACGTCAGTACGAGCCACCGCTGCCAGGCCAACACATCCAACTCACCCTGGATAGTCGCCTGCAGCAACGGGCGGAAGCGCGTTTGGCCGAGGCCATCAAACATCATCAGGCCAGCACCGGCGCGGTGGTGGCCTTGCGTCCGGCCACTGGTGAAATACTCGCCTTGGCCAGCTGGCCCAGTTTCGATCTGGTACAGGCACGTGACAACGGCGTTGACAGCCTGGCCAAAACCCGCAATCAGGCGATTCAGATCGTGTATGAATCCGGCTCCACCATGAAGCCGCTGGTTGCCGGTGCCACCGTCGCCGAGGGCCTGGCCGGCTGGGACGAGCGGGTCTTTTGCGAAAACGGTGCCTGGACCTATCGTCATGGTCGCGCTGCCCGGACCATTCACGACCACAGCTATAAACATGGCGGACATCAGTGGCTGACCGTGGCCGAGGGCGTCGCCAAGTCTGACAACGTGCTCATGGCCAAGCTGGGGGTGCGCATGGGTCCGGAGCGTCTGTACGCTTGGACCAAGCGTCTGGGTTTTGGCGAGCCGACCGGCATCGACCTTCCCGGTGAGAGCAGTGGGGTGGTCTTCCCCCTGTCCCGATGGACCTGGACCGGTGCCTGCATGTCGGTGCCCATCGGACACGAATTCTCGGTCACGCCGCTGCAAATGGCCTTGGCACACGCGGCGGTGGCCAATGCTGGCGTATGGAATGCACCATCCATTATCAATCGTATCTTCAGCATCGATCCACGGACCAGCAACCATGTCGATATCACAGTGCCGCCGGTCAGCAGCCCCCGCCGTATCTACCGGCGCGATGATGCCAGCCGTATCCAGGCGGCCATGCGCCTGGTGATGGAAGAGGGGACCGGCAGTCGGTTGCAGTTGGACGGCTATTCCTCCGCAGGCAAGACCGGCACGACTGAAAAACTGATAGGTGGCCGCTATAGCTCTGATCGGCACATCGGTTCCTTTGTCGGTTGGGCGCCAGCGGTAGAGATCGGTAGCGCCGAGTTGCTGATTCTGGCGTTGATCGATGATCCGCAGGAGAACGGTCATTACGGTTCCCAGACTGCCGGTCCGGTGGTTCGCGACTTGTTGCAATACGGTTTAGCCGATGTGCTCCGGGTCCCTTTCGACCAGTTGCCTGAGGATGTTCCATAATGCCTTGTCCACGCATCGTCCGTGATAGTCGCCAGGTCGAGCCTGGTGACACCTTTGTTGCCGAATCCGAGGACACAGCCGTTCGCTCCCAGCATATTGCCGAGGCAAAACAGCGGGGAGCGGCGCGTATCATCGGCCAGCCAGGCGATCAGGTCGACGAACAGGTCGCGCACGCACGTTGGACCTTCTCCCGCTTGCACGCCGAAAGTCTGGGCCTGCAACTACCATGCCCGGTGGTTGGGGTAACTGGTACTGATGGCAAGAGCACGGTGGTGCATCTGGTACATCATTGCCTGGGGCTTGGAGCGGCGCGGGTCGGCACGCTGGGTTGGCATGACGGCCATACCATTGTTGCTGCCGGGCACACCACTCCGCCCAGCAACGTGCTACACGAGTTCATCCAGAGCTTGTCGCCGGACTGTCCGGGCCTGGCGCTGGAGTGCAGCAGCCACGGTCTGCATCAACAGCGTCTGGCTGCCATCGTCATGAGTGTGGTGGTGTGGACCGGCTGCAGCAGCGATCACCTGGATTATCATGGCGATGAGGCTGCCTACGCCGCCGCCAAAATGCAGATTCTGCGGCAATTGACTCCCGGTGGGGTGTGCATCGTGCGTGATGAGGATCCCCGTGCGCACGTGGTGGTGCATGCGGCCTCGGGGATGGGTGCGCGGCCGGTTCGGCTGGGTTTTGACCAGATGAGTGATGTCCGTCTGGAGCGTATCGGTGGGCGTTGGCGCCTGCACAGTACGCATCTGGACGTGGAATTGCCGGCGGTCCTTCCCGGACCGTACAATGCCTGGAATGCTGCGGCTGCGGTGTTGGCGGTGCAGGCGTTGGGCGTCGGTCTGGAAACCACCCTTGAGCGCTTGCGCACGGCACCTGTGGTTCCTGGGCGCTTGCAGCGCGTGCGGCCGGAATACGCGGTATACGTCGACTACGCCCATACGACCCAGGCCTTGGAAGCAGTGCTGCGGGCCCTGCGGAGCGAGCATCCAGGGTGCAATCTGGTGTGTGTGTTTGGTTGTGGTGGGGATCGCGATCCCGGCAAAAGGCGGCCCATGGGGCAGGTCGCCTTCCGTCTGGCGGATTACGTCGTGGTGACCAATGACAATCCGCGGACCGAGGATCCGGCGGCTATCGCCCAGGCGATTTCCGCTGGTTTACCGGTGGCCGAAAATGTTGACAAGTGGTTTGGCGTCAACCGGGTGCTGGTGCACCTGGACCGTGGTCAGGCGATTCGCATGGCGTTACATCGTGCTGGTGCTGGTGGAGTGGTGTTGATTGCCGGCAAGGGGCACGAACAGGAACAGATCATCGGTCAGGAACATCGCCGTTGGGACGATGTGGAAGCGGCCGGTCAGGCCATGGATGAGGTGTTTGGATGATACCCACAATTCCAGCCTTACGGTTGCGCACGGGAGAACTGGAGGAGGTGACCGGCGGTGCCTTCATCGGTCGAGAACGGGAGGTCTGCATCCATGGTGCGGCGATCGATTCGCGTCGTGTCACGCCGGGTTGCGTATTCGCCTGTTTCGAAGGTGAACGCGTCGATGGACATGACTATGCCGCTACCGCCGTGGGCTCCGGTGCTGGGCTGGTGATCGCTTCGCGTCCGGTTCCGGATATTCCAGTCGGGGTTTTGCAGGTGGCGGATGTCGGTCTGACACTACGCCGCCTGGCCGCCTGTTACCGGCAGAAACGCCAGGAGGTGATCTGGATCGGTGTGACCGGTTCCAACGGCAAGACCACGGTCAAGGAAATGCTCCGCGCCGTGTGTGCCTTGGCCGGGCCAGTGCATGCCACTGCTGGCAATTACAATAATCATCTGGGCGTACCGTTGACGATCCTCAATACCCCACAGGTCCGATACGCGGTGGTGGAGCTGGGGGCCAGTGCCCGTGGCGAAATCGACATGCTGGCCGAGATGCTGCAGCCGGATTACGGCGTCATCACCTGCATTGGCCCGGCGCATCTGTTGGGTTTCGGTGGCTTGGAAGGAGTGGCGCGTGGCAAGGCGGAGCTGTTGCGGCATTGTCGCCAGGAAGCGGTTGTCTCCCTCTGTGGCAGCGCTTCGGTGGCGGCGGCGTACAGTCTGACCGTTGACGATCTTGCTGATATCATGCAGAAGAGCGCCGCGACGGTGCCGCTGCAGATCATGCGCGATCACGATTGCGATGCCGGCATCGCCAGCCTGGAGCCGCCCGCCTTGCAGGGGCCGGATGGCCCGGTGGTATTGGCCATGCCTGGTCGGCATTCCCTGAACAATGCTGTTCTGGTGCTGACGGTGGCGCGTTTGCTCGACATCGATCGGACCGCCGCCCTGGACGCCCTGGCAGCGGTGCCACCGGTCGCTGGACGACTGCGTATGCATGCATTCCAGGGGCACCGCTTGTTTGATGACAGCTATAATGCCAATCCGGCCAGTATGGAAGCCGGTCTGCAGGTGCTCTCGCGCGAGCCGGGTGCCCGCTTGGTGGTGCTGGGCGACATGGGCGAGCTCGGTGCCGGGTCTGAAGATCTGCATCGTCAGGTCGGGGCCAGCGCTGCGCGTCTGGGGTTGCCACTGATCGGAGTCGGTTCCGGCGGGGCGTTGATTGTTGATGGTTATCGCCAGGCTGGTGGCCGCGACAGCGTCCAGACCGATGATCATGAAGAAACGGTGCAGGCGGTTTGTGAACGCCTGCGCGTCGGGCCGACGGCGGTATTGGTCAAGGCCAGCCGTTCGGCAGCCTTGGACAAAGTGGTGCACATCCTGTTGGATCGTGGCATGGGGGAGGTGGCGTGCTCGGCCTACTCGAACATCTAGAAGCCTGGTTCGGCCCGTTTCGGCTGTTCGGCTACGTGTCGACCAGGGCGGTATTGGCTGCCCTGACTGCGTTTATCAGCATGGTTGTCATCATGCCGATTATGATCCGTTATCTGCGTCGACTGAAATATGCGGAACAGGGTGGCAAGGGTGATGGTGCTGCCGTGGTGGATGCGATGCGCGAGCAGAAGGCCGGCACCCCGACCATGGGTGGTCTTGGACTGATCGCCTGTACGGCGTTCTCGGCCTTGGCCTGGTGTCATCCGGGCAATCAATATACCTGGCTTTTGCTGATGGCCCTGTTTGGTTTCGGGGCCATCGGCTTTTGGGATGATCGCTGCAAGATTGTGCGTGGCGCCCAGGGTTTGTCGGGGCGGGGCAAGGTGATGTGGCAGCTGCTGCTGGGGCTGGGCTTAGGGTTTTGGCTGTATTCACTGGATCAGGGCCAGGTGTGGGCCGTGCAGCAGCCGGCGACATTGCAGGATGATCCGTATCATTATGTGCAAACCCTGCGGCATCATCTCACGCTGCCGCTGTTGCCAGCGGAATACGCCCTGTATCTGGGCGCTGGTCTGGTGGTGTGGGTGGTGGTCATGACCTTTGCTTGTTCCAATTCGGTGAATTTCACCGATGGCATGGACGGCCTGGCGTCCGGCAGCATGTTGATTTCCGCGTTGGCCTTCATGGTCATCGCCTATCTCGCCAGCCGGGTGGACGTGGCCGCTTATCTGCGCATTTTCTACGTCCCCGATGGTCAGGAGGTGACGATCTTCTGTGCCGCCATTGCCGGCGCGTGTCTGGGCTTCCTCTGGTTCAACGCGTCGCCGGCCATGATTTTCATGGGCGATACCGGGTCTCAGGCCTTGGGTGGGGTTCTGGCGCTGGTGGCGACGGCGGTGAAACAGGAATTCCTGCTGCTGCTGGTCGGTTTCGTGTTTTTCATGGAGGGGGCCTCCGTCGCGTTGCAGGTCGGTTATTTCAAGGCCACCGGCGGTCGTCGTCTGTTCCGCTGTGCGCCCATTCACCATCACTTTCAATATCTCGGTTGGCCCGAGACCAGGATCGTTACCCGTTTCTGGATCCTTGCCGCCTTGGCCGCGCTGTTGGCCCTGGCCAGTCTGAAGCTCCGCTGATGCCCGATCATCGACTCCGGATTATATTATGGATGCTGGTCGCCGCGCTGTCGATGTTCGGTCTGGTCATGGTATCGTCGGTCACTGGGGCCATGGGTTCGATGGCGGACGGTTACAACGAGCGTTTTGTGGTCAGGCAAGGCGTGGCCCTGTGCCTGGGGGTGGTGGGTGCCATTGTGGTGAGTTGGTTGGGAACCGCCTGGCTCACCTCTTCGGCGCGCTTGCTGCCCCTGTGCCTGGGGGTGTTGGGGATGCTGGTGGCGGTGCCCTATCTCGGTGTCGAGGTCAACGGTGCCAAGCGTTGGTTGGCTGTAGGCCCGGTGCGGATTCAGCCCTCGGAATTGGTCAAATTGGCGTTGATCTGTCTGACCGCCTGGTATTACGGCGTCATGGTCAAAGAAAAGGTGAAGCTACATTGGCAGGGGGTTTTTCTGCCTTTGGCGGGGTTCGTAGTGATTTCCGGGCTGATCTATCTGACCCGTGACCTGGGCTCCATCGTGGTGCTGGCCGGCATTCTTTGGACCATGGTCTTTTTTGCTGGCGCGCGATGGTTCTACGTCACTGGGGTGGGCGTGCTGCTGTTGCCGTTGGTGGCCTTTTTCGCGGTCTTCCGCGAAGCCTACCGGCGCGAACGCATGCTGGCCTTCTGGGATCCGTGGACCAGCGATTCGCCAGCGGCCTATCATCTGAAGCAGAGCCTGACTGCGGTTGGCTCCGGCGGCGTTTGCGGTCAGGGCTTGGGACAGGGACTGGCACGCGGTGGTTGGTTGCCGGAGCGGCATACCGATTTCATCTACGCGGTCATCTGTCAGGAGTTCGGACTGATTGGTGCCATTGTTGTCGTCTTGTGTTATTTGGCGCTGGTGGCGGTGGGCCTGTTGATCGCCAACAGTACCCACGATCGGCATCAGCGGTTGCTGGCGGTCGGCTGTACCATGCTGATCGGTCTGCAAGCCTTTTGGAACATGGCGGTGGTGGTGGGGGCTGCTCCCACCAAGGGTCTGACCCTGCCGTTCATCAGCTATGGCGGTTCATCTTTGGTGGTCTGCCTCCTGACCGTGGGTCTTTTGGACGCGGTGGCGCGCAATCTCAAGCGACCCGAGTTGAGCCAGCGGTTTCCGCTGCGCGTCGGTGCCGCCAGCACCCGGATCAGTCGCAACCGAGCGGCCTTGTAGGGGATGCTGAGGATGTTTGAGCATGGCACGGAAGTGAAAGAACACAAACCGGGCGCTGCCCGGAGTCCAAGGGCTCGATCGTATCGGTCAGCGCCCGGTTTTCTACTTTTTGCTTCAAGGGGCTGTGCCCCTCGGACCCCGCAGCTGAGGTTGAATAAACAACTATTTCGGCTCGAATTTTTCACGGCCTCGGCTTCTATGGCAGTGGGGACAAGACAAGGGTGATGGTCAAGTCGAACGGCATTCTGTTTTGTGGCGGTGGTACCGGTGGACATGTCTATCCGGGTTTGGCGGTAGCGGCGGCTTGCCGACAGCAGGGAATTCGGGATCTGCGTTGGATCGGTGATCCCGATCGTCTGGAGGCGCGCCTGGTGCCAGCAGCGGATATTCCCCTGTTGCCTTTTGGTCTGGGGCGGCCTCGTCTGGCTTCGCCGCGCTGGTGGCGGCATGCCCTGTTGCAGGCTTGGCACTGCGGCCGGCACCTGTTGGCACGGCCGCCGCGAGCGGTGGTGGCCTTGGGTGGGTATGCCGCTCTGGTGCCGGGATTGCTGGCTTGGCCCTTGCGTCGGCGTCTGATCGTCATGGAGCAGAATGCCCGACCGGGCCGGACCAATCGCCTGCTGGCGCGTGGTGCGCAGCAGGTGGTGACGCAATTTCCCGAAGCGGCAGCCTGGCTGCCGGCGGCGCGGGTACGCTGTCTGGGCAATCCGGTCCGGTGTTTCCAGTCCCGGCCGCGAGGGCAGGAGGAGGAATTGTGCGTCCTGGTAATGGGCGGCAGCCTGGCTGCGGCCAGTATCAATGACAGCCTGGTTGCTGCAGCGCCGGAATTGGCGCGCATTCCTGGTTTCCGTTTGATTCATCTGGCTGGTCAAGCGGATCGGCAGCGCTGTGCTGCGGCCTATGCCCAAGCCGGTCTGACCGCCGAGGTGCTTGGCTACTGTGATGATATGGCTGCGGTGTATGAGCGCGTCGATATCGCCTTGTGTCGGGCCGGTGCCACGACGGTGGCAGAATTGTGCAGCGCTGGAATCGGCGCCATCTACGTGCCGCTACCGTGGGCTGCGGACGATCATCAGACCGCCAACGCTCGTGCGGTAGCCCGGGTCGGTGGTGCGGTGGTGTTGCCACAGGCGCGCTGCCAGCCCCGCGTCCTGCGGCGCTTGCTTGCGCGCTTGGCGGCCCATCGCGACGAAGTGCGGCAACTCGGTGAAAACGCCCAGCGCCTGGGCCGGCCAGGGGCTGCCCAGGACGTGGTCCACCTGATTACCGGGGCCTTGTGATGTTTACCGGCGAACACGTTCATTTGATGGGGGTCGGCGGTTGTGGCGTCAGCGCCCTGGTCCCCTTGTTGCTGCGTGCGGGTGCGCGGGTCAGTGGTTGCGATCTGCAGCGATCGGCTGCTGTGAAACGCCTGTGCAGCAGCGGCATCGATGTCCTGGTGGGGCATGATGCCAGCCATGTGGCGGGTATCGATATTATCGTGCATACCTCGGCGGTGGAGCCGGACCACATGGAATTGCGGGCTGCGCGCGAGGCTGGCATTCCGGTACTCAGTCGTTCGGCTTGCCTGGCGGAGTTGATGCGTGGTCATAAAACTGTGGCGATCGCCGGTAGTCACGGCAAAACCACCACCACTTGGTTCACCGGTCATCTGCTGGCACGTGCCGGTGTCGATCCGGTGGTCATGGTGGGGGGCAGTGTACCGGAGCTCGGCAATGCCGGTACGCGTCTGGGACAAGGGGCCTGGTTCGTTGCCGAGGTGGACGAGTCCGACGGTGGCTTCCGGCACGTGGATCCGTCCATCGCGGTGGTGACCAATCTCGATGACGAGCATTTGCGGCATTACGGTGGTCGTGATGGCCTGCAGCAGGCCTTTCGACAGTGGTTGTCGCGGGTGCCGGCCGATGGTCGGACGGTGATCACTGCCGGTTCGGTTCCACCGTCCCTGCTCGATGGTCTGGCGGCGCCCGTGCTGCGTTGTAGTGTGGAAGAAGGTGACTACCGGGTTGTCGATCTTAGGATCGGAGCGGAAAGCTCGACTGGCCGTGTGTTGCATGGCGATCAGGACCTGGGGGAACTGCAGGTACCTTTGCCGGGACGGCACAATGTCGAAAATGCCCTGTGCGCTCTGGCGGCGGCGCGCTGCATCAGTAGCGCCTGCTGTCCCACCGCGTTGGCCGATTGCGAACGGGTGGCCCGACGTTTTACCGTGCATGGACAACCGCGCCAGATCCGGGTGGTGGAGGATTATGCACATCATCCCACCGAGATCAGAGCGGTCATTGCCGCGGCGGCCAGGCCCAATGTCGGGGTGCATGTCCTGTTCCAGCCGCATCGCTACAGTCGGACCGCGGATTTGTACGATGATTTCGTGGTTTGTTTCGACCGGGCCAGCAGCCTGACACTGCTGCCCATTTACGCTGCGGCAGAGGATCCCATTCCTGGTGTCAGTGCGCGCCTTCTGGGTGAAGCGATCGCCATGTGCGGACGATTGCCGGTGCAATATACCCGGCAACGCGAAGCAGCGCTGCGGCATATTGCCGCGACGGTGCGTCCAGGCGATACCGTGCTGCTGCTGGGTGCTGGCGATGTCGGTCGCTTGGCGCCACAACTGGTGGAGGTGCTGACATGTCCGGATTGAGTGCGGCCTTGTGTGAACGCAATCAGGTCAGCCAGCAGCCATTGGCGAAACTGACCACCATGCGCGTTGGCGGTTTGACCACGCTGGTGGAATTGATGGATCTCCAGGATGTACCGGAATTGCGTGAGCGCGGAGCCTTGTGGTTGGGCAAAGGCGCCAACATCGTTGCTGGCGATGCTCCGCTAACCGTGCCGGTGGTGCGTTTGGGCGATGCCTTTGCCGGTTTGGAATTCCAGGACGAGGGTGATCAGGTCCGGGCCCGGGTCGGCGCGGGTCACGACCTGGCCGCCATGATCAGCGCCTGTATCCAAGCCGGCCTAGCCGGCCCCGAAACCCTGGCCGGGGTGCCGGCTTCGGTGGGTGGCGCTCTGTTCATGAATGCAGGTACCGCCCACGCCTGGATCGGTGATCTGGTCGATCGGGTTCAGGTGCTGTTGCCGCAAGATCGCGAGCCGGTCTGGTTGTCGCGCGGAGAATGTCCGGCCGCTTATCGCGATGGTGGCATCCCCGATGGCGGTCTGGTGCTGGGCGCAGAATTGCTTCTGCGCCGGGGTGAGCCGGAGGAATTGCAGCAACGGGCACGGGATCTGAAAAAGGCCAAGGCCGCCAATCAACCGTTGGCGGCCCGTTCTGCCGGATGCGTCTTCACCAATCCGGACAACGATCTGACGGCAGGACGCTTGTTGGATCAATTGGGCTGCAAGGGCTGGCGCGAGGGTGGGGCAGAGGTTAGCGCGATCCACGCCAATTTCATTGTCAATGCCGGTACTGCCTGCGGCAGCGACGTGTTCCGCCTGATTCGTCGTTTGCGTCTGCATGCCTGGCGTGAGCAAGAGGTGGCGCTGCGCATCGAGGTGCGGACCTGGCAGGCTCCGGATGATCTCCGGGCTCATCCCGAGGAGATGGAACCATGCGACTCGATGTGATCATGGGTGGACCGGGAGGCGAGGCCGCGGTCAGCAGGCAATCCGGCAGCGCCGTAGCAGCAGCGGCCAAGGCTATCGATATCGACACCATGATTGTCGATATCGAGCAGCGCTTGGATCCGGCCCGTCTCCGATCGGAGGCTGTGGTGTTCAATCTGGTGCACGGCCATTATGGTGAGGATGGCACCCTACAAGCCGAGCTGGATGCCGCCGGTTTCAGTTATGTCGGCTCCGACGCCGCCTGTAGCCGTCTGTGTATCGACAAACAAGCGACCAAAGAGCGTCTGCGGCAAGCCGATCTACCGGTGGTGTGGGGTTGTGTCATCGATCCAAGCCGACCGGTGGGTCCACGTAGCCTGGGTCTACCGGATCTTTGCGGCTATGTTCTGAAACCGAAATCCGACGGTTCGTCGGTTGGTGTGCGCATGCTAGCCAATCCGGGGCAGTTGCTACCGGCAGTGGAGGATGTATTGCATGAGCTGGGACCGATGCCGATGCTCTTGGAACAGCGCTTGACGGGTGATGAATATACCGTCGGACTGATTGAGGAGCATGCCGGATGGCGGGTGCTGCCGCCGATCCGGGTGGCTGCGGCCGATGGTTTCTACGACTATGCCGCCAAATACGAGCGCAACGATACTGGTTATGATTTCGACATCGAGGTTGCTCTTGCGGACAAACTCAGCACACTTGGACTTCGTGCCGCTACTGCATGCGGGTGCCGCGATCTGGTTCGAGTGGATATCATGGCCGATGCCGATGGCAGCCTCTCCATTTTGGAGTTGAATACCCTGCCAGGATTCACTGACCACAGCCTGGTGCCCAAGGCGGCGGCTCGCGTGGGATGGTCGATGTCTGAATTGGTGCGGCACCTGGTCCAGCGGGCCGCGAAACGACGGGGAGTACATGCGTGAGCGATAGTTACGAGAGTTTCAACGCTGGTGACAGTATCCAGGATCTGCTGGCAGCCGTGGAGCAGAAGCGGCTTGGCGGCGTTGGTGTGTCTGCGTCTGGTGCCAGTCAGAAGCCGGACAGCAAACCCGGCGTATCCGCCAAGCCAAAACCCAAGCCCGCTGGGAAAAAGAAACCCGCCGCTAAGCGGGGAGCGGCTGCCGGAAAGGGCAAGGGCAAGGCTACGCCGCCGACATCCGGTTTGGTGACCCTGTCGGTTCGCGGATGCTATGCCAGTGTCTGTGGTTTGGGACTGTGGGGTGGTGCGGCGCTTGCCATGATGGTGGTGTGTGCCGTGTTGCTGAGCCTGTCCTGGCAACGTTCGCTCCTGCAGTGGCAGCCGCAGGATCTGGTGCTCGAGGACGTCGAAGGCAAGCCGGTCCCTGGCCGACTGATCGAACGATTCATCCGCGATTATCCCCGTGCCACCAATCTACTGCATCCTGATGCCGCGGTGCTGGCTGATTTTCGTGATTTCCTCCTGGCCCGTCCGGCGGTCAAACGGGTTGACGCGGTTGCTGTGGGCTATCGCCCCGGTGACGCAGCGGCGCCGGTCCAGGTACTGGAGGCGGTGGTTGAGCTTCGCAAACCGGTTTTGCCGGTACAGCTGGCGGATGGCTCCCATGCCACCGTCGCCAAAGATGGCATTGTCCTGCCGCCCTGCATCGAGGCCGCACCGGGCCTGCCGTTGGTGCGCGGTTATCACGACGGCGGCAATGAAGCGCTGCGCGAGCTGTTGGCTTTCTGGCCGGAGCTCAGTTACGAGGTTCCTCCAACGAGCATTGCCGAGGTCCATCTGCATGCCGACCTGCAACGCCGGGGCCAGCGCGGTATCGTGTTGCAGATGTACAACGGCACTCGCATTCTCTGGGGCCGGCCGGGTGATGGTCGCTACGGCGTCAGCAACCAGGACAAGATCGCCCGCATCGTTCACGCTCTGCAATGCCAAGGCGGCGCTGATGACGCGGTGATCGACGTTCGCTATGATCAGGCGGTGTATTCGGCAGCGCTGTAGCAGAGCCCTAAGCGGTATCCTGGGCCGGCAGGCGTTTCGATTGCATGTGGGCACCTCTATAAACCTGGCCATTACCCACAAATCCGACCGCCGTCTCTCTCATATTTCTCGCGCGTAGA
>CAYONM010000071.1:12740-15436 GCA_964405325.1 uncultured candidatus Brocadiaceae bacterium | reverse complement strand
GGTCGAACTGGTTTTTCCTGGCAAGCCGCATGACGGTAAATGTCGTGCGGAGGGGTGATTTGTCAATTTTAGATAGCCTGTCCCTATCCAATGTCCCCTATCCAATGTCCCTCGGTTTGTGACCTTGTTGCAAAAACCGGCACAAGTCTTGGCTTGCAAGCCGAAGGTTAGTTTAAACGATTGAACACATGTCTGACCATTCTAATTCTGAATTTGGTGCCTGCGGTCCATTTGGTAACTGGCAGCGCGATGAGAACGATCTGCCCTGCTTCGACCTGGATGCCGATCCCGGACGGGCGCCCTATGATCCGTTGCCACACTTGCTGAGCACAGGCCATCTGTGGGCACGGGCAGATCGCTGGGGTGGGGTGGCTTTGAGTACTAGTGATGGTGGTCAGGGCTATCAGCGGATTACGCAGCCGGCGCATCAGTGTCGGAGTGCGGTTGCGCTGCTGTTGGCGGAAGATGGTGAACTGGTCAGCTGTGTGCCCGGTGAATGCACGGCAACCGGCCCGATACGGTATGGGATCGGGTATGTGCGGTACCGATTCCGCTGTCAGTTGCCTGGTGGTTTGCTGGATGTGGAGGAGTGCTTGCTCGCGCCGCCGCAGGGTGGGCCGGGGCTTCAGATCCACTTTCGCGTGCGCAATCCTGGAACGGATCAACGGCGCTTGCAGGCGACTGTACAAGCCGACTGCAGTCTGGTTGATCGCTATCACCATCTACTGCAGAAAGATTGTCAACTGAACAACGGATCAGCCTGCCTGAGGGATGCGATCCCAGGTTTGGGCGGCTTCCGCTTGGATGGTGATCGGACGTGGCAGGGGCAGCTGTGCTCCACGGTTGGTATTGGTTTGCAGCGGGATCTGGTGCTTGCAGCAGGGGAGCAGGTCACTTGGCAGATGGTGGTCGGCTATGGTGATGAACCCTTAGCGAGGTTGGATTTTTTCCAGGCCCTGGCGGCCTGGAAAAGCGAGCTGGCCAAGCTGGAGGGCTGGGCGCTAGAACCGGGCTGGATGCGCGATGAGTGTCAGTGGACCCTGGGACAAGCATTGCAGTTTACCGGCTATGATGCGACCTTGCAGGAGCACTATAGCAGTCTCGGTGGTTATGGCTGGGGTGGCTGTAATCAGCGCGAGCAGAGCGAAAATGCCATTGCCTTGGCTGCAGTTCACCCGCGGCAAGCGCAGGCGAACCTGCGATGGGCAGCCAAGACGCAATATGCCAATGGTGATTTGCCGTCACGGCATGCCTATTCAGAAAAATACCTGCAACAGTCAGCACCGGGACATCCGGAGAGTTCGGATACCGAGTTGTGGTTTATTCTGGCCGTTTGCGAACATGCGCAGTATCTGGATGAAGAGCTGCAAGTGCGCGATGGCGGCTCGGCCAGTCTCTGGCAACGGGCTTGTCGCGCTTGGGACTATGTCTGGAATGTGCTTGGCCGTGGTCGTCATGGACTGATTCATAATGCTCAGGGCGATTGGAATGACTATCTGTTCCCGATGGGACGAGATGGACATGGCGAGAGCGTCAAAAATACGGGCATGGCCGCCCGTGCGGCTGCTGGCTTGGCCGAAATGGCACAGCAGCGAGGCGAGACAGCGTTGGCTGATACGCTCAACAGTCACGTCGCCGAATTAGGAGAAGCCCTGCAGGGTGCCTGGTGCGGCACGCATTATTTGCGCGGTTATACCGATGCCGGCAGGGCCGTGGGCGGCGACCGCGTGTTTATCAACGCGCAGAGTTGGGCGGCGCTTGGAGGTGGCGAGTCGGCTGGCTTGCAGCATGCCCTGGAACACAATCAGACAGAGCTGGGATTGTGTTTGGTTAATCCAGCCTTTCCTTGTCCGCCGCCAGCAGACATCTCGTCGCTGCCCATATCAGCGGGCGAGGGGGAGAACGGTGGAGTTTGGCCCCAGGCGGTGGCCTGGTTCATTTGGGCCCTGGCTGAGGCAGGTATGATCGAGGTGGCCTGGCAGATTTGGCGGCGCCTGAGCTTGCGGCAGCACTATGCCGTGCACCCCGACACTCCCTTCGGTATTTGGAATGGCCCCGACTGTTACAATTCCCACCTCGCCAAGGTTCCGAGTTGGACCCAGGTGGCGCTATGGGATCGTCGGGTTCACAGCCCAATGAATCCATCAGTGATGTGGCAAGCCTTTGCCGCAGAGCGGATCCTGCGGACGGGGCATGATAGGTCTGTTTGATTGCTTGCAGATGGCCCAAAGCCTGGCGCTTTGGGCCATCTTTGCGCCAAGTTTGTTTTCGTGAAAATCCAAGGGAAATGCCTTCGACCTCATTGTCCACAATTGCTGGGAGTCGATGGTTTCAGCATCAACGAATTGCACACACCCGACTGGATTCGGAGACCGAAAAAAAATTGATGCCTTCTCCCCCATAGCACTGGGACAATATCCGGCAGCAGCGACCATCTACAGTTTCGGGCTAGTGCTGTGTCCGGACAATGGCATTGCACTAAGCAGCCTGTTTCGATTTGTTCCTAAACCCATTCCTCCACTTGCCATAGAATGATTTGTATATTCGTGGCGCCTTCCTCCCTGGGCGTCTTTTTGCTGCTCTTGTCCACGCGATTCCGAGCTCCTCGTCGAGGAGCTCGGCCACATTGCACTGTCGTCCTTCCGGACGCCCAACATGCGAGGCAAGGCCTCGCGCTCCGGGTTGATACGCGGACG
>CAYONM010000071.1:0-12640 GCA_964405325.1 uncultured candidatus Brocadiaceae bacterium | reverse complement strand
GGCGCAAGCCGGAAGGCGGAAGGCGCACGGCGGATCGCGGCACGCCCAAAGACCAGCCAAGCTTGATTTCCCGAGTTGCCTGCGTAGAGCCAAATTGGTCTATTAATGGTCTCCCGAGATTGACCCTGCCCAAATGCCGCTCTGCAAATACAAACTAATATGATGGCTATATCCACATGTAATCTGCTTCGCCATACATACACCTTAAGGCAATCACCCACTCGAATAGTTCAACTTTCATCTCATGGCCTCCGCTGACACTGATCAGTTTCGGATGGCCATCGTCCTGGTGGATGGCCACCACTGCCTGTTGACCGTACGCTCTTGTGAACCGAGTCCGCCGAGGAGCCGCCATGAAGATCCCGATCCGCCTACTCTGCTGCCTGATCGCCATCGGCGGCAGCATTATGGACGCCAGCGAGTGGGTCTCCATTTCCGAGCCGCTGATCGCCAGCGTGCCCGAGTACGATGGCAGCATCCCAGGCGCCCGCGGCGTGGCCGGCATCGCGGTCGATCGCCAGACCGGCGACTGCTATGCCGGCCTGAACGGCCCGCCGTACGGCGTCTACAAGAGCAGCGACGCTGGTATGACCTGGCAACGCATCGACGGTGGTCAGATCTTCGGCGGCTGGGTGCGATCGGCGAGCATGCAGGTGGATCCGGATCATGCCGGGCGCCTGGCCGTGTTCCGGGTCTGGCCGCCTGGCAAGTGGCCGGAAGGCGGCGACGCCAGGAGGGCCGATGGCGAACTCTGCCAGAGCGGGGTGACTCTGGATGGCGGGGAGACCTGGCGTGTCTTCAGCAATTCGAAATTGTTCCAGAATTATACTGGCTGGCGGCATGGCATGGTGGACTGGTCCAGCCCTGATGCCCAGCGCATCATCGCCAATGGCCGCATCCGCACGAGCATCGTCGTCTCCGCAGACGGCGGCGAGGCCTGGAAAGAGGCCCGCAAAAGGCACTTAGGAGTGGTCGACCATGGCTATCCCATCGTCTGGGCCGAGCAGGGAGCGCCAGAACAGTATGCGTCTCAGCACGCCAAATGGATGAAGCGGGTCTGCAGGGGTTACGGCATGCAGGGCGAGGCCCTGCTGTTGGGCACCTACGAGGGCATCGAGCACAGTACGGATGGCGGTGATACCTGGGTGCCGGTCGCCGACTATATCGTCGGCGCCATCACCCCGGTGCTCAGCCAGGGCCGGCTGTATTGGGCCGCTGCCGAAGGCGTGATCGTCTCCGATGATGCTGGCGCCAGCTGGAGCCTCTTGGGCAGTCCGCGGCCAGGAGTGCGCAAGGGGCCGTATTTCGGTCGCAGCAACGACGAGCTGGTGGTGGTATGTGAAGACGGCGTCTACCGCAGCATCGATGCCGCCACGACTTGGAACAAAATCAGCGAGCTCTATCTGGTCGAAGACGCCTGGCGCGCCGGTGAGGGCGATCCACTCACCTATCACGATTATGCCTACGATCCCACCCGGAAGCTGCTCTATGTGAGCGGTTTCGCCGGCTCCGCCTTCCGGAAGGAGGTACCCTGATGCGCCTGTGTCTGTGTCTGTCCCTGCTAGCGCTCGGCGCCAGCTGCCTGCTAGCGGCCGAATCGCCCTTGCAATGGTCGAGTGACCCCCATCGCAACATGCGCGTCCAGGCCGAAGACCTGCCGGCCGAGATCGGCGAGCAGAATCAGCTCTGGTCACTGGAACTGGGTGGTGGCCGCTTCTTCAACGTACCGACGGTGATCGGCGACCGGCTGTATTGCGGCATGGACGGCAAAAGCCTGCCCGAACGACCGGAAGGACGGCCCAGAGCCGGCTTCCTCTGCGTCGATGTGGCCAGCGGCGAACCGCTCTGGCAATGGAGTGGTGAAGAATCCAGCGGCTACGGCATCAGCGATGTGCCCATCATCGACGGAGATCGGATCTACTTCCGCTCCGGCGACCGTTTGTTCTGCCTGAGCACCGAAGGTGAGGAACTCTGGTCGCGCCCCACCGGCCAAGCCTTCTATGGCACACAGATGCACGGGGCCAGCGGCGTCGGTCTGATCATCGGCGAGCACTGGTGGATTCCGACCGGCCACGGCTCTGGTAGCGACGACCATTACTGGGAGATGAACGGCTTCGAGCGGCCCTGGCATCCGAACGTCATCGTGCTCGACACAACCACCGGGGACCTGGTCGCCCAGGACGACGTGGTGGTACCGGCTTTCCAGCACGGGCAGTGGTCCTCCCTCTCCTCCGCCGTCATCGACGGCCGTCAGCTGGTGTTCTGGCCCGACAGCGCCGGCTGGGTGCATGCCTTCGCCGCGCCGGCCAGCTGGGGCTCGGACGCCGCGCCTGCCATCTTGGAACATGTCTGGTGGCTGGATGCCAATCCAGCCAGTTATCGCCAGACCGAGGACGGCAAACCAATGCCCTACAGCGCCTACGGTATCGGCCCCGGCTCTCGCAGCGAAGGTTGGTGTGAGATGGTCTCGGCGCCCACCTATTTCGACGGACGGCTCTACGTCGCCCTGACCCGGGACGTGCATTACAGCAGCAAGCACAAGGAGGATCGGCGCCGCTACATCGGCAACGGCGGCCTGGTCTGCATCGATCCCTCGGGCACCGGCGACGTCACCGCCAGCCACAAGCTCTGGACCAACACCGAACTCAACCGCACCTTCTGCACCCCCTCGATCTCGGAGGAAGGCCTGCTCTTCATCGCCGATCATGCCGGCTGGCTCAACTGCTTCGATGCCGTCTCCGGCGAGCGTCTCTGGCAGGGCGATATCCACAGCAACATGTGGAACTGGAGCCAGGTGTTGGCCGACGGCAAGGTCTACGTGCTCAACGAGCAGAAGGACTTTTTCGTTTTCGAGGCCGATCGTGACGGCGGCCTGCTCTTCCACACCGAATTGGACCGGCCCAACAACCCAGCCGTCGGCGCCACCCACGGCCTGCTGATCGTCGGTACCGGCAAGACTCTGGCCGCCTATACCGGGCCGGGTTCATCCTTTGCTGAATAACGTCATTGCGGGAGCATCGCCATGCGCTTGAGCGCCATCTGTTCCGTCCTGCTCGCCTGCGGCCTTGGGAGCGGATCGCTCCTGGCGAGCGAAGCTGCCGACATCAGCGGCATCACCACCTGGTCCACGGCCGAACTGGCCTTCATGCAGCAGTCCCGCCGTGATTCCCCCGGCGGCAGCATGTGCTGGGTGGGACCAGATGTGGGTGCTGCCGCCCAGGCCTACCTGCCACTGGTGCGCCAGCAGGATCACGCCGGCATCGCCCGCAGGGTGCTGTCGGTCTACCCGACGCCCGGCCGATCCACGGCAGCGATCAGCTGGTGGCGGCCGGCGCGCTTGGCATGCGAGGCAAGGCCTCGCGCTCCGAAGGAGTTTCCGGACGAGCGGTCCGGCCGCTGGGAGCGCGTCGCCTTGCGGCGCACGGGGAGATCATCGGCACCAGTAGCATTTTCCATCCATGCGGCTAGCTGCTGCAATTCAGAAAGCCCAACATGCGAGGCAAGGCCTCGCGCTCCGTGTGGAACGGCGGACGGCGCGTAGAACGATCACCACCACCGGGGCCCTTGCCGTCCATGTGGCAGGCTGCAGCTTTCCGGATGCTCAAGCATGCGAGGCAAGGCCTCGCGCTCCGGGTGGATTTATCGGAGGCGCAAGGCGCAAGGCGCAAGGCGGATTCCGGACCGCAAATCCTCGCCCTCCGGCGCACTCGCCTATTGAAAGCGGGTCTGGAAGCGCCCTGGCGTCTCGCCCATCACCCGGCGAAAGGCGCGGGCGAAGACCAGCGCATGCGAGAAGCCCAGCTCCTCGGTCAGCTGCGCGATGGAGGCTTCGCCGACTGCAAGCCGGTCAGCGGCGGCCCGGATCTTCAGATCCATCAGGAACTGGTACGGGGTGACAGCGGCGAATTCCTTGAACAGACGGCAGAGATAGGCATGGCTCATGTCCAGCTGTTCGGCCGCTTCCCTGGTGCTGGTGATCTGCGCCCAATGGGTCTGGATGTGGTTCTGGGCGGCGTGGAAACGCTGCCAGCGGGGTCGATGCGCTGGTTCCGATGGCATCTGATGCCGCTGGAGGGTGAGCAGCAGCAGCTCCAGCCAGAGCATGGAGGCACGATGGAAATCAGGCATGCCCGCCCGGGCCTCATCCATCAGCCGGTCGATGGCCTCCTCAACCAGGCTGCCGGGACCGATATGGATGATGGGTCGCTCCCGGGGGAAAAGAGCGGCACAGTTCGCAGCCGCCTGCTGCCAGCGAAAGGAACAGAGGACCAGGCGACAGTCGCCATCATCGCAAGCGAGCGCTCGAACCTGACCGCCGGCCAGATGGATCAGATCACCGGTACCAGCCCTGGTCCCCAGATGCTTGAGTCGGAGGGCGCCGACCCGAACGAACACCAGGCTCTCATAGTCATGGATGACCGGCTGCAGATCGGTGACGGCATCCCACTCCTCACAGGCGAGCCGCAGAATACGGCCTTCGCCGGCACCCCAGTCACGGGGCCCGAAGCTGTAGCTCTCCTTGTTGCGCAGCAGCAGCATGCTGACGGCATGCTCTCCCTCGCAGCCACCAGCGCCAGTGCCGGGAATGACCGGTGGCAAAGTGGGCCTAACAGCCACGGATGTGCCGTATTCTGCTACATGGTCCTTCCCAAACCAGGGAGCGTTTTCGTGTGTGGTCAATACAAGTCTTTGAAGAAGAAGAGCTTACATCAGTGTCAAGACCCCATTCTTGTATAATTCGTCCATAACTTGTCTTGATCGATGCTGCTCGTATGACCTTACAACAGCACTCTCCTGGCAGGGCCACGCTCTCCCATCCGTGCCTCGAGAGCTCGTTTCCCCTCCTTTTGCGCGGCAGCAGGCCGCCCATCATCACGGAGAATTATCGTATGCTCCGACGCCGCAGCATCGCCCTCGGCACCTGCCTCATGGCCTTGAACCTGACCCAGGCTGCCGAATTCGCCTGGCAGGAAGCCCATGCCACGGTTACCGAATCCGGATCCATCGTCTGGACCCCGAGACCCTTCAACGACGACCTGAGCAATCAGGAGGTCCGTTATATTGATTTCGACGGCGGCAATGACAGCGCCGACGGTCGTTCCCCAGATACCGCCTGGAAACACCACCCCTGGGATCCCTGGGCAGAGGGACAGGCCAAGACGTGCGAGGGCCCCATCACCTACGTCTTCAAACGCGGCGTGTTCTATCGCAATCCGCTCAAGGCCGACGAATCCGGCACGCCGGAACGACCCATCCGATTGACCAGCACCGCCAGCTGGGGCGAGGGCGAGGCTACCCTGGCCGGCTCCAAGCGCCTGCCACCCGAGTGGCATCGTCTGCAATCGACCGATGCGCCGAAACTGAAGCACCTGCCCGATGTCGACAAGGTCTGGGTCTACGATCTGGGGTCTCAGGACTGGTGGAACAACGGCAAGGTCGGCTATCACGCCGCGGCCATCGGTGAAGCTAATTTCGAACGTAATCGGCCACGGGTCTCGGTGCCCTATCTCGGTCTGTTCCGACATGAAGACGACGGCTCTGGCACCATGCTGCATCTGGCTCGCGATCCGGATTGGCAGCCGGCGGGCAATGAATACGCCCATGACTACTGGCATCGCTTTTCCGGCAATAAGAAGCCGATGCTGGACGAGAATGGCGAAGAGGCCTTCACCGCCATCGGTCCCTACGGCGCCCCAGCTCAGGACGACTACCTGAAGGGCAAGCCGCAGGATTTCTTCGACGGTGCCATCTTCTGGAGCACCTATCCCTCGCTGATGGGCGGCGCCCTGCCGCACGATCCGATGGAGCCGGAGGTCACCCACAAGAAGACCAAGAAGACCATCCCCAGCTACAATCCCAAGACCGGCCAGGTGGCCCTGATCCAGTTCCACGGCTTCAGCAAGGGCACCAGCTACAAGATCGAGAACGTGCCCGGCTATCTCGACAGCGCCGGTGAATTCTACCTGCACACGGAAGGCAAGCGCAAAAACAAGAAGAGCCTGCTCTATTATCGCCCTGCAGATGGTGTCGATCCGAACCAGGAACGGCTCGAGCTGGTGGTCAACGGCGGCAACATCTACTTGCAGGACCGTTCGCACATCGACATCGCCGGCCTCGGCTTCCGCTATAGCGAGAAGGTGGCGATTTCTGCCAATGGCCAATGCGAGCACATCAGCATCCGCAACTGCACCTTCTCCGATCTCATCAACCACGCCATCGTGTTCGATGTGAAACCCGACTACGGCGCCTGGATCAAGAAGAAGTGGAATGATCCGGAGGCATGGAAACAGGAGATTCCCGATCAGATCCTGATCGCAGACAACGAGCTGACCGATATCTGGGATTCCTCGATCCAACTGCAGACTGGATCCAGCTTCGGTACCCAGACCTGGCCCTGGGGCCATCCCCGCCACATCGAGGTGCTGCGCAACCGGCTCTACAACGTCGGCCTCCGGCATAGCAGCACTCGCTATTCCGCCATTCCCGCGATCTCGGTGCGACAGGCGGAAACCGGCATCATCGCCGGCAATGTGATCAAGAAGTCCTTCGGTTCCGGCATCATGGTCTTCGGTGGCCAGACCGAGGGTATGGAGGGCTCCGATTGGCCGCTGACCCGCCTGCTGATCTACCACAACAGCACCGAGGACACTGCCCTGGCGATCAACGACTACGGTGGTTTCTCGCTCTGGCAGGGCGGTCAGTTCTATGTCTACAACAACAACATCGGCAACTCGGTCGGCTTCATGCCCGGTGGCATCTTCGGCAACGGCCGCGAAACGACCCTGAGCTATCCCTACTACATCGATGGCGGCTACAAGATCTACGGCTTCAACAACGTGGTCTGGGATCGCAGCAACGATTACGAGAATGATCCCTATGCCAGCAAGGTGGCCGGCTACTTCTCGGTCTTCGGCTTCCTGAACCATTTCACCAACAACACCCTGTACCGCCACGCCCGCGCCACCGGCGGCTCCAGCGGCAATCGGACCGACATCATCTCCAACATCTTCGCCGACATCAGCATGGAATTCCTGAAGAACAACCGCGTCGAGAACCCGTCGCTGGTTGGCGGCGGCGATACCGGCGCTTCCGGCATCATGGGCATCCCCTCATTGGCCTACGGCAAGAACATCTTCCATGGCTCGGCCATCGGCGGTTCTCTGGTCGAGAACAATGAGAGGAAAGGCGTTTTCGTAGAACAGGAAATCGCCGCCGAGAGCCTGGACAAACTGGCCGAGCAGATGCAGGCCTTCCCCACCCGCTGGGGCCAATTGGGCACCAAGGTAGAAGAACTGCCCATCGTCGGCGAGCTGGAAGAAAACGACCTGACCGAAAAAGGCTCGCAGGCTGCCGACTTCCGCCTGACCCCGGATTCCCCGGCCATCGACGCCGGCGCGCAGTATTTCTATCCCTGGGCTCTGGGCGCGACCGTCGGCGAATGGAATTTCACCGAGAACCACGCCGATCCCTCGCAGGTGGTGGATTACGCCCTGTACATGGGCGAAGCTTATTACGACCGCTTCATGTATTCGTTGTTGCCGATTCTGAGCCTGCAGATCAACGCCGCGACGCTGGAGGATTACGTCCCAGCGCCGAGCGAGGATTGGGTGAACGGCGCCCTGGCCTTCGACGGCCAGCGCTTCTGCACGGTCACCGACGAATCCATGCGCGCCGACATCGCGGTCCGCATCACCCAGTTCATCACTGGTCGTGGCCAGCAGTCCTGGAAGAAATACGACGAGTGGGTCAAGCGGCCCATGTGGAGCTTCCCGGAGCCCGAAGGCGGCATGGAAGGTGGCAATCCGAATTTCGGCCCCGACCAGGTGGCCAGCTATCCGGGCGAGAAACGCAACAGTCTGATCAGCACCACCCGGCCGCTGTTGTTGGAGGCGAAATTCCGCACCGATGCCGGCCACAGCGGCGGCGTCCTGATGAACAAGCACGATGGCGATACCGGTTATGCCCTTGCAATCGATGACAAGGGACATGCCGTTTTCACCATCAGCGCCGGCGGTGGTCACAGCAGCGTCAGTACGGCACAGCCGGTCAATAATGGTGAGTGGCAGCACGTGCTGGCCGAAATCGACCGGGAGAGCGGACGCATGGCCATCTACCTCAACGGCCGACTCAGCGAGGAGGGCACCGCGGGCATTGCCGCCGGCACCTCCATCGACACCACCGCCGACTTCGTCGTCGGCCGGGCCTCGGCGAAGGAGGACGGCTATCTGAAGGGCGCCATCGACTTCATGCGCGTCTGTCATAGCACCCTGGCCCAGTCCCGCACCTCCATCGAGGAGTTGTACGCCTGGCAGTACACCCACGGCCCGGCCTTGTTCGACATGCGCGGCAAACCGATCACGGGCGAGCGGCGCGATGCCGGCGCCTTGGAGCGGCAGTGATCGCATCAGGATGGCTCTAGCCGATCAACACGAACCGGCGGTCCGTCACAGGACCGCCGGTTTCGAACATCACCCAATAAGCTTTCTTCACCCATCAAGGAGTACCGCATGAAGCGACTCGTACCGCTCCTGGCCCTGACGGCGGGCGCCGCTCTGGCCCAGGAGCAGACCTTCCAATGGCAGGAACCCCAGGCCAGAATCACCACAGCGGGAAGCATCCAATGGCAGCCCCGGGAATTCGTCGACGATCTCAGCGGTCAAGAGGTCCGCTATATCGATTACGACAATGGTGATGACAAAAATGCAGGCACCAGCCCCGAGCAGGCCTGGAAGCACCATCCCTGGGACGTGGCTGCCGGCGGCAAGGCGGCAGCCGAAGCCGGCATCCGCACCTACGTCTTCAAGCGCGGCGTGATCTATCGCGGTCAACTCTACGCCAAGCACAGCGGCAGTCCTGAGCAGCCGATCCGTCTGACCAGCACCGCCGGCTGGGGCGAGGGCCCGGCCATCCTGGCCGGATCGGTGCGCCTGCCCGACGCCTGGAAGCGGGTCGACCAGAGCGGTATCGAACCGCCGAAGTACCTGCCCGATCACGATAAGGTCTGGGTCCTGGATCTGGGCGCTACCGAATGGTGGAATGATGGCGAGGCCGGCTCGAACATCCAGGATCCGGGCGGCAGCCGTAAATCCCGAAAGATCGAGGCTCCGTTCATCGGCCTCTTCACCTACGAGAAGGATCACAGCTCCTCCTGGAACCACCTGGCGCGCTTCCCGGACTGGCAGCCTGCGGGCAGAGAATTCGCCCACGATTACTGGCCCGCCTGGGACGGCGAGGTGAAACCCTTCACGGATACCGAAGGTAAGGAGGTCAAGACTCCCGGTGGTTATGATGAGGATCTCAAGGGCAAGCCGGTGGACTTCTTCGTCGGCGGCATCGTCTGGAGCACCTATCCCTCGCTGATGGGTGGCGCCACGCCCAAGAACCCCTTGCAGCTGGAGGTCACCAACAAGCAAGGCCAGACCTTCCATCAGTACGATCCAAAACAGGGCGGCTTCTCGCAGATCAATCCCAACGGCTTCAATCCCGGCACCCGCTACAAGATCGAAAACGTGCCCGGCTATCTGGACAGCCCCGGCGAGTTCTACCTGGATCAGGAGAACGACCTGCTCTATTACCGGCCGGAGTCCGGCGTTTCGGCCAACGACCTGGACCTGGAACTGGTAGTCGATGAGCAGGCCATGATCGTCGAAGATCAGCAGCACATCGAGGTATCCGGCCTCGAATTCCGCTGGACCGATGGCATCGCGATCGATCTGCGCGGCGATGCGCGCCATATCACCTTCACCAACAACGTCTTCCGCGACTTGATGAAGCACGTCTTCTACAATTGGATCAAAGCACCGGAAAAGGATTGGGCCAAGTGGCGCAATGCCGCGGACTGGAAGCTGGAGCTGATGACCGGCATCGAAATCAGCGACAACGTCTTCCAGAACATCTGGGACTCCAGCATCATCTTCTCCGATGGCAGGTCCTGGCAGCACAATCGCATCGGTCGCGGCATCAGCGGCTTTCCCTGGAGCCGGATCGGGCATGTGGACATTCTCCGTAACACATTCGAAGACGCCGGTATTCGGCATCAAGGATGGCGTTATTCCGCCATTCCCGCCGTCAATGTGCAGCGCGCCGAGACCGGCCGCATCGCCGGTAACATCATCAAGCGTTCCTTCGGTGCTGCGATCATGGTCCACGGCGGTACGACCAGTGGCATCACTGAAGCGGAAATACCGCTGACACGCATTCTGATCTATCAGAACAGCACCGAGGACACCGCCCTGGCGGTCAACGACTACGGCGGCTTCTCCCTCTGGGAGGGTGGCCTGATCTATTCTTTTGCCAACACCATTGGCAATTCTACCGGCTTCATGCCCGGCGGCCTGTGGGGTAACAAGAAGCCCATGACCCTGTCCTATCCCTACTACATCGATGGCGGCTACAAGATCGTCGCCTTCAACAATATCATCTGGGACCGCAGTATCGATCCCAACGATCCGTACCGCAGCGAGACGGGGGGCTATTTCTCGGTCTTCGGCTTCCTGAACCATTTCACCAACAACACCCTGTATCGTCATGCCCGCGCCACCGGCGGCTCGAGCGGTAATCGCACCGACATCATCTCCAACGTCTTCGCCGAGATCGGCGAACAGTTCATCCGCAACAACCGGGTGGAGAACCCGTCGCTGGTCGGCGGTGGCGATACCGGCACTTCCGGCATCCAGGGCGTGCCCTCGCTGGCCTTCGGCCGCAACATCTTCCATGGTCCCGCCGAAGCCGGCGAGCTGGTCGCAGACAACCAGAAGAACGGCATCGACGTACCGGTGGACATCACCGGACCGACCATCGAAAAGATGGCGGAGCAGATGCAGGAATTCCCGATCCGCTTCGGCGAACTGGGCACCAAGGTGGCGCAACAGCCCATTGTCGGTGAATTGAGCGACAACGCCCTTACCGAACAGGGCGATGCTGGCGCCGATTTCCGGCTGACCGCCGATTCGGCGGCGATCGATGCCGGCGGCCAGTACTTCTATCCCTGGGCTCTGGCCCGGACCATCGGCGAATGGCATTTCACAGAGAACCGCGCCGATCCCAGCTTCGTCACCGACTTCGCCCTGTTCATGCGCGAGCCGCACTTCAACCGCTTCATGTACAACCAGATTCCGACCTTCCCGCTGCGCATGAGCAACACCACGCTCGAGGATTACGTCGCCGCTCCCTCCGAGGATTGGACCAACGGCGCCATCGCCTTCGACGGCAAGCGCGTCGGTACCGTCGGCGATGCCGCTATGCGGGCCGACTTCCAATTGGAGCTGGCCAACTATGTCAGCAACACGGGACAACGGACCTACAAGAATTTCGACAAGTCGGTGAACAAGGAGATCTGGAAGGTACCCGAGCCGAAGACCAAGAAGCGCGGCCAGCCGGCCTTCGAAGAGGGACAGGTCGCCGTTTATCCAGGCGAGCGCCGGGTCACTCTGATCAGCACCACCGGCAACCTGTTGCTCGAGGCCAAGTTCAAGACCGATAGCGGCCACAGCGGCGGCCTGCTGATGGGCAAGCACGACGGCAGCAAGGGCTACGCCCTGCGCATCGATGCCAGCGGCAAGGCCGTGTTCACGATCGGTGGCAAGGGAGCCAGCGGCGCTGTCACCACCGCCACGGCGGTCAACGATGGCGACTGGCATCATGTCCTGGCGGAAGTGGACCGTGCCAGCGGCAGCATGCGCATCTATCTGGATGGCAGCCTCAGCAACGAGGCCGCCAGCGGCTTGTCTGCCGATGCCTCTCTTGACAACCAGGCTGACTTTCTGGTCGGCAAGGATCTTGTGGGCGCCATCGACTTCTTGCGCGTCTGCCATAGCACCTTGGCGGAGTCCAAGACCAGCATCGACGAGCTCTACGCCTGGCAGTACGTCAATGGCCCCTTCCTGAGCGACATGCGTGGTCAGAAGCCCGCGGGCGAACGCCGCGACGCCGGTGCCCTGGAACGCGACTGACAAGCTCTCGTTCATAACGAAGAACAAAATACTGATGGGCGGCCTTTCGGCCGCCCATCAGTCATGGTGGCCAGCAGGGCTCGTACGATTGAGTTCGACGAATAAAGCTGCCATGACGAATAAGGCTGCCACGAATAAAGCTGTCACAAAATAAAGTTGCCATGCACACATATATCGGGACACAGAACTTACACCGTGTATTTTAGGGTTCATCGAAAGGAGCATCATCATGCCCGTGCCGCGTCGAAAGCAGTTTGACCCGTCGAATCCGCCGTGGGTGCATTGCATCTCCCGCTGTGTTCGCCGAGCGTTCTTGGCTGGTCAGGATCACGATGGCCGTGATGTTGAGCACCGTAAGCGTTGGATTGAAAGCCGTTTACGCCTGCTAGCGCAAGCGACGGCCTGTGAGGTAAGCAGTTACAGTTGTATGTCAAACCACCTGCATGTCGTGTTGCGTATTTTGCCCAAGCGAGCACAGACGTGGTCTGCCCGGGAGGTGGTACGCCGTTGGCTGATGATTTGGCCAAAGGAACGAGGGGTCGATGGTCGTCCGGTGGAGCCCAGGCCTGAGGTAATGGACGATCTCGTTGCCAATACGGCGCAGGTGGAAATCTGGCGTGAACGATTGGCTGACCTCGGCTGGATCATGAAAGCGCTGAAGGACGATATCGCCAAACGGGCAAACAAGA